>NZ_JBNXUM010000033.1:0-77622 GCF_050563545.1 Falsiroseomonas sp. HW251
TAAGCTTTTAGCCCTTAGAACGGGTGGGGCGTTCGGACAAAGGGCGGAGGTTGGTTGGGTGCCGCCCTCCCCACCCCAGCCCTCTCCCGTAAACCGGGAAGGGAGCTGCCGACTGGACTGATGGACGGATTCAAAGAGCTCGGGCATGCGGAAGGGCTTATTTTCCTAGACTAGACCAGGCTGCCCCGCCGGGTCCAGCGATACCTGCTTCCCGATCCTTACGAGACTGTCACCCCGGCGGCGGTTCCCTTCCATGCCGGCGGGCGCATTGTCGGACCGTCCAGCGCCTCGCGCGCCGATGCCCGCAGGAGGAACCCCGATGTCCTATTCCATGCGCGATCCCTCGCGCAGCCTGGCCGCCCAGCGCGACGAGGGGCTGCGCGCCTTCTTCATCGGCGTCTACGGACGCATGGGCATGGCACTGGCCGTCAGCGCCGCGACCGCGCTGGTGATCGCGTCCTCCCCGGCGATGCTGGAGGCGATCTTCCTCTCGCCGCTGCGCTGGGTCGTGATCTTCGCCCCCGTCGTCATGGCGCTCTTCATGGGGCGCGCGATGATGAACTCGACGCCGGCCGGGGCGACGGGCTGGCTGCTCGTCTTCGCCGCCGTGATGGGCGTCAGCCTGTCCACCATCCTGATCGCCTACACCGGCGAGAGCGTGGTGCGCGCGCTTCTGATCACTGCCTGCACCTTCGGGGGCGCGTCGCTGTTCGGCTACACCACGGGCACGGACATGTCCCGCCTCGGCGGGATCCTGTTCATGGCGGTGATCGGCCTGGTGATCGCGGGCGTCGTGAACATCTTCATGCAGAGCACGGCGATGCAGTTCGCGATCTCGGCGATCGCGGTGGTGGTCTTCACGGGCCTGGCGGCGTGGGACACGCAGCGGCTGCGCGTGATGTACCTCGAGAATGGCGGCGCGCCCGGGCAGGTCGCGGCGATGGGCGCGCTGAGCCTGTATCTGGACGTGGTGAACATCTTCGTGGCGCTGATCTCGCTGACGGGGCAGCGGCGGTAGGCTGAGCGGGCGGTCAGGAAACTTCTGCGCTGCCCGCGGCTTCCCTTCCCCGCACCAGAGCTTCCCTCCCCCGCAAACGGGGGAGGGTCAGGGTGGGGGTGCTTCGTCCAGCGCGCCCTGATTCTCTCACCCCCACCCTCTCCCTCCCCCGCTTGCGGGGGAGGGAACGTCTTGAGCGGGGGAGGTACGCACCGAGGCGCCCGAAGGCGGCCCTACGCCTCCACCAGGTCCACGCTCACCCCGAGCGTCTGCTTCCCCCCGCCGAGCAGGATCCCCTTCACCGGGCTGATATCCGCGTAGTCCCTGCCCCAGCCCAGCAGGACATGCTCGTCCTGCACCACCAGGTCGTTGGTGGGGTCGAGGTCCACCCAGCCCAAGCCCGGCCCGAGCCAGCAGCCCACCCAGGCATGGCTCTGGTCCGCGCCCTGGCGGCGCGCCTGGCCGGGCGGGGGGCGCGTGCGGACGTAGCCCGACATGTAGCGCGCGGGCAGGCCGATGGCGCGCAGCCCCGCGATCATGACATGCGCGAAGTCCTGGCAGACGCCGGCGCGCGTCGCCAGCACCTGCGACACCGGCGTCGAGATCGTGGTCACGCCGGGCTTGAAGACGAAGTCGCGCTTCATGCGGGCGGTCAGCTCCAGCAGCCCCGCCAGCACCGGCCGACCCCGCGCGAAGCTCTGCGCGGCATAGGCGCCGGCGCCGCGATCGGCGGGGGCGAGCGGGCTGGGCAGGGCGAATTCCGCGGCCTCGACGCCGGCGATGCCGTCCACGGCGTCGCGCACGGCTTCCCAGGACGGGGTGTCGCCGGCCGCGGGCGGGGCGGGAAAGCCGACGCGCACGACGGCGTCCAGCACCACCTCCAGCGCGACGTGCGGCGTCTCGACGGAAAGCCAGGTCACGCCGTTGCCGAAGTGGTCCTCGCCCTCGCTGCGATGGGCGGTGCCGGGGGAGACGGTCAGGGCGAAGCTCTCGACCGCCTGGCCGGGCACGGCGCGCGGGCTCAGGTGCAGCATGTGCTGCGCGAGATCCACGGGCGTGGCGTAGCGGTAGGTCGTGACGTGGCGCAGCGCGTACCGGGTCATCGGCCTGACCGGACCGAAGACGCACGGCGCCGACCAGCGCTGCGCGCGCCCCCCTCACCCAGCCCTCTCCCCCCTCCAGGGGGAGAGGGAAGAAGAAGCGGCCGGCCGAGCCGTGTGGTCACGCCGCCTCCCCCTCGTCCTCGCCCAGCACGCGGGCGCGGACGTGGCTGACGTAGCGGCGCGCGACCGCGTTCGACAGCGCGCCGATCTCGTCCTCCAGCGCGAAGAGCGCATCGGGCAGGCCCGCCGCCGCGGCGTCGCGGTCGGGGGCCATCATCACCTCGTCCACCAGCACCTGCGGCCGCGCCGCCAGCACCGCCGCCGTCGCGGCCAGGCTGTCGCCGACCTCGCCGATCTCGGCCAGCCGCTCGGCGACCGCGTTCAGCTGGAAGCCCAGCGCGCGCGGGTTGGACGGATCGGCGAGAACGAGGTCCAGCACCGGCGCCGGCTGGACCGAGGCGAGGTAGCGCGCGCGATAGGTCAGCGCGGAATCGCAGAGCTCGAGCGCGAGGCGCAGCCCCGCCTCGATGCGCGAGGGTGGTTCCTGCAGCGCCTGGCCGACATTGCGCGCGGTGACCTGCGCGCGCTCGATCCGGCGGCCGAGGTCGAGGAACATCCAGGCGCCGCCCCGCACCATGTTCTCGGCCGCCAGGCCCGACAGATTGGTGCAGGCCCGGATCATGGAGGTCGCGGCCTCGGCCAGCCCATCCAGCCCGACGGAGGCCGCGAGCTTCCCCCTGCCCTCCTGGCTGAGCTGCGCGAGCGCGGCCCACATGTCGTGCGTCAGCCGGTCGCGCACCGCGGCCTGCGGGCGTTCCACCGCATCCACCAGCGCCTGCAGCGCGCCGCCCGGCGCGGCGGCGGCGGCGATGGCGCGCGGCAGCAGCCCGCCATCGGGCGGGCTCGCCGCGGATTGCGCGTCGAGGATCCCCGCGGCCTGCAGGCAGCGCGCGAGCGCCCGCATCTCCGCCACCTCGCGCGGGAGCGCGGCGCCGCGCAGCAGGCGCATCAGCAGCGCGCGCATCAGGCGCGCCGACGATTCCAGCCGCTCGAGATAGCGGCCGAGCCAGTAGAGCTCGTCGGCGACGCGGCTCGGCAACTCGCCGGAGGAGCGGCGGATGGCCAGGCTCGCGGCCCGCGGCGGCGGCGGTCCGACAATGTCGGAGGTGTCCTCGGCCAGCACCCAGACATCCTTGGCCGCGCCGCGCTGGCCGGGGGGGCCGGCGATGGCGCCGTCGCTCTCGGCCAGCACATGAGCAAGGCCGCCGGGCATGGCACGCCAGGAGCCCGCGGCGTCGCGGACGAGGAAGACGCGCAGCACCACGGGCGCGGGGGCCAGGCGCTCGCCGACCAGGCAGGGCGCGGCGGAGGGCGGGACGGGCGCGGTGGCGGCGCAGCGCCAGGGCTCGGCGGCCAGCCGCGCGGCCAGCCGGTCCGGCGGCACGGACAGCGGCGCCTCGCCGGGGTCGAAGGCGGAGCGGATGCGCCAGGCCTCGGGTGCGGCGGCGACGCGCTGGCGGGACGCGGCGTCGCCGAGCCAGAGCGTCTCGACCTGCGGCATCGCCAGCGTCTCGTGCAGCAGCTGCGCCGCGGCGGCGGGGAGGAAGGGTGCGAGGCCCGGCGCCTCGGCGGCCATGGAGCCCGGCGAGTTCACCAGGCGCACGGCGCCGGTGCGCAGCGCGCCCATCAGGCCCGCCACGCCGGTGCCGTGCTGGAACTCCAGTGGATCACAGGCCTCGCCCTTGGTGCGGCGGAGGATCACGTCCACCCGCCGCAGGCCGCGCAAGGTCTTCAGGAAGACCTCGCCGCCGCGCACCGTGAGGTCGCCGGGCTCGACCAGCTCCAGGCCGAGCTCCCGCGAGAGGAAGAGATGCTCGAGCCAGGTCTCGTGCCGCGCGCCGGGGCTCAGCAGCGCGATGCGGGGGTTGTCCACGCCCTCCCGCGCGATGGCGTGCAGCGCGCCGAGCCAGGCGTCGAAGAAGGGCCTGAGCGCGCGCACCTGCATCGAGCGGAAGGCCTCGGGCAGGATGCGGCCGAGCAGCGCGCGGTTCTCGGCGGCGAAGCCGATGCCGTTGGCGCCGCCGCAGCGGTCCGCGAGCACGCGCCAGGCGCCGTCCGGCCCGCGCAGCAGGTCGGCGCCGTAGAAGGCCAAGCGCGGGAAGGCGGCCGGCACCGGCGCGCTGCAGGGCCGGAGGAAGTGCGGGTTGGCGAAGACGAGCTTCGCCGGGACGGTGCCGCGCTTCAGCAGTTCCTGCGGGCCGTAGATGTCGTCGAGGATGGCGGCGAAGAGCCGCGCGCGCTGCACCAGGCCCGCTTCGATGGCGGCGAATTCCTCGGCCGGCAGGACCAGCGGGACCGGGTCGCAGCGCCATGGGCGGCGGGCCTTGCCGCGCTCCCCGCCGGCGGAGGGCTCCAGCACCGTGGCGACCGATTCCTCCTCGAAGGCGCGGTCGAGACGCTTCGCGCGCTCCGCGAGCTGCGAGTAGCCCAGCGCGGAGAAGGCGCCGAGCAACGGCCGCCAGCAGGCCCGGATGCGGCCCTGGCCATCCACCATCTCGTCGAGCTGGGAGGCGCCGCCTTGCGCCGGATGGTCGTTCAGCCCAGGCCTTTCCTTCCCGCGCCGGGACTCGCCGGCGCACGCCCTCCCTGCCGGGGAGGGCGCGTGCACGTCACCCGGCGGCACGCCTCAGGTCAAGCGTCCTAGGGTGCTGGCGGGAGGGGACGGCGCGGGGCTCCGGCATCGCGCCCGGGGTGTGGCCGAAGGGGAAGAAGCGGGCCATGCGGCGCGCCTCGGCCTCGTTCGCGTTGACCGGGAAGGTCTGGTAGTTGCGCCCGCCGGGATGCGCGACGTGATGCGTGGCGCCGCCCAGGCTGCGGCCGGACCAGCTGTCGTAGACGTCGAAGACCAGCGGCGACTGCGACCTGATCGTGGGATGCAGCGCTGAGGTCGGGTCCCAGGCCTTGAAGCGCACGCCGGCCACGTATTCGCCCGCGACGTCGGTCGGCTGCAGCGGGACGACCGCGCCGTTGCAGGCGAGGATGAAGCGCTCCGGCGTCCAGCCCGTGACCTTGGCCTGGATGCGCTCGACGCTGCTGTCGACGTAGCGCGCGGTGCCGCCGGCGGTCGCTTCCTCGCCCAGCACGTGCCAGGGCTCGAGCGCGGTGCGGAGCTCGAGGTTGGTGTCGCGGACCGTGATCTCGCCGATGCGCGGGAAGCGGAACTCGACATGGGGCGCGAACCAGGCGGGATCGAAGCCGAAGCCGAGCCCGCGCAGCTCGTCCAGCACGTCGCCGAAGTCGCGCTCGACGTAGTGCGGCAGCATGAAGTCGTCGGCGAGCCGCGTGCCCCAGTGGATCAGCTTCCGGTCATAGGGACGGTCCCAGAAGCCGGCGACGAGCGCGCGCAGCAGGAGCTGCTGGACCAGCGACATGCGGGCATGGGGCGGCATCTCGAAGCCGCGGACCTCCACCAGGCCGCGGCGTCCGCCGGGGCCGGCGGGGTCATAGAGCTTGTCGATGCAGAATTCCGTGCGGTGGGTGTTGCCCGTCATGTCGACGAGCACGTTGCGGAAGACGCGGTCCACCAGCCAGGGCGGAGACCAGGTGCCCTTCGGCGGCACCTGGGCGAGCGCAGTCTCGAGCTCGTAGACCGCGTCGGTCCGCGCCTCGTCCACACGCGGGTGCTGGCTGGTCGGGCCGATGAACTGGCCGCTGAAGAGATACGAGAGGCTGGGGTGGTTGTGCCAGAAGGCGACCAGCGACTTCAGCAGGTCGGGGCGGCGGAGGAAGGGGCTGTCGGCGGGCTCGGCGGCGCCCATGACCATGTGGTTGCCGCCGCCGGTGCCGACATGCTTGCCGTCGAGCGCGAATTTCTGGGCGTCGAGGCCGACCTGGCGGGCTTCCTCGTAGAGCGTGGTGGTGCGGTCGCGGACCTCCTCCCACGTCGTGGCGGGGTGGACGTTCACCTCGATCACGCCGGGGTCAGGGGTGACGGAGAAGTGCAGCAGGCGCGGATCCGACGGCGCGAGGTAGCCTTCCAGGAAGACCTTGCGGCCGGTCTCCTTCGCCGTCGCCTCGATCGCGGCGACGAGATCCAGCCAGTCCTGCGCGACGGCGAGCGGCGGGAGGAAGACATGGAGCATGCCGTCGCGCGGCTCGACGCAGAGCGCTGTGCGAACGACGCCGGGTTCCTCGCGGCCGGGCTCGGGCACCGGCATTTCCACGATCCGCGCACGGCCCTCGGGGTAGTCGCGGCGGGGGCGGAACGGCTCGCGCCGGGCGAAGGGATCGCGCTCGGGCTCGGCGTCGTTGGCCCTGTCGCTGGCCCAGGGCAGGCTGTCGAGCGGCAGGCGGTAGCCCATCGGGCTGTCGCCGGGGATGAGGAAGAGCTCGCCGTCGCGGAAGGCCCATTTCCCGCTTTCCCAGACGCGCTCGGCGCCGAGGCCGAAGCGGCGCAGCGGGATGACGGAGCCGACCTCGGACGCCAGGCCCTGGCCGAAGACGCGGCGCAGGCGCTCGCGCTCCATCGCGTCCTTCAGCTTCGAGCCTTCCGACAGCACGTTCGCGGGCAGGCGGCCCTCCCGCCAGAGGTAGTGGTGGATGTCCTCGAAGCCCGGGATGCGCAGCCGCGGGTCCACGCCGAGCTTGCCCGCGAGCAGCGTCGCGAATTCCGCGGCGTCGCGCGGCGTCGCGCTGTCGCGGTCGTCGTCCGACGCCAGCAGCGCGGGGTCGGTCCAGACGGGCTCGCCATCGGCGCGCCAGTGGCAATGCAGCGCCCAGCGCGGCAGCTGCTCGCCGGGATACCACTTGCCCTGGGCATAGGTCAGCGCGGCGCCGGGCGCCCAGAGCGGCTGCAGGCGCCGCAGGAGGCGGCCGGCATAGGCGCGCTTGGTGGGGCCGAGCGCATCCGTGTTCCACTCCGGCGCGTCGCGGTCGGTCTCGGCGACGAAGGTGGGCTCGCCGCCGATCGTCATGCGGATGTTGCCGGCGGAAAGTGCGGCGTCCACCGCGCGCCCCATCGCATCCACCGCCTGCCATTGCTCGTCGCCGTAGGGCTTCGTCACCCGCGGCGTCTCGGCGATGCGGCGGACATGCATCTCGAACTCGAACTCGACCTCGGCCTTGTCGGAGGCGCCGGTGATCGGCGCGGCCGAGGCGGGCTCGGGCGTCGCCGCGAGTGGGATATGCCCCTCGCCCGCCAGCAGGCCGGAAGTGGGGTCGAGGCCGATCCAGCCGGCGCCGGGCACATAGACCTCGCACCAGGCGTGCAGGTCGGTGAAGTCGGCGGGCGGGCCGGCGGGGCCGGTCACGGGCTTCACGTCGGGGACGAGCTGGATCAGGTAGCCCGACACGAAGCGCGCGGCGAAGCCGAGATGGCGCAGGATGTTCACCAGCAGCCAGCCGCTGTCGCGGCAGGAGCCCTTGCGGTTGGTGAGCACTTCCTCCGGCGTCCAGACGCCGGGCTCGAGGCGGACGATGTAGCCGATCTCGGCAGCCAGGCGCTGGTTGAGCTCGACGAGGAAATCGACGGTCTTGGGCGCCTTGGCGGGGATGTCCTTGAGGTAGGCGGCCAGCAGGGGACCCGGCGCGCGCAGGCGGCGGAAGGGGGCGAGTTCCTCCGCCAGGACGGGGTCGTAGTCGAAGGGAAATGTCTCGGCCTGGGGTTCGACGAAGAAGTCGAAGGGATTGATCGTCGCCATGTCGGCGACGAGGTCCACGGTCACCTCGAAATGGCGCACGCGCTCGGGGAAGACGACGCGGGCGCAGAAATTGCCCTGGGGGTCCTGCACCCAGTTCAGGAAGTGGGGCTTCGGCGAGATGTTCAGCGAGTAGGACAGGATCGGCGTGCGGCTGTGCGGCGCCGGGCGCAGTCGGATCAGCTGCGGCGACAGCCCGACCAGGCGGTCATAGCTGTAGCGCGTGCGATGGGTCAGGGCGGCGTGGATACTCATCGAGGTCAGGGGGTCCGTGGGGTTCGGTTCGCTATGGCACTTGGTCTGCTTCCACACCAGCAAGCCGCACGCCGCAAGGCCGGATTAGCGGCGCGCGAGGGCATGACTGGATTGCGCACGCCCCGGAACCGCCCTCGCCTGGACAGCGGATGCTTCGCCGGGCACCTTCCTGCCCGCGAACAAGGCAATCCGGGGAGCGGTCCATGGCGCAGCGCTTTGCATTGGTGACGGGGGCGAGCTCGGGCGTCGGGCGCGCCGCGGCGGTGGCGCTGGCCGAGGCCGGCTGGGCGGTCGGGCTGCTCGGCCGCCGCAAGGAGGAGCTGGAGAAGACCGCGGGGATGTGTGGCGGCGCGCGTACGCTGGTGCTGCCGGCCGATGTCGCCGACCCCGCGAGCGTGGACGCGGCCTTTGGGACGCTCAAGGCCGAATTCGGCCGGCTCGACCTGCTGTTCAACAATGCCGGCACCAACGTCCCCGGCACGCCCTTCGAGGAGCTGACGTGGCAGCAGTGGCGGACCGTTGTCGCGGTGAACCTGGACGGGATGTTCCTCTGCGGGAACGCGGCCTTCCGGATGATGAAGGATCAGTCGCCGCAGGGCGGGCGGATCATCAACAACGGCTCGATCTCGGCCCACACGCCGCGGCCTGGCAGCGCGCCCTATACCGCGACGAAGCACGCGGTGACGGGGCTGACCAAGTCCATGAACCTCGACGGGCGGCGCTTCGACATCGCGGTCGGGCAGATCGACATCGGCAACGCGATGACCGCGATGGCCGAGCGCATGGCCCGCGGCGTGCCGCAGGCCGACTGGTCCATCAAGCCCGAGCCTCTGATGGATGTCGCGCACGTCGGCAAGGCGGTGGCGCAGATGGCGGACTGGCCGCTGGAAACCAATGTGCTGACCATGACGATCATGGCGACGAAGATGCCGTTCACGGGGCGGGGGTGAGGGTGGCGGGGGCGGGCAATAGCGGCCCCCTCGCTATCCCTCCCCCGCAACAGCGGGGGAGGGAGAGCCCCCATGCCTCCCCCGCTTTCTCCTCCCCCGCTGTTGCGGGGGAGGCCGGGAGGGGGCCGCGGCGTGACGCGATGAGGACACACCCATGAACAAGCTGGACCTGGCAGGCCGCGTCGCGATCGTGACGGGCGGCGCGCGCGGCATCGGGCTCGCGGTGGCGCGGCGGATGGTGGCCTCCGGCGCCTCCGTCTCGATCTGGGACGCCGATCCCGCCAAATCGGAGGAATCCCGCGCCGCACTCGCCGCCGACGGCACGGTCACGGCCCAGGTGCTGGACCTGACGGACGAGACCTCGGTCGCCGAGGCCGCGACGAAGACGCTGGCCGCCCATGGCAAGATCGACATCCTGGTCAACAACGCCGGCATCACCGGCGGCAACATGCCGAGCTGGGAGATCCCGGTCGCGCAATGGCGCCGCGTGGTGGACGTGAACCTCAACGCGCCCTTCATCGTGGCCTCGGCGGTGGTGCCGCACCTCATCTCCAACGGCTGGGGGCGCGTGGTGAACGTGGCCTCCGTCGCGGGCAAGGAAGGCAACCCGAACGCCGCGCATTACAGCGCGTCCAAGGCAGGGCTGATCGGCTACACCAAGTCGCTCGCAAAGGAGCTCGCGCAGAGGAACGTGCTCGTGAACTGCGTGACGCCGGCCGCGGCCAAGACCGACATCTTCGACCAGATGACGGAAGCGCACATCGCCTTCATGCTGTCGAAGATCCCGATGGGCCGCTTCGTCGAGGTCGAGGAGATCGCCGCCCTGATTTGCTGGCTGGCCAGCCCGGATTGCAGTTTCTCCACCGGCGCGGTGTTCGACGTCTCGGGCGGCCGCGCGACCTACTGAGGAGCCACGCCATGCCCCGGCTGCTCGCCGCGATGCTGCTGCTGCCTTCGGTCGCGCTCGCCCAGGATGCGGCGGATGGACGTCGGCTCGCGGAGCAATGGTGCGCCAATTGCCACCGCATCGCGCCGGACGGGCCCGGCCCCGCGGGCGATGCGGTGCCGAGCTTCGCCGCGATCGCGGCGCGACCGGGGCGGAACGCGGATGCGATCTCCACCTTCATCCGCAACCCGCACAATGGCATGCCGGATTTCGGGATCACGCTGCGGCAGTCGCAGGACCTGGCGGCGTATATCCTGACACAGGGCACGCGGTAGCGGGTTGCGGACAGCGCGCTCCATGGCCCTCTCCCCCGCTTATGGGGGAGAGGGTTGGGTGAGGGGGACACGCACGATGCCGAACGCCTTCACCGTCCTTCCTGCCCCCCTCACCCAACCCTCTCCCCCCTGCGGGTGGAGAGGGCTTTTCAGCGCTGCCCGGTAGGCCCCGTGCCCGCGCTGCTCGCCGACATCGGCGGCACCAACGCCCGCTTCGCGCGGCACGACGCCGGCGCGACCTGCGCGCCGGTGACCTTGCCCGTCGCGAACCACGCCACGGTCGAGCACGCGATTGAGGCGGCGCTCGCCGCCCTCGGCCCCTGCGACAGCGCGGTGCTGGCACTGGCGGGGCCGGTCACCAAGGAACCGGTCCAGCTGACCAACGCGCCGTGGTCCGTCTCCTCCGCCGCGCTCGCCGCGCGCTTCGGCTTCGGGCGCGTGCGCCTGGTCAACGACTTCCTGGTGCAGGCGCATGCCCTGCCCCATCTCCGGCCCGCCGACCTGTTTCCCATCGGGGGCGGCATCCCGGACCCGGACGCGCCGATGATCGTGCTCGGCGCCGGCACCGGCCTCGGCGTCGCGGGCTTCATCCCAGGCGCGGGAATCGCGATCCCGGCGGAAGGCGGCCATGCCTCCCTCGCGCCGACCGACGAGCGCGAGGACGCGGTGGTCGCCGGCCTGCGCAGGCTTTGCGGCCGCGCGGGCGTGGAGGAAGCGCTGTCCGGACGCGGCCTCGTCAACCTGCACACCGTGCTGGCGGGATTGCGCGGCATCGCCGTCCCGCCGCGCGACGCCGCTTCCATCGTCGCCGCACGCGACTGCCCTGTCGCGGTAGAGGCCGTGGACCTGTTCCTCGGCCTCCTCGCCAGCTTTGCCGGCGACATGGCCCTGGCCTGGGGCGCGCGGGGCGGCGTGTTCCTGTCGGGCGGCGTCCTGCCGCGGCTGATGGACCGGCTCGAACCCCTTTCGTTCCGAACACGCTTCGACGACAAGGCGCCGATGCAGGACTGGATGCGCGGCATCCCGCTTTCCATCGTCACGCATCCGTCACCCGCTTTCCTCGGCCTGGCCGCCCTGGCGTGAGGCGCCGCGCTTCATTTCCGCGCCGCCCTCGGGCACAAAGGACCTTCACGGCGCGTTGACGCCGGCGGGGAGAAGACGCCCGGACACCTCCGCATAAGGAACGAGCGCCTGATGGACACCACGCCTGCCAAGGCCCTGCCCATTGATGCGGCCTCGCTGCGCGACGCCATCGTCCAGAAGCTGACCTACGACCTCGGCAAGAGCCGCCTCGGCGCGCGCGACCGCGACTGGTTCATGGCCGCCGCGCTGGCGGTGCGCGACCACATCGTCGAACGCTGGATCGACCTGTCGCGCGCGAGCTACGGCGTCGGGCAGAAGCAGGTCTACTACCTCAGCCTCGAATTCCTGATCGGGCGCCTGTTCCGCGACAACATCTCCAACCTCGGGCTGCTGGCGCCGCTGAAGGAGGCGCTGGAGGGGCTCGGCGTCGAATTCGAGAAGCTGCGCGAGAGCGAGCCCGACGCCGCGCTCGGCAATGGCGGGCTCGGGCGGCTCGCCGCCTGTTTCATGGAAAGCATGGCGACGCTCGCGATCCCCGCCTTCGGCTACGGCATCCGCTACGAGAACGGGCTGTTCCGCCAGATCGTGCGCGACGGCTGGCAGCGCGAGTACCCCGAGGATTGGCTGGCCAACGGCAACCCCTGGGAATTCGCCAGGCCCGAGATCGCGCATGACATCGGCTTCGGCGGCACGGTGGAGGCCGTGACGGTCAGCGAGGCCCGCGTGCGCCATGTCTGGAAGCCCGCGGAGACGATCCAGGCGGTCGCCTACGACACGCCGATCGTGGGCTGGCGCGGCCGGCACGTGAACACGCTGCGGCTGTGGTCGGCGCGGGCATCCGATCCGCTGCGGCTCGACGCCTTCAACCGCGGCGACTTCATGGGCGCGATGGCCGACAGCGTGAAGGCCGAGAGCATCTCCAAGCTGCTCTACCCCTCGGACGAGACGCCGGCGGGGCAGGAGCTGCGGCTGCGGCAGGAATACTTCTTCACCTCCGCCGCGCTGCAGGACCTGGTGAGGCGGCACCTCCGGGTCTTCGGCGACCTGCGGTCGCTGCCCGACCGCGCCGCGGTGCAGCTGAACGACACGCATCCCGCCATCGCGGTGGCGGAGCTGATGCGCATTCTCCTAGATCTCCATGACATCCCCTGGGAGGATGCCTGGGCGATCACGCGGGCCACGATCAGCTACACCAACCACACCCTGCTGCCGGAGGCGCTGGAGAGCTGGCCGGTGCCGCTGCTGGAACGGATGCTGCCGCGGCACATGCAGCTGATCTACCTCATCAACGCCTTCCACCTGGACGAGGTGCGCACGCGCTTTCCGAACGACAGCGGGCTGCTGTCCTCGGTGTCGCTGATCGAGGAAGGGCATGGCCGGCGCGTGCGCATGGGGCATCTGGCCTTCGTGGGATCGCACAAGGTCAACGGCGTCTCGGCCCTGCATTCGGACCTGCTGACGAAGACGGTCTTCGCGGATTTCCACCGGCTCGATCCCACGCGCATCGTCAACAAGACCAACGGCATCACCTTCCGCCGCTGGCTGCAGCAGGCGAATCCGGGGCTGACGAGCCTGCTGGTCGAGGCCGTCGGGCCGGCGGTGCTGGACGACGAGCGCGCGCTGGAGAGGCTGCGCCCCTTCGCGCAGGACGCCGCCTTCCGCGAGAAATTCGCGGCGGTGAAGCGGCAGAACAAGCTGGCGCTGGCGGAGCTGGTGAAGGACCGCCTCCAGCTCCGCCTCGACCCCAACGCCATCTTCGACGTGCAGATCAAGCGCATCCACGAATACAAGCGCCAGCTCCTGAACATCCTGGAAGCCGTCGCGCTGTATGACGAGATCCGCAGCCAGCCGACGCGGGACTGGGTGCCGCGCGTCAAGATCCTCGCGGGCAAGGCGGCGGCGAGCTATCACCGCGCGAAGCTCATCATCAAGCTCGCGCACGACGTCGCGCGCGTGGTCAACAGCGATCCCACGGCGCGAAACCTGCTGAAGCTGGTCTTCCTGCCGAACTACAACGTGTCGCTGGCCGAGGTGATCGTGCCGGCGGCCGACCTGTCGGAGCAGATCAGCACCGCGGGGATGGAGGCGTCCGGCACCGGCAACATGAAGTTCGCGCTGAACGGCGCGCTGACCATCGGCACGCTCGACGGCGCCAATGTCGAGATCAAGGAGCATGTCGGCGACGAGAACATCTTCATCTTCGGCCTGACGACCGAGCAGGTGGAGAAGCGCCGGCGCGAGGGCTGGCGTGGCGAGATCGCGGTCGAGCAGTCCCGGCGGCTCGAGGAAGCGCTCGACCAGGTCGGCGCCGGCGTCTTCTCGCCCGACGATCCCGGGCGGTATCGCGAGCTGGTGGCCGACCTGCGCGGCAGCGACTGGTTCATGGTCGCCGCCGATTTCGACAGCTACTATGAGGCGCAGCGCCAGGTCGCGACGCGCTGGCGCGATCCCGCGCGGTGGTGGCGCTCGGCGGTGCTGAACACGGCGGGTGTCGGCTGGTTCTCATCGGACCGGACGATCAGCGAATATGCCGAGGAGATCTGGAACGTGCCGGTGAGCCGGGGATGAGCGACTGGCGCGCTGCCCAGGGCGAGATCGACGCGTTCCTGGCGGCGCGCTGCGGGGATCCGTTCGCGCTGATGGGGCCCCACTCCCTCCCCCGCCGTGCGGGGGAGGGTCGGGGTGGGGGCGGCGCAACCCTCGTCGTCCGCGCCTTCATTCCCCACGCCGAGCATCTCGACGTCCTGACCGACGACGGCACGCGCCATCCGCTGCAGCGCCGCCACGATGCCGGCTTCTTCGAAGGCCTGATCCCGGGCGCCCTGCCCCTCTCCTACCGCCTTGCCCCGCGCAACGCCGGCGGCGCATGGATCCTCGACGATCCCTACCGCTTCGGCCCTTCCCTCGGTCCGCTGGACGACCACCTGCTGGTCGAGGGCACGCATCGCCGCCTGCATGAGCGCCTCGGCGCGCATGCCGTCACGCATGAAGGCACCGACGGCGTGCGCTTCGCGGTCTGGGCGCCGAACGCGGCGCGCGTCTCGCTCGTCGCGGGCTTCAACGACTGGGACGTCCGCCGCCACCCCATGCGCAAGCGGCTGGATTCCGGCCTGTGGGAGATCTTCATCCCCGGCATCGGCGCCGGCCAGCCCTACAAATTCGCAATCCTGTCGCGCGACGGCGAGGAACAGCCGCTCAAGGCCGACCCCTATGGCCTGGCGGCGGAACTCCGGCCTTCCACCGCGTCCGTCGTCGTGCAGGAGGCCGCGCAGCCCTGGGCCGATGCGCGCTGGCTGTCCCAGCGCCAGTCGCGCCAGGCGCCCGATGCGCCGGTCTCGATCTACGAAGTCCACGCCATGTCCTGGCGCCGCCACCCGGACGGGCGGATGTACGATTGGGACGAGCTGGCGGACAGCCTGATCCCCTACGCCGCCGATCTCGGCTTCACGCATCTCGAGCTGATGCCGGTCATGGAGCACCCGCTGGATGCGAGCTGGGGCTACCAGCCCATCGGCATGTTCGCGCCGACCGCGCGGCTCGGCGATGCGCGGGGGCTGATGCGCTTCGTGGATGCCGCTCATCGCGCGGGGATCGGCGTGCTGCTGGACTGGGTCCCCGCGCATTTCCCCCGCGACGCGCATGGGCTGATCCGCTTCGACGGCCAGCCGCTCTATGAGCACGCGGACCCCCGCCGCGGCAGCCATCGGGAATGGGGAACGGCGGTCTTCGACTACGGCCGGCGGGAGGTCGCGGCCTTCCTGAACGCCTCCGCGCTGCACTGGATCGAGCGATTCCATGTGGACGGGCTTCGCGTGGATGCGGTGAGCTCCATGGTCTGGCTCGACCATGGCCGCCAGCCCGGGGACTGGGCGCCGAACCCCGACGGCACAACCACGAACAACGAGGCGATCGCGTTCCTCCGCGGCGTCAACGACCTGGTCGCGGAGGAGCATCCGGGTGCCGCGATGATCGCGGAGGAAGCGACGTCGTGGCCTGGCGTGACGCGCGCCACCAGGGACGACGGCCTCGGCTTCCGCTTCAAGTGGAACATGGGCTGGATGAACGACACGCTGCGCTATGTCGCGCTCGATCCCATCCATCGGCGCTTCCACCACAACCTCATCACCTTCGGCATCACCTATGCCTTCAGCGAGAATTTCGTGCTGCCGCTCAGCCACGACGAGGTCGTGCATGGCAAGGGATCGCTGCTGGGCCGCCTGCCGAAGGGGCGCAGCGTCGATGACTGGGAACGCTTCGCGACGCTGCGCGCCTATTACGGCTTCATGTGGGGCCATCCCGGGAAGAAGCTGATCTTCATGGGCGACGAGATCGCGCAATGGCGCGAATGGTCGGAGGAACGCGAGCTCGACTGGTGGCTGCTGGCGTTCGGGCCGCACCAGGGCGTGCAAGGGCTGGTGCGCGACCTCAACGCGCTGTATCGCGGCCAACCCGCGCTGCACCGGCTCGACGCGTCCTGGGACGGCTTCCGCTGGATCGACGCGGACGATGCCGAAAACTCGACCTTCGCCTGGCTCCGCTTCGGCGCCGCGGAGGATCCGCCCGTGGCGGTGCTGTCGAACTTCACGCCGATCCCGCGCACGCGCCGCATCGGCCTGCCGCGCGCGGGCGTCTGGCGGGAGGTGCTGAACACCGACGCCGCCGCCTATGGAGGGTCGGGGATGGGCAATCTCGGGCGGATCGTCGCAGAGGCCGTGCCGGAAGGCGGCTTCCCCGCCTCGGCCGAGGTGCTGCTGCCGCCATTGGCAACCCTGTGGCTCGTGGCGGAGAATGACGAAAAGCCTGGGGAGGCGGAGGATGCCACGTAGTACCGAGACCGCCGCGCCGCTCGCCCGCGGCGCCATGGCCTTCGTGCTCGCGGGCGGCCGCGGGTCGCGGCTGATGGAGCTGACGGACCGCCGCGCCAAGCCCGCGGTGTTCTTCGGCGGCAAGTCGCGCATCATCGACTTCGCGCTGTCGAACGCGTCCAATTCCGGCATCCGCCGCATCGCGGTCGCGACGCAGTACAAGGCGCACAGCCTGATCCGACACCTGCAGCGCGGCTGGAACTTCCTGAGGCACGAGCGCAACGAGAGCTTCGACATCCTGCCCGCGAGCCAGCGCACCAGCGAGACCGCCTGGTACGAAGGCACTGCGGATGCGGTCTACCAGAACATCGACATCATCGCCGACCACGCGCCGAAGCACATGGTCATCCTGGCGGGCGACCACATCTACAAGATGGACTACGAGGTGATGCTGGCGCAGCACGTCGCCTCCGGCGCCGACGTGACGGTCGGCTGCATCGTCGTCCCCCGCATGGAGGCCCGCGGCTTCGGCGTGATGCATGTGGACGAGCAGGACCGCATCGTGGAGTTCGTGGAGAAGCCCGCGGATCCCCCGTCCATCCCCGGCCGGCCGGACGTGGCGCTGGCCTCGATGGGCATCTATGTCTTCGAGACGAAGCTGCTCTTCGACCAGCTCAGGCGCGACGTCGCGACGCCGAGCAGCCAGCGCGACTTCGGGCGCGACATCATCCCGTACCTCGTGAGGAACGGGAAGGCGGTCGCGCACCGCTTCGAGGATTCCTGCGTGCGGTCGAGCGCGGAGGCGCGGCCCTATTGGCGCGACGTCGGCACGGTGGACGCATACTGGGAAGCCAACATCGACCTCACGGACATTGTGCCAGAGCTCGATCTCTTCGACCGCGACTGGCCGATCTGGACCTATGCCGAGATCACCCCGCCCGCGAAGTTCGTGCACGACATGGACGGCCGCCGCGGCGAGGCCGTCTCCTCCCTCGTCTCCGGCGGCTGCATCCTGTCTGGCGCCGCAGCGAAGCGCAGCCTGCTCTTCACGGGCGTGCACATGCATTCCTATGCGAAGGTCGAAGGCGCGGTGCTACTGCCCTATGTCGACGTCGCACGCGGCGCGCGGCTCACCAATGTCGTGGTGGACCGCGGCGTGCGCATTCCGGAAGGGCTGGTGGTGGGCGAGGATCCCGTGCTCGACGCGCAGCGCTTCCGCCGCACGGAGAAGGGCATCTGCCTGATCACCCAGGCCATGCTCGACCGCCTCGGATGAGCCTGCGCGTTCTCGGCGTCGCCTCGGAATGCGCTCCGCTCATCAAGACCGGGGGGCTGGCCGACGTCGCCGGCGCGCTGCCTCATGCGCTGGCGCAGCACGGGGTGCAGGTCACGACGCTGATCCCGGGCTACCCGCAGGTGATGCGCCAGGTCGCGGGGCGCGTGGCGCGCCAGTTCGACGACCTCTTCGGCGGCCCGGCGACGCTGATCCGCGCGCAGGCCGCGGGGCTCGATCTGCTGGTGCTGGACGCGCCGCACCTGTTCGACCGGCCGGGCAATCCGTATCTCGGACCCTATGGCGGCGAGTGG
This sequence comes from Falsiroseomonas sp. HW251, assembly GCF_050563545.1. Classification (NCBI taxonomy): domain Bacteria; kingdom Pseudomonadati; phylum Pseudomonadota; class Alphaproteobacteria; order Acetobacterales; family Roseomonadaceae; genus Falsiroseomonas; species Falsiroseomonas sp. HW251. The sequence goes on from NZ_JBNXUM010000033.1 coordinate 17,698, forward strand.
GGCGACAACGGCGTGCGCTTCGCCGCACTCGCCGTCGCGGCCGCGCAAGCCGCACCCGACTTCGACGCGGTGCACGCGCATGACTGGCAGGCCGGGCTGGTGCCGGCCTATTTGCGCTTCGCGGCGGGCAGGCGCGTGCCATCGCTCTTCACCGTCCACAACCTGGCCTTCCAGGGGAAATTCCCGACCTCGCTCTTCCCGATGCTCGGATTGCCGCCGGAAGCGATGTCGGTTCAGGGTGTCGAATACTATGGCACGGTCGGCTTCCTGAAGGCGGGGCTGTGGTATGCCGACCGGATCAGCACGGTCTCGCCGACCTACGCCGCGGAGATCTCGACGCCCGCGCTTGGCATGGGGCTGGACGGGCTGCTGCGCGGGCGCGGCGGGCATGTCTCGGGGATCCTGAACGGGCTCGACACCGCTGATTTCGATCCCGCGCGCGACAAGCGCCTGGCCGCGAACTTCGACGCGAAGGACCCGCGCCTGCGGGCCGCGAACAAGGCGGCGCTGCAGACGCGCATGGGGCTGGAGCCGAACCCCGACAAGCTCCTCTTCGGCTTCGTCGGCAGGCTCGCCTGGCAGAAGGGCGTGGACATCCTGCTCGGCGCCGTCGGCTCCATGATGGCGGAGGGCGCGCAGCTCGCGATTCTCGGCACCGGCGAATGGGGGCTGGAGGAAGGCTGCCGCAGCGTCGCGGCCTGGTTCCCCGGCCGCGTCGCCGCGCATATCGGCTTCGACGAGGGGCTCGCGCGCCTGATCTATGGCGGCTGCGACGTCATCCTGGTGCCGAGCCGCTTCGAGCCCTGCGGCCTGGCGCAGCTCGCAGCACTTCGCTACGGCGCACTGCCGCTGGTCGCCCATGTCGGCGGTCTCGCGGACAGCGTGGTGGACGCGAACGAGATGGCGATCGCGCAGGGTGTCGGCACCGGCTTCCACTTCTCGCCCGTGAACCAGGAGATGCTGCAGGCGACCGTCCTGCGCGTTGCGCGGCTCTGGCGCGACCAGGCGACCTGGCGGGCGCTGCAGCGGAATGCGCTCGCGACCGACGTGTCCTGGACGCGATCGGCCGCGCGCTATGCCGAGCTCTATCGCGGCATGATCGCTGATGCGCCTTGAGGCCGGGGCGCCGGAGCCGATCGGCGCCTGGCTGACCCCGACCGGCGCGCGTTTCGCCTTCCCCGCGCCGGGAGCGACGGCGGTCCATCTCTGCCTGTTTGACGCGGATGATCGGGAGGTCGCGCAGCACCGCCTGCCCGGCCGCACCGGCGACGTGCATCACGGCGAGATCGAGGGTATCGCCGCCGGCGCGCGCTATGGCCTGCGCGTGGAGGGCCCCTGGGCCCCGGCTGCGGGACAGCGCTTCAACCCCGCGAAGCTGCTGGCCGACCCCTGGGCCCGAGCGCTCGATCGCCGCTTCGCGCTGCATCCCGCGCTGTTCGACCCCGGCGCCGCGCCGAGCCCGGTGGACAGCGCGCCCGCCATGCCCAAGGCAGTGGTGGCCCCTGCCCTGCCGCCTCTCGGCCCGCTGCGCCGCGGCGGGCCTCGGGTGATCTACGAGCTGCATGTGAAGGGCTTCACCGCGCGCCACCCCTGCATCCCCGACGCGATCCGCGGCACCTTCGCGGGCCTCGCGCACCCCGCGGCGATCGCGCATCTGACGGCGCTCGGCGTCACGACGGTGGAGATCATGCCGGCCGCCGCCTGGGTGGACGAACGGCACCTGCCGCCGCTCGGCCTCGCCAATTACTGGGGCTACAACCCCGTCGCCTTCCTCTGCCCCGATCCGCGCCTGGCGCCCGGCGGCATGGCGGAAGTGCGGGACGCCATCGCCGCGCTGCATGCGGCGGGCCTCGAGGTGATCCTCGACATCGTGCTGAACCACAGCGGCGAAGGCGATGCGCTGGGGCCGACGCTGTCGCTCAAGGGCCTCGGCAACGCGGCCTTCTACCGGCTGCGCGCGGGCAACTACGTGGATGATGCGGGCTGCGGTAATGCGCTCGCGCTGGACCGGCCCTGGGGGCTACGGCTCGCGATGGACGCGCTGCGGCACTGGGCGGCGTCCGGCTTCGACGGCTTCCGGCTCGACCTCGCGACGACGCTGGCGCGGCGCGACGCCGGCTTCGATCCCGACGCGCCGCTGATCCAGGCGATGCGCCAGGACCCCGTGCTGCGCGAACGCCTGATCGTCGCGGAGCCCTGGGACATCGGCGCGGGCGGCTATCGCCTCGGCGATTTCCCTGCGGGCTGGGGCGAGTGGAACGACCGCTTCCGCGACGACACCAGGCGCTTCTGGCGCGGGGATCGCGGCATGGTCGGCGCCATGGCGACGCGGCTCGCCGGTTCCGCCGACGCCTTTCGCGACCGGCCGCTCCGCGACAGCGTCAACTTCGTCGCCGCGCATGACGGCTTCACGCTGGCCGACCTTGTCAGCTTCACCGCCAAGCGCAACCACGCCAATGGCGAGGAGAACCGCGACGGCACGAGCGACAACCTGTCCTGGAACAACGGCGTGGAGGGCTCGACCGACGATCCCGCGATTCTCGCGCGCCGCCAGGCCGACATCCGCGCGCTGCTCGCGACGCTGTTCGTCGCCCGCGGCACGCCGATGCTGGCGATGGGCGACGAAGGCGGCCGGACGCAGGGCGGCAACAACAACGCCTACGCCCAGGACAACGCGACGTCCTGGCTGGACTGGGAAGGGCTGGACCCGGGGCTGGTGGCGTTCACGCGCCGGCTGATCGCGGCCCGCCTCGCCCATCCCGCGCTGACCGGCGATGCGCGGCTGACCGGCGCCGGCGATCCGCCCGATGTCGCATGGCTGCGCCCGGACGGCGGCGCGATGACGGAAGGCGACTGGCATGATCCCGAACGCCGCGCGCTGATCGCGGTGTTCACCACGGCGACCGACCGCTGTGCGGTCGCGCTGAACGCCGGCGCGGCGCTGCCGCTGATGTTGCCGCCGGCGCGTCCCGGGCGGCGCTGGTCATTGATCGCCGACAGCAGCGACCCCGCGCGGGACGCCCTGCCGGAGACGCTGCCGGCGCGATCCGTGCTGCTCCTGGTCGAGGAACGGCGCGCCGGCGCAACGGGCGACCCGGAACTGCTGGCGCGACTGGCCGCGGCCGCGGGCATCGCCCCGCATTGGCACGAGATCTCCGGCCGCCGCCATGACGTGCCGGAGGACACGCTGCGCGCGCTGCTGGCCGCGCTGGACCTGCCCGCGCGCAGCGATGCGGAGGCGCGCGACAGCCTGGCGCGGCTGTCGGCGCCGCGCGCGCTGCCGGAACCGGTCACCGCCACGGGCGCGACGACGATCCTGCTGCCCCTGTCGGACCGGCCGCGGCGGCTTCGGATCGCGTTGCAGGACGTGAACGAGGAGGTGGTGCTGGACGTGCCGGCCGGCTTCGGCGCTGCCGAGGAAGTCACGCTGCCCGATGGCGGCGTCGCGCGGCGACGGCGCGTCGCGCTGCCCGCGCTGCCGGTGGGACGGCATCTCCTGTTCGACGAGGATGCGCCGGACCAGCGCTGCCACCTCACCATCGCGCCGGCGCGGGCCTTCCTGCCCGAGGATCTCGCGCAGGGCGCGCGGCGCTTCGGGCTGGCGGCGCAGCTCTATGCATTGCGGCGCGCGGGCGACCAGGGGATCGGCGACTTCACGGCGCTCGCGGAACTCGCGTGTCGCGCGCAGGCCGAAGGCGCGGCGCTGGTGGGGATCAGCCCGCCGCATGCTCTGTTCCCGACGGACCGGTCCCGTGCCTCGCCGTATCATCCCTCGGACCGGCGCTTCCTCGATCCGATCTTCCTCGATGTGGCGGCGCTGCCGATGGTCGGCGATCTGCCGGGGGTGCGCGAGGCGCTGGTGCGGCAGGACGCCGTCTTTTCCGGGCTGCGCAAGGGCGACACGGTGCTGCATGCGGAGGTGTGGGACGCGAAGCTGGCCGTGCTGCGCGCGGCCTGGACGGCGCTGCCGCACACGCATCCCGCGCGGGACGCGCTGGCAAGGTTCCGCGTGGAAGGCGGCGCGGTGCTGGAACGATTCTGCGCCTTCGGCGCGATCGCCGGCCGGCAGGGCCACGGCGACGCGCGGCGATGGCCGGAGGCGCTGCGGCACGGCGATGGCGCGGGTATCGGCCATTTCGTGCGGCAGCATGGCGACGAGATCGGCTTCGTCGCCTTCCAGCAGATGCTGGCCGACGCGCAGCTCGAAGCGGCCAGGCGCGCCGGCGCGGGGCTGTATCGCGACCTCGCGGTCGGCGCCGCGCCGGACGGCGCGGAGCCCTGGTCGGGCGATGCGCGCTTCCTGCCGGGCTTCTCGGTCGGCGCCCCGCCCGACCCGTTCAGCGCGCAGGGCCAGGTCTGGGGATTGCCGCCGCCCGATCCCCTGCATGCCCGCGCCACCGGCCAGGCCGCCTTCGCGCGGTTGCTGCGCGCCAACATGCGGCACGCCGCGGCGCTGCGCATCGACCATGTGATGGGGCTGCGCCGGCTGTTCGTGGTGCCGGAAGGCGCGACCGGCCGCGACGGCGCCTATCTCTCCTACGATTTCGACGCGATGCTGGGCCAGGTCGCGCTGGAATCCCAGCGCGCGCGCTGCCTGGTGGTGGGCGAGGACCTCGGCACCGTGCCGGAAGGCATCGGGCACGCCCTGCAATCGGCCGAGGTGCTGTCCTATCGCGTGCTGTGGTTCGAGAAGCACGAGTCAGGCTTCACCCCGCCGCCGCAATGGCCGGCGCGCGCCGCGGCCTGCGTCTCCACGCACGATCTGCCGACGCTGGCGGGGTTCTGGGAAGGCGCGGATCTGAAGGAGCGCGCCGCACTCGGCCTGCTGCCCGACCTCGACGCGGCGCTGGCGGAACGCGCGCGGGACCGCGCCGCGCTGATCGAGGCGCTGGCGCGCGAGCACCTGCTGCCAGGGGGCGCTTCGGCGGACAGAGCGATGACCGATGCGCTGGCGGCCGCGGTGCATGCGCTGGTTGCGCGGACGCCGTCCTCGCTCATGCTGGCGCAGCTCGAGGACCTCGCCGGCGAGAGCGTCGCGGTGAACCTGCCGGGGACGGACCGGGAAAGGCCGAACTGGCGGCGGCGGCTGAAGGCGGATGTCGCGGCGCTCTGGTCCCGGCCACGGGCGCTGGCGGTGCTCGACGTGCTGAAGGCGATGCGCGGGCGCTGATTGGATTGGCCCCCCCCGACCCTCCCCCGCAAGCGCGGGGGAGGGCATAGTGGGGCGGGTGATTGCAGATTAGGGATGACGCCATGTCGGCCGAGGGCGAGGAACGCTTCCAGACGCTGCACGAGCTCGTGAAGGCCGCGCGGTTCAGGCTGAACGCCGATATCTGGGACTACCTGGTCGGCGCGACCGAGACCGAGACCACGATGAAGCGCAACCGCGCGGCGCTGGATTCCATCGCCTTCCGCCCGCGGGTGCTGCGCGACGTGAGCAACGTGGACAGCAGCGGCGACTTCCTGGGCAGGCGGATCAGGCTGCCGGTATTCCTGGCCCCCGTCGGCTCGCTCGACAGCTTCGAGGCCGGCGGCGCGGCGACGGCGGGCCGCGCGGCCTCCGCCTTCGGCGTGCCCATCATGGTATCCTCGGTGACGCAGCCCGGCCTGGAAGGCTCCGCCGCCGCGACGCCGGGGCCGAAGGTCTTCCAGCTCTACACCCGCGGCGACGACGCGTTCATCGACGACCATGTCAGGCGCGCAGTGGATGCGGGCTACGACGCCTTCGCCATCACCGTGGACACCGCGCATTACAGCCGGCGCGAGCGCGACATCGCCAAGCGCTTCGTCAAGCATTGGCGCGCGCGCAACGTGGGGATGAACTACCAGGCCGCGCTGTCCTGGCGCGACGTCGCGCGCTTCCGCGAGGTGCATCCGGACGTCACGCTCATCCTCAAGGGCATCGGCTGCGGCGAGGACGCGGCGATCGCGGTCCAGCATGGCGTGCAGGTCGTCTATGTCTCGAACCACGGGGGGCGGCAGCTGGACCACGGCCGCGGCTCGCTCGAGGTGCTGCCGGAGGTCGTGCAGGCGGTGGGCGGACCAGGGGGCGGCCGGGCGCGGGTCTGGATGGACGGTGGCATCAGTCGCGGCACGGACCTCGTGAAGGCGATCGCGCTGGGTGCGGAGGTCGTGGGGATCGGGCGGCTCTATTGCTATGGCTTGGCCGCGGCCGGCGAGCACGGCGTGCGGCGCGTGCTGGAACTGCTGGAGGACGAGGTGCAGACCTGCCTCGGCCTGCTTGGTGCGACGAGCCTGGCCGCGGTGGAGCGCAACCAGCTGGTCGCGGCGCCGGCGGTGACGGCGCCGCATGTGCACTCCGCCTTCCCGCTGCTGGCGGAGCTCGAGCGGGGCTACTGACGCCCCGTGCGCCTCAATCCTCCGGCGCCGGCACGGTCCGGTTGCCGCCGAGGCTGGTGGCGACCTCCAGCGCGGCGTCGGCACGGCGCAGCAGCCTGTCCGGCGCCTCGTCCGGCAGGTGGCAGGCCGCGGCGGCGGACAGGGTGACGGCGCCGATCCGCTCGTTCGAGGTGCGGATCATGTAGTCGTGGCTGCCGATGTCGGCGCGCACGCGTTCGGCGACGCGCAGCGCGGCGTCGAGGCCGGCGCCGGGCAGCAGCACCGCGAATTCGTCCGTGCCGATCCGCGCGGGCCGGTCGGCTTCCCGCAGCGCGTTCAGCAGATGCGTCGCGGCGGCGCGGATGATGGCGTCGCCGACCTGGTGGCCGTAGGTCTCCGAGAGCTGCCGGTACTGGTCCACGCGCAGCAGGGCAATGGCGAAAGGCCGGCCGCCGATCCTGCGCTGGCGCACCAGCGTCGCCAGCCCATCCTCGAAGGAGCGGCGGTTGCCGAGGCCGGTCAGCGCATCGGTATGCGCGGCTCGGTCCACGTCGCCGATCTGCTGCTTGAGGTCGTGCAGGCGGCGTTCGGTCTCGTGCAGCCGGGCGGAGACCTCGGCGCTCTGCTGCGCGAGCTGACGGGTCAGGGTGACGAGGCCGCCGGCGAGGCGCCGCAGGTCGGGGCCGTCCAGGTCCTCGATCCGGCCGGCCGCGTCGGTCAGGAGGCTCTCGAACCGCTGGACCTGGCCGCCGGCGCGGCCGGCGAGGTCGATCAGCTCGCCCGCCGCCATGCTCAGCGGCTCGACATGCTCGGGCGCCTGCGCGGCGATGAAGGCGGCGTGGAGCTCGTCGAGCAGCCCGCCGCGAATCGGCGCGGGATCGGCCAGCGCGCGATCGAGCCTGGCGCGCAGCATCGGCTCGCCGCCGGCGTGATAGGCGTAGAGCACCGCGAGATGCCGCGGCACGGGGGCCAGGTTGAGCTGACGCAGCGTCTCGACCGCCGCGAGGGCGGCCTTGCCTGCATTGCCGAGGATGGAGTTGCCGCTGGTGTCGCGCATGGATTGGAACCGCCTGTCCTCGGTTCTAGCGGCGAAGTGTGAATGCATCCTGTCCAGCATCGGCATCAGCGGCGGCCATCAACCAAGCCTTCAGGAAACTGCGGAAAATTAGGACAGGCCGTCTTGGCCCGATGGCGTCCTGGGAGGCACGCATGTCACGATCGGATTCCGCCTGGCCCGGGGTGGAGCGCCGCGCCCATCGGCGCCGGCGGGTCCGCCTGCCCGCCACCTTCCTGGGCGCGGACGGATCACGCCTGGCGGCGGAGGTGGTGGACATCTCCATTGGCGGGATGCGCCTGGCGATGCGGGCGGACGGGATCGGCCCCGGCGCACGCGGGGCGGTGGCGGTGGAGGGGCTGTGCGGTCCCCTGCCCTGCGTCGTGCTGGGCCGGGATGACGACGCGCTCCGCCTGCGCTTCGAGGCGGTGGATGCGCTGCGCGAGGAACTGGTTGAGCGGCTGGCCGATCTGTCCTGGGATCCGCAGCGCGACCGGGCGCGGCTGTCGTAAGCGCTGGGACCGGACGTCTAGGCGGCGAGGGCCGGTGTCGAGATGCCCGCCGGCAAGGTGAGGCGCAGCGCGACGTCCCTGTCGGCGCGCAGATGAGCCCTCATGAGGCGCTCGGCCGCGTCGGCGTCCCGAGCCTCGATCGCGGCGATGATCTCGCCATGCTCGCTCAGGGCCGAATCGGCACGGCCATGACGCAAGGTCAGCAGTCCGAAGCGATGCACCTGGTCGCCGAGGAGCGTCATGATCTGCGACAGCCGGCCGTTTCCAGCGAGGCTGATCACCCGGGTGTGCAGCCGGACCGAGGCGTCGTAGGCCGGCCGCAGCCTCGCTGCCTTGATGTGCTCGATGGCTTCCCGATGATCGCCTTCGAGGGCCTTCAGATCCGCCGGTGTGGCAAGCTCCGCCGCCACGCGAACCGCGAAGCACTCCAGCTGCTCCCTGATCTGATAGACCTCGATGACGTCACGGGCCGCCAGCTCGGTGACGATGATGCCGCGCTGGGGCAGGACGCGCACCAGGCCGCCGGCCGCGAGCTCACGCATCGCCTCCCGTATCGGCGTGCGGCTGATCCTCAGTTCCTCCGCGAGCTGGCCTTCGGACAGCAGACTGCCCGGAGGATACAGGGAGTCGAGGATTCCCTTCTTGATGGAGGCGAGCGCCTGCTCCCGGAGGCTCAGCGGAGCGCCGCGCTTGCGTGTCACCTTCCCCGCCATCTCCGCTTCCGCGCCAGTTCCACGCAACCCGCGCCACGGCGGATCCACAAACAAGCTGTATACCAGTGCGCCTGGAGCGACAACCCTGTGTCTCCGCCAGCGGCTGCGCGCAGGAATGCTGTTCGCGACATGTCGAGGGCTAGTCGAGGAATTCTGCGAACGCCGCTACCGTCTCCAGCAGCGCCGACAACGATCCGACACCAGCGGTCACCAACGGCCTCGCATTTGGCATGAGCGCCTTCACCCTGTCGAAGTACTCGAACAGCATGTCGCCCCGTGCGCCCTCGCGACCTCTTCCATGGCCAGGCAGTAGGTCGGCAGGTCCGCAGCCGCCCCGCCATGCTCTTCCGGCAGGAGCAGCCCAAGAAGGCCTTGCTGCCGCAGGAGGTCCCATGCGCGACGCGGGACGGTCCCGCTGCGGTCGATCTCCGCCGCAACCGGGAACAGCTCCGCCTCGACGAAGGCGCGAAGGCTGCCCCGGAGCTCGGCCAGGGCGGCGGAGGGCTCAATGCGCATCGCCGGCCTCCAGCCCGGCGACCAGATCCTTCTTCACGACCTTGCCACCCGCATTGCGCGGCAACTCCGGCAGGAAGCGGATGATGCTCGGCACCTTGTACGGCGCGAGCCGGCCGCGGCAATGCGCCACCACGATCTCCGCGGACAGGGCGGCGTCCGCGACCACGAAGGCGGCGATCTCCTCGCCCAGCTCGCGCGAGGGCGCGCCGGCGACGGCGACGTCCCGCACGCCGGGGATCTCCGCGATGATGCGCTCGACATCCTGCGGGTAGATGTTGACCCCGCCGCGGATGATCATGTCCTTGGCGCGGCCGTGCAGGTACAGGAAGCCCTCGGCGTCGAGGCGCGCGAGGTCGCCCGGATAGAACCAGCCGTCGCGGAAGGCGTCCGCTCCATCGGCGTTCCAGTAGCTGCGTGCCGAGGCGGGACTGCGGTAGCGCAACCGGCCGACGCTGTCGGGCGGCAGCGGCCGATGGTCCTCGCCGACGATCTCGACTTCCACGCGGAAGACCGGGCGGCCGACGCTGTCCGGATGCAGGTCGCAATCGGCGGGCGTCAGCACGGACACGCCGCCTCCCTCGGTGGAGGAGTAGATTTCGAACAGGTTCGGCGTCAGGCGCGACCGGATCGCCGCCCGCTCCTCCGGGTGCAGCGCCGATCCGCTCGAGATCAGCACGCGCAATGTCGGCAGGGCGAGCCCGGGCATGTTCTCGTCCAGCAGGCGGCGGATCATCGTCGGCACCATGAAGAGGACTGTGCCGCCGACCTCCCGCACATGGGCGGCGAGGTCGGGCATCCGCGTCCGCGGCGACAGGATCGAGACGGTGGCGCCCGCGAACAGCATCGCCATGGTGAAGGCGCGCCCGCCGCCGAAGTAGAGCGGCGTGACGGAGACATAGACGTCCTGCGCGTTCATGCCGAGGTTCAGCCAGTAGACCATGAACCGGCTTTCGAACTGTCGGTGCGTCGCGCGCGGGCCTTTCGGCAGGCCGGTCGTTCCGGAGGAGAGCGAGAGGACCAGAGGGCTGTCGTCCGTCACCTCCGGGTCATGCCAGGGGACGGCGCTCTCCTGCGCCCAGCCCGCGGGAAGCACCGTCCAGCCCGGCTCGGCCGCATCCTCGCCGGGCCCGAGCAGCACCCGCCCGGGCCGGAAATGGGCGGCGAGGGCGCGCTTCTCCGCCAGTGACAACCGGCAATCCATCGGCAGGATCACGGCGCCCATCCGGGCCAGGGCGTAGAGGGCAATGACGTGGTCGGCGGTGTCGGCCAGGGCGACGCCGACCAGCATGCCGCGCATCACGCCTTCGGCGGCGAGGCGATGCGCGGCACCGTCTACCAGGCGGTCCAGCGCCGCGTAGTGGACACGCCGCTCGCCGTCCAGGATGGCCGTCTTGCACGGGCGGTGGCGGGCATGGAGGCGCAGCACGCTGTCGAGAGACATTGACGAGGCCTCGCTTAGGTTTCGCTTGATGCCGCGGCGTCCACTTGCATCCGCCTGGGATCCTGGTTCTCCGGTGCGCCGGCCGCAAGGCCCGATCGGAATTGGTCGCAGCTGGCGAGCCTAGGAAGCAATCTCCGCCGACAGCGACATCCGGAGCCCGTACAGCCTGATGACGTTGTCGCGCAGCACCTTCCTTTTCGGCGCGTCGCGAAGACCGAGCTCCTCGAACTCCGCCCTTGCACGCTCGAGGTCGATGACGGGGTAGTCGGTCCCGAAGATGACCTTGTCCTGGCCGAAGCTGTTCATGTAGCGCACGAACTTCTCGTCCCAGTGCTTGGGTGCATAGGCGTCGGTGCCGATGAACACGTTGCGATGCTTGTAGGAGACCGCGATCATCTCCTCGGTCCAGGGCCAGCCGATATGGATGCCGACGAGCTTCAGCTCGGGGAAATCGCAGGCGACGGTGTCGAGCGTGATCGGGCGGCCGACGCTCTTCAACGGGCGCTCGTCGGAGTAGCGGAGGCAGTGGCCGACCTGCATCTGGATCGGGATGTCGAGCTCGCAGCACTTCGCATAGATCGGGTAGTAGCGGGCATGGTCGGGCGCCATCTCGAACCAGTGGGGATAGAGATGCGCGCCGATGAAGCCCAGCTCCTTCACCGCCCGCTCCAGCTCGCGCAGGCCCCGCATGCCCTCGGTGGGATCCACGCCGGCAAGACCGCTGAAGCGGCCGGGGTAGCGCCGGCAGAGATCGGCCACCTTCTCGTACGGAATGCGGCGGTTGATCGTGTGCTGCGCGCTGCCCGCCTTGACCGCGAGCAGGAAGCAATGCTCGACGCCGGCGCGATCCATCTTCGCCAGGAAGGCCTCGGGCGTCAGGCCTTTGATGCGGCCTTCCTCGGCACCGATCTTCCCTCGTATGAAGCTCTCCTGCCATCCCTTCCGCTCGGTGTCGGGATCGGCGAACTCGTAGTTCACGACGGCATCGATGGCCCCGGGTGCGAAGCTTGTCATGCATCCTCCTCCGGCAATGATCCGCCGGGACTGTTGATGACGTGCGCCATCCAGGCATCACTCCGCGGGAAAAGCAATGCCGGAAGGACACCGCTTGTATCCCAGTTGAAGGCGCCGTCGCATGCAGCGGCCTCCGGCGGTGCTCCCGGGATCATCTCGGTCCGGAAGGCCGCGCCACCAGGTCGCGGCGTGGCCGTTCGCATGCCCCGGCGCGCCGGCGCACGCTCGAGGTCGCGGAGCTTGAGGCGCGCATTGCCGGCGCGAGCCGAGGCGCTGCTGGACCCGCATTGCCCTGTGTCAGGGCAATGCGGGTCCAGCTTTCTCCGGCCCGGCGATTAACGCTTTTCGTATGCCCGCCTGCGGCGCGCGCACTCAGTGCGATCGCGGGCTAGCGCCCCCGTGGTGTGCTCTGCGCCGCCTGCTGGCCGGGCACCGCCAACGGAGTAACCTCTACTGGCGCTGTGCCGTCTTCCTTCATGCCGATCCGCTGTGCAGTGCCTTCGCTCACGTCGATGATCCGCCCGCGTGCGTACGGCCCGCGATCGTTGATCGTGACCGTCTCCGATTGCCCAGTCTCCAGATTGGTCACTCGCGCGACGGAGCCGAGCGGCAGCGACCGGTGCGCGGCGGTTGGTGCGTTCCTGTCGAAGCGCTCCCCGCTTGCGGTCGGGCGGCCCTGGAACCCTGGCCCGTAGTACGACGCGGTTCCGCGCTGCTGTGGCCCGGCCGGCTGCTCTGACACATCGCCTGAGGGCTGCGAGCATGCGCCCAAGGCGACGGCGAGGATCGCCGCACTTGCAAAAGAACCAATGGGCTGATGGTGGCGCACTTCACTGCCTCCGACGTGCTACGTCGGTCCCGGCCCGCGATTACGCGGTCGCGCGCGGAAGGTTGCGCCCCAAGCGGGAAAGCCCCGCAGAAAACCTGGCTTCCTGGCGGACCCGAGAGGATTCGAACCCCTAACCCCCAGATCCGTAGTCTGGTGCTCTATCCAATTGAGCTACGGGTCCAACCGGGAGCCGCGATGTAGCGAAGGTGGCGGGGGCGCGCAACCCCCGTGGCGCGCCTTTTCAGGCCGAGAGCTTGTCGAGTTCCCGCAGCACCGCCTCGCCCATCACGGAGGTGCCGACGCGCGCCATGCCGGTCGCCATGATGTCGGCGGTGCGGAGGCCGCCGGCCAGCACCTTCTCCACCGCCTTCTCGAGCATCGCGGCGTCCTCCTCCATCCCGAAGGACAGGCGCAGCAGCATCGCGAAGGAGAGGATCTGCGCGCAGGGGTTCGCGATCCCCTTCCCCGCGATGTCCGGCGCCGAGCCGTGGATCGGCTCGTACAATGCATGCCGCTTGCCCGATGGCTGCAGCGCGCCGAGCGTCGCCGAGGGCAGCATGCCGAGCGACCCCGTCAGCGCCGCCGCCAGGTCGGACAGCACGTCGCCGAAGAGATTGTCGCCAAGCACGACGTCGAACTGCTTGGGCTTCGATGCGAGCTGCATCGCGCAGTTGTCGGCGTACATGTGCTGCAGCTCGACATCGACGAACTCGGCCTTGTGGACCTCGCTCACCACGGCGCGCCAGAGGCGGCCGGACTGCATGACGTTCGCCTTCTCGACGCTGGTGACCTTGTTGCGGCGCTTGCGCGCGAGCTCGAAGGCGACGCGCGCGACGCGGGCGATCTCGTCCTCGTGGTAGATCTGGGTGTCGAGGCCGGTGCGCTTGCCGTCGGGGCCGGTCGTCACGCCGCGCGGCTCGCCGAAATAGACGCCGCCCGTGGTCTCGCGGACGATCATGATGTCGAGGCCGCGCACGAGGTCCGGGCGCAGCGCGGAGGCGTCCACCAGCGGGTCGAGCACGACGGCGGGGCGAAGGTTGGCGAACAGGCCGAGATCCTTGCGCAGCCGCAGGATGCCGAGTTCCGGCCGCTGCTCGAAGGGCAGGCTGTCCCATTTCGGGCCGCCGACAGAGCCGAACAGCACGGCGTCGGCGCGCCTCGCGGCCTCCACCGTCGCATCCGGGCAGGGCGAGCCCGTCGCGTCGATCGCCGCGCCGCCGACCAGCCCTTCCTCCATCTCGAACGAGACGGCGCGACGGCGTTCCATCCAGTCGATGATGCGGCGGGTCTCGCGCATCACCTCGGGGCCGATGCCGTCGCCCGGCAGGATCAGGAGCTTCTTGTTGGCGGGCATCGGTCTGTCGTCCTGCTTACGCGTAGAGCCAGGGCTGGGACGCCTTCTGCTTCGACTCGTAGCTGTCGATGGCGGGGGCGTGCTGCATGGTCTGGCCGATGTCGTCGAGGCCATTCAGCAGCAGGTGCTTGCGGAAGGGATCGACGTCGAAGGGGATCTCCTCGCCATTCGGGCGGACGACGACCTGGCGCGCGAGGTCCACGGTCAGGCGGGCATTGGCGCCCATCTTCGCGTCCTCGATCAGCCTGTCGCAGATCTCGCGCGGAAGGCGGATAGGCAGGATGCCGTTCTTGAAGCTGTTGTTGTGGAAGATGTCGCCGAAGGACGGGGCGATGACGCAGCGGATGCCGAAATCCAGCAGCGCCCAGGGCGCGTGCTCGCGCGAGGAGCCGCAGCCGAAATTCTCGTGCGCGACGAGGATCTCCGCCTTGCGGTAGGGCTCGGTGTTCAGGATGAAGTCGGGATTCTCGCTGCCGTCCTCGCGATAGCGGACGTTGGCGAAGAGGTTCTTGCCGAGGCCGGTGCGCGCGATGGTCTTGAGGAAGCGCGCGGGGATGATCTTGTCGGTGTCGACATTGGCCTGCGGCAGCGGGGCCGCGATGCCAGTCAGCGTGGTGAAGGCCTTCATCCCTCAGGCTCCCCTGGGCTGGAAGTCGCGCACATCGGCGAGGTGGCCGGCGATGGCGGCGGATGCGGCCATGGCGGGCGAAAGCAGATGCGTCCGCCCGCCCGGGCCCTGGCGGCCTTCGAAGTTGCGGTTGGACGTGCTGGCGCAGCGCTGGCCCGGCTTCAGCTTGTCCGGGTTCATGCCGAGGCACATGGAGCAGCCGGCCTCGCGCCATTCGAAGCCCGCTTCCTTCAGGATGCGGTCGAGGCCCTCCTGCTCCGCCTGCTCCTTCACGAGGCCCGAGCCCGGCACGACCAGCGCGCGCACGCCATCCGCGACCTTGCGGCCCTTCGCGATGGCGGCGGCGGCGCGGATGTCCTCGATCCGGCTGTTGGTGCAGGAGCCGATGAAGACCACGTCGACCTTCAGGTCCTGCAGCCGCTGTCCCGGCGTGAGGCCCATGTAGTCGATCATGCGCTGTACCTGCGCGCGGCGGGCCTCGTCCGCGTAGTCCGCGGGGTCCGGGATCACGCCGGTGATGGGCAGCACGTCCTCGGGCGAGGTGCCCCAGGTCAGCTGCGGGATGATCTCGCCGGCGTCAAGGCGCACTTCCCTGTCGAAGACCGCGCCCGGATCGGAGGGCAGCGTCTTCCACCAGGCGACGGCGCGGTCATAGGCCTCGCCCTTCGGCGCGAAGGGGCGGCCCTTGACGTAGTCGAAGGTGGTCTGGTCGGGGGCGACCATGCCGGCGCGCGCGCCGGCCTCGATCGACATGTTGCAGACCGTCATGCGGCCCGCCATGTCGAGCGCGCGGATCGCCTCCCCCGCGTATTCGATGACGTGGCCGGTGCCGCCGGCGGTGCCGATCTTCCCGATGATCGCCAGCACGATGTCCTTGGCCGAGCAGCCCAACGGCAGCGTGCCGTCCACGGTCACGCGCATGTTCTTCGCCGGCTTCTGCAGCAGCGTCTGCGTTGCCATGACGTGCTCGACTTCCGACGTGCCGATGCCGAAGGCCAGCGCGCCCATCGCGCCATGCGTCGAGGTGTGGCTGTCGCCGCAGACCAGCGTCATGCCGGGCAGGCTCAGCCCGAGCTCGGGCCCGATGATGTGGACGATGCCCTGTCGCTTGTCCGTCAGCGGGATGTAGGGGACGCCGAATTCCTTGACGTTCCTCTCCAGCGTCTCGACCTGCTGTCGGCTCTCGGGGTCCTCGATCCTGCCGTAGCGGGACGCATCGGTGGCGATGTTGTGGTCCACCACCGCGATGGTCGCGTCGGGCCGGCGCACCTTGCGACCGGCGAGGCGCAGCCCCTCGAAGGCCTGTGGGCTGGTCACCTCATGGGTGAGGTGCTTGTCGATGTAGAGAACGACGGTGCCGTCCGGGAGCGTCTCGACGACATGGGCGTCCCAGATCTTGTCGAACAGCGTGCGCGGACGTGTACCTGACATTCGTTCTTCCATCACTCACCTTGCGCCTGCGATTCACGCCTCCGGTGCCTGGCCCGTTCCGGGCCCGCGCCCTGCGACGACCGCAGACGAAACCGCGCGGCCCTCTCGGAGCCGCGCGGCGTGTGATCTCAGCCCTCGGCCTGCGTGGTCTCGCGGGCCTTTTCCTGGATGCGGGCCGACTTGCCGGTGCGGCCGCGCAGGTAATAGAGCTTCGCGCGGCGGACGCGGCCGCGGCGCACCACCTGGATCTCCGCCACGTTCGGCGAATACAGCGGGAAGACGCGCTCTACGCCCTCGCCGTAGGAGAGCTTGCGGACCGTGAAGTTGCTGTTCACGCCGCGGTTGGACCGCGCGATCACCACGCCCTCATAGGCCTGGGTGCGGGTGCGCTCGCCCTCGACCACCTTCACCATCACGCGAACGGTGTCGCCCGGCGCGAATTCGGGCGTCGCCCGGGCGGAGGAGAGGCGGGCCTGCTGGGCGGCCTCGAACTGCTGGAGCAGGTTCATCGGAGTGGTTCCCTTCGTGATGGATCTAGGCGGCAGCCGGATGGCCGTCCAGCCGCCCGCCGTCATGGCTGAGGTTGTTCAGATGCTTGGCCCAGAGGTCGGGGCGGCGGCTGCGCGTGGCCTGCTCGGCCTGCTCGCGCCGCCACTTCGCGACCTCGGCGTGATGGCCGGACAGCAGCACATCCGGCACCTTGCGGCCCTGCCACTCGGCGGGCCGGGTGTAGTGCGGGTATTCCAGCAGGCCCTCGGGGCCGTGGCTTTCCTCGGCGGCGCTGTCGGACGCACCCATCACGCCCGGCAGCAGGCGTACGCAGGCGTCGAGCAGCAGGATCGCCCCGACCTCGCCGCCGGAGAGCACGACGTCGCCGACGGAGACCTCGATCATGCCGCGGGCCTCGATCACGCGCTGGTCGAGGCCCTCGTAGCGGCCGCAGACCAGCGTGACGCCGGGACCCGCGGAGAGGTCGCGCACCATCGCCTGCTCGAGCAGCCTGCCGCGCGGCGTGAGGTAGACCAGCGGCGCGCCAGGGTTCGCGGCGAGAGCCGACGCCACTGCCGCATCCACCACGTCCGGGCGCATGACCATCCCCGCCCCGCCCCCAAAGGGCGTGTCGTCCACGCTGCGGTGCCTGTCGGTCGCGAAGCCCCTGATGTCGATCGCGTCCATCGACCACCGCCCGTCCCGCAGCGCCTTGCCGGCGAGCGAGAGGCCGAGCGGCCCGGGGAACATCTCGGGGAACAGCGTGAGGACCGAGGCGCGCCACAGATTGGCCGGCGGATTCACGCCGACGGTGCTCGGGGCCTGCGGCCCCTGCGCCCTCTGGCGATCCGACGGCGTCATGCCGCATCCTCCTCGTCACGAGGTTCCACCACGACTTCCGCCGGCGGCACGACGACCACGCGCCCGCCCGCGACATCCACCACCGGCACGGCGGCCTTGGTGAAGGGCACGAGCCTCTCCCCTGCCCCGCCCTGGATCACCAGGAAGGGGCCGGCGCCGTATTCCTCCACTGCCTTCACCGTGCCGAGCTCACTGCCGTCTTCCGCAACGGCGTGAAGGCCCTCGAGGTCGCACAGCAGGAACTCATCGGGGTCGGCGGGCGGCGGCAAGCGGTCGCGCTCGATGTAGAGCTTCGTGCCGGTCAGCCGCGCTGCGGCATCACGGTCGGCGATGCCCTCGATGCGGCCGAGGCCGCCCGGCATCGCGGTGACGGCGTAGCGCTTCGTGCCGTCGGCGTCGGTCAGCGGCCCATAGGCGCCGATCGCCTTCGGGTCGGCCGTGAAGGCGTGCAGGCGCACCAGGCCCCGTACCCCGTGCGGCCTCCCGATCTCGCCAAGTAGCACACGCTTCGTCACAACCAGCCCTCAGGCGAAGGTTTTCAGCCCGCCGCAGCCGCGGCCGCGGCAGCCCGCTCCTGCGCCTTCTTCTTGGGCGCGGACTTCTTGGGCTGCTCGGGGAAGGTCGGCATCGGCGCCAGGCCGGCATGGCCGAGGAACTTCGCCACGCGCTCCGTCGGCAGCGCGCCCTGCGACTTCCAGTGGTTGATGCGCTCGGCATAGAGCCGCACGCGGTCGGGATGCTCGGCGGGCAGCATGGGGTTGTAGGAGCCGAGCTTCTCGATGAAGCGGCCGTCGCGGGGCGAGCGGCTGTCGGCCACCACGATGTGGTAGTAGGGACGCTTCTTCGCGCCGGCGCGGGCGAGGCGGATCTTGAGGCCCATAAGTCTACGCTCTCCTGTTCAGAACGGTCTGCGGTTTCCAAGGCCGGGGATCAGCGAGGAGAGGCCCCCGCGCATCATTCCCTTCTGGCCGAGCTTGTTCATCCGCTTCATCATCGCGGACATGTCGTCGAAATTCTTGAGAAGCTTGTTCACCTCCTGAACGGAGGTGCCGCTGCCCGCGGCGATGCGCTTCTTGCGGCTCGCCTTCAGGATGTCGGGGTTACGGCGTTCCCGCGGCGTCATCGATCCGATGATCGCGGCCTGGCGCTTCAGCATGGTCTGATCGAGGTTCGCGTTCTCGATCTGCGACTTGATCTTGCCGATGCCGGGCAGCATGCCGAGCATGCCGCTCAGCGAGCCCATCTTGTTGATCTGCTTCAGCTGGGACGCGTAGTCCTCGAGGTCGAAGGTCCCCTTCTGGATCTTCTTCGCGAGCTTCTCGGCCTCGGCCTGGTCGATGTTCTCCGCGGCCTTCTCGACCAGGCTGACGATGTCGCCCATGCCGAGGATGCGGTTGGCGATGCGGTCGGGGTGGAAGTCCTCCAGCGCATCCAGCTTCTCGCCGGCGCCGAGCAGCTTGATCGGCGCGCCGGTCACCGCGCGCATCGACAGCGCAGCGCCACCGCGCGCGTCGCCGTCCACCCGCGTCATCACCACGCCCGTCACGCCGACCTTGTCCTGGAAGGCGCGCGCGGTGTTGACGGCGTCCTGGCCGGTCATGGCGTCCACGACCAGCAGCGTCTCGTGCGGCTTCGCGAAGGCCTTCACCTCCGCCACTTCCGCCATCAGCGCGTCGTCGATCGCCAGGCGACCAGCGGTGTCGAGCACGACGACGTCGTAGAGCTCGCGCCGAGCCACATCCATCGCGCGGTTCGCGATCTGCAGCGGGCTCTCGCCGGCGACGATCGGGAGCGACGTGACCTCGGCCTGCTGCGCCAGCGTCTGCAGCTGCAGCTGCGCCGCGGGGCGGTGCACGTCGAGCGAGGCCAGCAGGACCTTCTTGCGGTCGCGCATGCGCAGACGCAGCGCGATCTTGCCGGAGGTCGTGGTCTTGCCCGAGCCCTGCAGGCCGACCATCAGGATCGGCACCGGCGAGGGCGCGTTCAGGTCGATGCCGCGCCTGCCGTCGTCGGCCGCGCCGCCGCCCAGCGCCTCGACCAGCGCATCGTTGACGATCTTGACGACCTGCTGCGCTGGCGAGACCGAGCGGATGACCTCCACCCCGACCGCGCGTTCGCGCACCTTGTTGATGAGGTCGCGGACCACGGGCAGCGCGACGTCGGCCTCCAGCAGCGCGACGCGGACCTCGCGCAGCGCTTCCTGGACGTCGGCTTCCGACAGCGCGCCGCGGCGGCGCAGCTTGTCGAAGACCCCGGTCAGCCTGTTGCCCAGCGCCTCGAACAAGGCGGGAAGTCCTTCCGTTGCGGCCGCCCCAAACGGTATCGCGCCGCTGCGCGAGCCTTCGCGGAGCGGCGGCGCCCGCCCCTCCATCGGGGCCGGCGAAAGGTCCAGGGCGGACCAGGGAGCCGGCGAGATAGGCCCTCGGGGCCTTGCGCGTCAAGTTCCGGGCGCTACCGGGCCGCGGGGTGACGCTTCCGTGAGCAAGCTTTGGCCAGGCCGGAGGCAGGGCCGGCCCCCTCGCCTGGGCCGGGACGCCCGTACCGCATGGCATCGCGCTTGCACACCGCGTGGGCAGTTCCCGAAGGAAGGCCCTCCCCGATGACCCGAGCTTCCCGCCGCGCCCTGCTCGCCGCCGGCGCCCTTGCCGGCTTTCCCTCCCTCGTCCGCGCCCAGACCCGCGACCTCGTGGTGGGCGGCGCGGCCGGCATGGCGGGCTACATGCGGGAATTCGTCTTCCCCGTGATCGAGCGGAAGAACAACCTCCGCGTCGTCTTCGACGGGACCCGGTCGCTGGTGAACCTCGAGAAGATGCGCGCCGACCGGGCCAGCCCGCGCATGTCCGTGGTGCTGATGGACGACCCCATCATGGCGATCGCGCAGGGCGAGGGACTTCTGGCGCCGCTGGCGACGTCCGCCATGCCGAACCTGGCGAAGATCCGCCCGACCGCGATCCAGATGGACGGCGCCTGGGCGAACTACCAGATCCCCTGGGTCGGCATCGCCTACAACACGCGCGCGCTGCGCAACGGCGTGGACAGCTACGAGGCGCTGTGGGCGCCGGCGAACCGCGGCCGCGTCATCCTGCCCTCGCTGCAGAACACCGAGGGGCTCTGGACGATGATCATCGCGGCGCACCTGGAAACGGGCAAGCCCTTCGCCGAGGCGCAATACGACGCCGACGCGGCCTTCCGGAAGCTGGCGACGCTGAAGCCGAACCTGCTGACGATCTACACCAATCAGCCCCAGGCGCAGAACCTGCTGGAGTCAGGGGAGGCGCGGATCATGTCCGGCCAGTTCTCGTCCTACACGCTGGTGCGCGCGGCGGACGGGGCGCCGGTCGGGCTGTCGGCGCCGAAGGAAGGCGTCTTCGCAATGCCATCGGGGATCTGCAAGGTGAAGGGCGGGCCAAACGAGGAACTCGCCAACGCCTTCATCGACGCCTTCCTCGGCGCCGAGGTGCAGCAGATCCTGGCCGAGAAATCCTTCGTCCTGCCGACCAACACCGATGCGCGCGTGCCGGCCGGCATGTTGGTGCCACCCGGCGTGCCCTTCGCGCCGGACTGGGCCAACGTGAACCGCAACCGCGACGCCTGGATCCGCCGCTGGAACGAGGTGATGGGTTAGTTGAGTGCCCACCTCGTAGTAAACGGTGTCAGCAAGCGGTTCCGTAGCACCACCGTCCTGGACGACCTCTCCCTCGCCGTCGGCAAGGGGGAGTTCGTGTCGCTGCTCGGACCCTCGGGCTGCGGGAAGACGACGCTGCTGCGCATCCTGGCGGGGCTGCTGGAGCCCGATGGCGGCACCGTGCGCCTGGCCGGCCAGGACATGGGCCGCCTGCCGCCGCACCGGCGCAACGTGGGCGTGGTCTTCCAGAACTACGCGCTCTTCCCGCATTTGACGGTCGCGGAGAACGTTGCCTTCGGGCTGAAGGCGCGCCGCGCGCCGAAGGCCGAGATCGGGCCGCGCGTGGCGACGCTTCTGGAGATGGTCCAGCTGGGCTCGCTGGCGTCGCGAGCGATCGCGCAGCTCTCGGGCGGGCAGCAGCAGCGGGTCGCGATGGCGCGCGCGCTGGCGGTGAACCCCGAGCTGATCCTGCTGGACGAGCCGCTCTCGGCCCTCGACCGCAAGCTGCGCGAGACCATGCAGGTCGAGCTGCGGCGGCTGCTTCGGGAGCTCGGCATGACCGCGATCTTTGTCACCCACGACCAGGAGGAGGCGCTGGCGCTGTCAGACCGGATCGCGGTGATGAACACCGGCCGTATCGAGCATCTCGGAACGCCCGCCGAGATCTACGCGCGCCCCGCCACGCCCTTCGTGCTGGATTTCGTGGGACAGTCCACCGCGTTGACCGGCGAGGTGATCGAGGCACAGGACGGCATGCTGACCGTCCAGACGACCGCCGGCACGCTGCGCGCGCCAGGGCACTTCGCGACCCGGTCGCGCGTGATGGTCGCGGTGCGGCCGGAACGGATCGCTGCGCAGGCGCCTGCCGACGAAGGCTGGACCGGCATTGCCCTGCCGGTCGCGGCGCAGACCTTCCTCGGCAGCCGGCGCCTGGTGCATGGTGCGGTCGGCGCCGGCGACCGAGCCATCATCGAACTGCCGGCCGAGGCCGAGGTCGCGGGCGACACGCTGGCCATCTCCTGGCGGGTCGAGGACACGCTGGTCTATCCGGCGCCGGCGGCGTGATGCGCTTGCACATCGCCTGGCTCGCCGCGCCGGCGCTGGCCTTCTTCCTGCTGGTCTTCGCGCTGCCGCTCGGCGTGCTGCTCTTCGGCAGCCTGCGCGGCGCGGAGGGCTGGACGCTGGCGGGCTACGCCGATTTCCTCGGCGAGGCCTATTCCTGGGCGGTGATCGGGCGGACGCTGAAGCTCGCGACGCTGACCACGCTGATCTGCCTCCTCCTCGGCTACCCCGCGGCCTTCGCGATGGCGCGCACGCGTGGGATCGCGCAGTCACTGCTGGTGGCCGCGATGCTGCTGCCGCTCTCGCTCAGCGTCATCGTGAAGGCCTTCGGCTGGACCGTGCTGCTGCGCCGCAACGGCGTGGTGAACGACCTGCTCGTCTGGAGCGGCATCGTCGAGGAGCCGATCCGCCTGATCTTCACCGAGGCCGGGCTTCTCATCGGCATCACCAACATCTTCCTGCCCTTCATGGTGCTGCCGATCTTCAGCGTCGTGCGGCAGATCGACGGGCGGCTGACGGATGCCGCGGCGACGCTCGGTGGTGGGCCGTTCCATGTCTTCACCCGCGTCACCGTGCCGCTGACCATGCCAGGCGTCGCGGCGGGGGTGACGCTCGTCTTCTCCATGGCGATCGCGGCCTATGTCATCCCGACGCTGCTGATGGGCGACCGCTACCAGACGCTGTCCACGACCATCGCGACGTCCTTCCTCTATCTCCAGGCGCCGCAGCGTGGATCGGTGGCGGGCGTCGTGCTGCTCGCGATGTCGCTCGTTGTGGTGGTGGGCAGCGCGGTGCTGGCGAAGCGGCTGAGGCGGGCGTAATGCGACGGCTCGGTCTTGCCGTCGCCTGGATCGCGCTGGGCGCGGCGGTGGTGTTCCTCCTGGCGCCGCTGGTGGTGACCGCCGGCGTGTCGCTGTCGCCGTCGCGGGTCTTCGAACTGCCGGAGGGCGCGATCTCCTGGCGGTGGTACGAGCGGATCCCGCGCCTGGACGGCCTCTGGGAGTCGGTGATCCTGAGCTTCCAGGTCGCGGCGATCGCGACGGCGGTGTCGCTCGTTCTCGGCACCATGGCGGCAATCGCGGTGGTGCGCGGGACCTTCCCGGGGCGCGAGGCGATCGCGACCTTCCTGGTCTCGCCGCTGATGCTGCCGGGCCTGGTGATCGGCATCGCGATGCTGCAGTCCTTCCGCGCCGTGGGGCTGCGGGACCCGACGGCGGCGCTGCTGATCGCGCATGTCGTCATCGTGCTGCCCTTCGTGGTGCGCACGCTGACGGCGGGTCTGTCGCTGTTCGACTTCGCGCTGATCGACGCGGCGCGGACGCTCGGGCTGAGCTATCCCGCGGCGGTGCTGAAGGTGATGGTGCCGGTGCTGTCGCCGTCCTTCATCACGGGCGGGCTGTTCGGCTTCCTCGCCTCGCTCGACAACTACCCGATCTCGATCTTCCTGACCGACGTCTACCACCGGACGCTGCCGATCCAGTTGCTGCAGTATCTCGGGGAATCGCCGGACCCGACGGTCGCGGCGGTGTCCACGCTGATCATCGCGCTGACGGCGGTGGTGCTGGTGATCGGGGATCGGCTGGTGGGGCTGGACCGGATGGCGGGCGTATAGAACTCCCCACGAAGTCGCTTCGCGCCTCCGTGGGGGCCCCCTATCGGCGCCTACTTCGGCGCGAGCACCATGATCATCTGGCGGTTCTCCAGGCGGGGCATGGATTCCACCTTGGTGGTCTCCGCCAGCTCCGTCCGGATGCGGTCCAGCACCTTCAGGCCGAGGTCCTGGTGCGCCATCTCGCGGCCGCGGAAGCGGAGCGTGACCTTCACCTTGTCGCCCTCGCCGATGAATTCCTTCATCTGGCGCATCTTCACGTCGTAGTCGTGGTCGTCGATGTTCGGACGGACCTTGATCTCCTTGATCTCCACGACCTTCTGGCGCTTGCGGGCCTCGTTGGCCTTCTTCTGCTGCTCGTATTTGTACTTGCCGTAGTCCAGGATCTTGACCACCGGCGGCACGGCATTCGGGCTGATCTCGAGAAGGTCGAGGCCGACCTCATAGGCGCGCAACAACGCCTCCCGGGCGCTCATCACGCCCTGCATCTCGCCGTCCTGGTCGATAAGGCGGACCTGGGGAACCCGGATCTCCTCATTCACCCGCGGGCCGTCACGTGTCGGCATCTGGGCGGGCATTGGTCCTCGGGGTATGGCGCACTCCTGTCGTTGTTTCTGGGCAAGTTGCGTGGATTCGGCCGGAAGTTATGGCGATCCGGCCGTCGCGTTGCAACCCGAAGGTCACGGAGGCCCCCTCGCGGGAGGCCGAGCAGGCGGTCTATGAGGCCGCCCGCAAGTCGGGCGGGGTGGCCTCGGCGGCCAGGCGGGCCACGGCCTCGGCGAGCGTCACCGTTTCCTGCTCGCGGCCGGGTAGGCGACGCAGGACAAGGGTCCCCTCCTCCGCCTCCTTCCGGCCGACGACGGCGAGCACCGGCACCCGCTGGTCGATATGGTCCACGACCTTGCGGTTGATCTTCTCGTTCCGCAGGTCGAGTTCCGCCCGGATCCCGCCGGCCTGCAGGGCGGCGACGGCACGACGCGCATACTCGTCGGCATCCGACACGATGGTTGCCACCACCACCTGGACCGGCGCCAGCCAGAGCGGGAAGCGGCCTGCATGCTGCTCGATCAGGATGCCGAGGAAGCGCTCGAAGGACCCGAGGATCGCGCGGTGCAGCATCACCGGGCGCTTTCGGCTGCCGTCCTCTGCCACGTATTCCGAGCCGAGCCGTTCCGGCAGCACGAAATCCACCTGCAGCGTGCCGCACTGCCAGTCCCGCCCGATCGCGTCGCGCAGGACGAATTCCAGCTTCGGCCCGTAGAAGGCGCCCTCGCCGGGGTTCAGCACGTATTCCACGCCGGCGATGCGGCACGCCTCCTTCAGCGCGCCTTCCGCCTGGTCCCATACGGCGTCGCTGCCCGCCCGCCTGGCAGGGCGGTCGGAGAACTTCACGCGGAAATCGGCGAAGCCGAGGTCGCGGTAGATCCCGGACAGCAGCTCGACGAAGCGCACGGTCTCCGGCGCGATCTGCTCCTCGGTGCAGAAGATGTGCGCGTCGTCCTGGGTGAAGGCGCGCACCCGCATGATGCCGTGCAGCGCGCCCGAGGGCTCATAGCGGTGGCAGGCGCCGAATTCCGCGAGCCGCATCGGCAGCTCGCGGTAGCTGCGGACGCCCTGGTTGAAGATCTGGACGTGGCAGGGGCAGTTCATCGGCTTCACCGCCAGCACGCGGTCCTTCTCCGACTCGTCCTCGACGGTCGCGATGAACATGTGCGGGCGGTAGTTCTCCCAGTGGCCGCTCTCGATCCAGAGCTTGCGGTCCACCAGCTGCGGGGTCTTCACCTCGAGATAATCGGCCGCGTCCAGCCGGCGGCGCATGAAGTCCTCGACCACGCGATACAGCTTCCAGCCCTTGGGGTGCCAGAAGACGGAGCCGACCGCTTCCTCCTGCAGGTGGAAGAGGTTCATCTCCTTGCCGATCTTGCGGTGGTCGCGCTTCTCCGCCTCCTCCAGCTGGAGGAGATAGGCGTCGAGCTCCTTGCGGTCCCGCCAGGCGGTCCCGTAGATGCGGGACAGCATGGCGTTGCGGTGGTCGCCGCGCCAGTAGGCGCCGGCCACCTTCATCAGCTTGAAGGCGTCGCCGACATCGCCGGTGCCGCGCATGTGCGGGCCGCGGCAGAGGTCGATCCAGTCGCCCTGCCTGTACAGGGTGATGGTCTCGCCGCGCGGCAGGTCCTGGATCAGCTCGACCTTGTACTTCTCGCCCTTCGCCTCGAAGAGGGCGATCGCCTCGTGCCGGGTGGTCACGATGCGCTCGAACGCGGCGTTGCGCGCGACGATCTCGCGCATCTTCGCCTCGATGGCGGGGAAGTCCTCGGGGGTAAAGGGCTCGTTGCGGGCGAAGTCGTAGTAGAAGCCGTTCTCGATCGCCGGGCCGATGGTGACCTGGGTGCCGGGGAACAGCGCCTGCACGGCTTCCGCCAGGACATGGGCCGCGTCGTGGCGGATGAGCCCGAGCGCCGCGTCGTCCTTGCGGGTGATGAAGCGCAGCGACGCATCGGCCTCGATCTCGCGGCCGAGGTCCATGAGCTTGCCGTCCACTTCCATGGCGAGCGCGGCCTTCGCCAGGCCCGGCCCGATCGAGGCCGCCACCGTCGTGCCGGTCACGGGCCCGTCGAAGACGCGCAACGAGCCGTCGGGCAAGGTGATGGCGGGCATGGAAGGGTTTCCGGGCTCCCGGGGGTGGATGGGGGACGGGACATGGCCAGCCCCGCCCCGCCGCGTCAAGGCGCGGGGATGGCGGCGCGGACCTGCGCCACGGGCAGGGCGGCGAGCGGGACGTGGCGGATCACCTGCGCCGCGGCGCCGCGCGGGGCGCAGAGGGCGGGGTCGCTGTCCCCGCCGAACAGGGCGAGCGTCGGGCAGCCCGCCGCCGCCACGATATGGGTCGGCCCGGTGTCGTTTCCCACCGCCCAGAGCGCCTTGCGGGCAATGGCGGCGATCTCGGCGAAGCTGGTCCTGCCGGTCAGGTCGATTGCCTTCGGCGAGGCGGTCAGGATGGTCGCAGCAATGTCGCGCTCGGCAAGGCCGCCGATGATGGCGACGGGCAGGTCGAGCCCGGCCGCCAGTTCCGCGAAGCGCTCGGCCGGCCAGCGCTTCAGCGGCCGCAGCGGCGACGCCCCGGGGATCAGCAGGCCGAAGCGGTCGGGCAGGCCGAAACGGGAGAGATCGGCATCGAGCCAGTCCAGCGCCGGCGCCGGGAAGTCGTGGATACCCGCCATCTCCAGCTGGTCGCGCTGCCGGTCCACCGTGTGCAAGGCGTCGCGCCGCGGATTGGCATGGGGGTGGGAGGCGCCGGGGGCGATGCCGGACCACTCCGCCCCGTGCCCAACCAGCCAGCGGTAGCGCGAGGATCGCGCGGAGGTCTGGAGGTCGTAGACCCGGTCGAACCGCGCCCCGCGCAGCCGCCGCGCCAACGAGACCAGGCCGCGGGGGTCGGACCAGGAAGGCCGCCCGTCCTCCCACACCTCGTCGAACCAGGGCGAACGCCGCGCCAGATCGGCGAAGGGCTTCGTCGTCAGCAGGGTGATGCGGGCGCCGGGGTGATGCGCACGGATCGCGGCGAAGGGCCCGAAGGACTGCACGAAGTCGCCGAGCGCGCCGAGGCGGATGACCAGGATGCGCCTCACTGCAGAAGCTCGCGATAGACGTCGAGCGTCTTGCGCTGCATCGCCTCGGTCGTGAGGTCGCGCAGGACAACAGCGCGGGCCGCGGCGCCGATCGCCTCGCGCTCGGCCTCCGGCATGGCCAGCACGCGCGCCAGCGCATCGGCGAGCACGGCGGGATCGCCGGGCGGGACACGCCAGCCCGTGACGCCTTCCTCCACCGTCTCCCGCGGGCCGCCGAGGTCCGACGCGATGACGGGGCGGCCCATGCTCTGCGCCTCGGTCACGGTGCGGCCGAAGGCCTCGGCGTCGGTGCTGGCATGGACCACGACGTCGGCGGCCAGCAACGCGACATCCATCGCGTCCACATGGCCGGCGAGGACCAGGCGGTCCGCGACGCCGAGCGCCGCGGCGCGGTCGCGGAGGTCGCCGGCGAAGGAAGCGCTCCCGGCACCGACCAGCACCGCCCGCACGCCTGGCAGGCGCGGCAGCGCCTCCACCAGCGTCATCTGGCCCTTCCAGCGCGTCATGCGGCCGGGCAGCAGGACCAGGCGCTGGCCGGGCGCGGCGCCCCAGGCCTCGCGCTGCGCAAGGATGCGGGAAGCGGGCACGGCGGCAGGGTCGAAGCGGCGGGGATCGACGCCGCGCAGGATGACGCGGATGCGCCCGGCCGCGTCGGGATGGCGGGCGAGGATGTGGTCGGCGATGAAGCGGCTGATCGCGATGACGCGGTCGCCGCGCACCATGACGGAATTATAGAGCCGCTTGCCCGGCACGTTCTCGTTGTAGGCGCCGTGCCAGGTCGTGACGAAGCGCGCCCCGGTGCGGCGGGCCGCGATGAAGGCCGACCAGGCGGGGCCGCGGGAGCGGGCGTGAAGGATCGCGATCTCCTCCCGCCGCGCCAGATCGGCGAGCGCACCGGCGTTGCGCCAGATCGCGAGCGGCGACTTGGTGTCGAGCGGCAGCGCGACATGCGTGGCGCCGACGGCTTCGAGCTGCGGCACCAGGGGCCCGCCGGCCGAGGCGACATAGGCGCGCATCCCAGCGGCCGCGGTGGCTTCCGCGATCTCGATCGTGCCGCGCTCCACCCCGCCCGAGACGAGGGCCGGCAGCACCTGCAGGATGGCGGGCGGGCGGGACATCGGCGCGGGACTACAGGCGCCGGCGGGACGAGGCTATCCCCCCTGCCCCGCGCGCCTGTGGGCATAGGTCGCGTCCAGCTTCTCCCGGAGGTAGTCGGCGCAGGTGATGGCGGGCCATGGCGGCGGGTTGGCGGGTGCGGTGCAGGACGGCAGCGCGGCCACGACGGCTTCCGGGTTGGCGTCGAGGAAGAAGGCGGCGGAGTAGCGCTCGGCTTCCGGGGCGCGGACGCGGTGAGGGGTGGACGCATAGACCCCGTTGGTCCAGCGCATCAGGCAATCCCCGATGTTGCAGATGAAGGCGCCGGGGACATGCGGCACGTCTTCCCAGTCGCCGCCGCGCCGCTGCACCTGCAGGCCGGGCACGCCGTCGGTGGCGAGCACCGTGACATTGCCGTAGTCCGTGTGCGCGCCGGCGCCTAGCGGGGCGGCGGGCGCGCCGGCGGCGGGGTGATGGAGGACGCGGAGCGTGGCGATGGGGCGGTCGAGCTTGTCCTCGAACCAATCCTCTTCCAGGCCGAGGTCGATGGCGAAGCCGCGGTGCAGCAGCCGCCCCAGGGACCAGGCCGCGTCGAAATGCGCAAGCATGGCCTCGCGGAAACCCGGCAGATCGGGCCAGAGGTTCACTCCGCGGAAGGGCTTGCCGGCGAGGATTTCGGCGTCGTCGGGCGGCAGGTCGAGGCCGATGTTGAAGGCCTCCTTCCGGTCGGCGGGCTTGCCGGGGTCCAGCTGTTCCTCGTTGAGCGCGACATAGCCGCGGTTGTGGGACGAACGCCTGATCGACAGCGCGTCCTTCACGGCGTCCGGCTGGCCGAACAGCGCGCGGGCCGCGGCGAACATGCCGGCCACGGTCGCCGGCGGGATGCCATGGCCGGTGACGAGGAAGAAACCGGGACCGCGGCAGGCCGCGCCGAGTTCCGCGGCGACGCGCCGGCGGTCGGCGGGATCGGCGCTGGACAGGCCGGAGACGTCTATGACGGGAACCGCGCTCATCGCGCGATGATGGCGCGCCGGCGTGGTCCTGTCAGGACCAGTCCTCTTCCCGGCAGGTGGCGCCGGGCAGCTCCGCCAGCCAGGGCAGCGCCGAGCGGTGCCAGATCTGCGCCTGCGGCCGCAGCTCCGCGCGCTGGCGGCAGGTGCCCACGCGCACGCTGTAGACCCTGGGCTCCGGCTCCTCCGACGTCGCGTAGAGTGGGGAGCCGCAATCCCCGCAGAAGGCCTGCTGGCGGCGCCGGCCGCTCTCGGCGGTCTTGACGTAGATCCTGGGCTCACCCGAGAGCAGGCGGAAGCCGCCCGGCGGGGTCAGCGCGACGGTGCGGAAGGCGCTGCCGGACAGCGTCTGGCAATCCGTGCAGTGGCACACCATCACGCGGTCGGACGCGATCTCGGCCTCGTAGGTGATGCGCCCGCAATGGCATGCGCCGTCGATCCGCATCACCCGCCCTTGACGCCGCCCTGGGTCAGGCCGGTCACGATCTGCTTCTGCGCGATCAGAGTCAGCACCAGCACGGGCAGCGTGACCAGCAGCGCCGCGGCCGAGAGCGGGCCCCAGGAGATCTGCTCGAAGGTCAGCATGTTGTTGACGGCGACCGGCAGCGTCCGCGTCTCGCGCCCCGCCAGCACCATGGCGAAGACGAAGTTGTTCCAGGAGAAGATGAAGGCGAGGATCGTGGCGACCGTGATCCCGGGCCGCGCGAGCGGCATGGCGACATGGCGGAAGGCCTGCCAGATCGTCGCGCCGTCCACCAGCGCGGCTTCCTCGAGCTCGCCGGGCAGCCCCTCGAAGAAGCCCATCATGATCCAGACCACGATGGGCACCGTGATGACGAGGTGGGTGATGACGATCGGCACCAGCGTGCCCGTCAGCTCCAGCCACTGGAACAGCAGGAACAGCGGGATGAGGTAGGACAGGCCGGGCGTGATGCGCGCAAGGAGGATGACGACGGCCGCCTTGGTCGCCTTCATCTTGGCGATGCCGTAGCCCGCAGGCACGCCGAACAGGATCGCGAGCCCCGTCGCACTGAAGGACACAATGATGGAGTTGATGGCGTATTGCAGGAAGTTGTTGCGCTCGAACACCGCGACGAAGTTGTCGAGGATCGGCGGGTCCGGGATGAAGACCGGCGGATAGGCCGTGTTGTCGAGCTCGTTCTTCAGCGACAGCGACAGCATCCAGAGGAACACCAGCGCCGCCGGCGAGACCAGCACGATCACACCGAAGCCGAAGCCGATGTCGGCGATGAGCTTCTTCGCCTTGCGCATCAGATCGCCTTCGCCCGCGCCCGCGTCCACAGCAGCAGCGAGGCCAGCGCAATGATGATGATGAAGAACACCACCACCACGGCGCTGGCGTAGCCCATGTTGTAGTAGGCGAAGCCCTGGAGGTAGAGGAAGATGTTGATTGTCTCGCTGGCCGTGCCCGGCCCGCCCTGGGTGATGACGTAGATCGTGTCGAAGGCCTTCAGCGCGTCGATGGTGCGGATCACCAGCGCGACCACCAGGAAGGGTGCGAGCAGCGGCAGGGTGATGTGCCAGAAGGCCTGGAAGGGCGTCGCACCGTCGATCTTCGCGGCCTCGTAGGGATCGACCGGCAGCGACGCCAGGCCGCCCAGCAGGATCAGCATCACCAGCGGCGTCCAGTGCCAGACCTCGACCATCACCAGCGTCGGGATGACGGTGTCGGCGTCGTAGACCCAGGAGCTCGGCGGCAGGCCGACCGAGGTCAGGATCCAGTTCAGCACGCCGAGCTGCGGGTGGAACATCATGGTCCAGACAAGCGCGACGGCGACCGGGGTCGCCATCATCGGCAGGATGAAGACCGTGCGCGCCAGGCCGCGCAGCGGGAACTTACGATGGAAGGCCAGCGCGGCGAGCAGCCCGAGGACCATCGGGAAGACCACCGCGAGGACGGTGTAGTACATCGTCCGCCAGATCGCGTTCAGGAAGCGCTCGTCCGTGAAGAGCTTCTGGTAGTTCGCGAAGCCCACCCAGCTGTGCCCGCCGCCGAGCTTCCACTCATGGACGGACATGTAGAGCGTGAAGGTCCAGGGGAAGAGGATGGTCGCCAGCACGACCACCGCGCAGGGCACGACGAACCACCAGTAGTGGCGGGCGTAGTTGCGGCGCCGGGTGGTGCCCGCCGCCGCGATCGGTGCCGTGTCGGTCAGTCCGGATGGCATGGCGTGGCCTCGTGTCCGGTAGAAGCGTCGGTCATCGCAGCCCCCACCGCATCCAGCCTAAGCCGGTGGCGGCTCATGCCGCCACCGCTTCGACGCCGCGGCCGTGCCGCGGCCCCCCGCAAGCGGAGGAGGGGAAAAGCAACTCAGGTCGCGCGCTCGGACTGCTCGAGCACGGGCTTGAAGGCCTCGGTCGCCTTGCGGAGCTCGCTCGCGACATCGGCGCCGCCGATCGTGTTGGTCAGCGCGATGCCCATGGTGTCGCGGAACTCCGTGACCGGCACGATCTCCGGCAGGCCCGGGCGGCCGATGCGCTGGCTTTCCAGCACGCACTGGAACCACTCGGTGCCGAAGCGGCTGCCCTGCATCGCCGACGCATCGGTGTAGAGCGCGTCGCGCGGCGGCGTGCCGCCGCCGGCGGCCAGCAGGCGCTGCATCATCGTCTTGCTCGTCGCCCACTGCGCATACAGGTAGGCCGGGCCCTGCTTGCGGCTGTTGGCCGCGATGCCCACGCCATCCCCGAAGATCGCGCTGTGATGCGCCTTCGGCCCGCGCGGCGTCGCGCCGAAGCCGACGGAGGTCGCCACCCGGGACCGCCCGGGCTCCAGTAGCGGCAGCGCGAAGCCGACGCCGTCGAGCCACATGCCGACCGTGCCCTGCATGAAACTGGTCTGGCACTCGTTCCAGTTGAAGCCGACGACGCCGGGCGGGGCGGTCTCGCGCAGGAGCGTCTTATACATCTCGCCGGCCCAGATGGCGTTGTCGTTGTCGGTGAGCAGCCGGCCCTGGGCGTCCACCGTCTCCTGGTCCTGGCCGAGCAGCCAGGACGTCCAGACCGGGACATTGGCGTTGCGGAGCCCGCGGCCCACGAAGCCGAAGCGGTTGCGCCCGCGATCGGTCAGCGCGCGCGCGGCGGTCACCAGGTCGTTCATCGTCGCGGGATAGGCCAGGCCCCTCTCGCGGAACATGTCCTTGTTCCAGTAGAGGATCCAGAAGTCGATGTTCAGCGGCAGGCTGTCGATCCGGCCATCGGCCTGCGTGACATAGCGCTTGCCGCCTTCGGAGATGCCGGCCCAGTCGTAGTCCGGCGCGGTCAGGTTCGCATCGGCCAGCATCGGGCGGAGGTCGGTCAGCCAGCGGCCGCGCGCGACGAGGCGCTTCTGCACATGCAGCGCGATCGTCACCACGTCGAAGGACGGCCGGCCGGAGGCGAATTCGATCGCGACCTTCTGGCGGTGCTGCTGTTCCGGGATGGCCTCGGAGCCGACGCGGATGCCGGTGAGCTCCTCAAACTCGCGGTGGTAGCGCTCCAGCACGTCGCTGCGCGGGGACTTGGTCAGGCTGACCTCGATCCGCTCGCCAGCGAAGCGGCGCCAGCCGAAGGCGGACTGGGCGTTGGCGTCCCGCACGAGGGGCGGGGCGGCCAGCGCGGCGACGCCGGCCAGGAGCGCGCCGCGGCGCGTGAAGTTGTTCATGAGCTTTCCTCCCCTGCCCCGTCCGGGCGCGGATGGCATGCTTTGCCGAAACGCAGGCGGTTCGCAAGCCTTGCGCGCTGGTGTGAAGGCCCCCTCCCCCTTCCCCGCCGCCGCGATGCCGCTAGGCTGGTGCCGAAGCCGGGGGAGGAACCGATGGGCGCGCTGCCGGAAGACCTGGACAAGGGCGTCTTCGCATGCCGGGCGATGACGCCCGACGGACCCTCGGTCTTCGCGCTGCAGGGCGGCGCGGCCTTCGACATGACGCCGGCCTTCGGCACCTGCGCGGCCTGGCTGAACGCCGAGGACCCCGTCGCGGCGATCCGCCGCCAGGGCGTGCCGGCGACGCTCGACGTCGCGGCCGCGCTGGCCAATGCGCACCACGCCGCGCGCGACGCGTCCCGGCCCTGGCTGCTGGCGCCCGTGGACCTGCAGGTCATCAAGGCCGCCGGCGTGACCTATGTGCGGTCCATGCTGGAACGCGTGATCGAGGAACGCTGCCGCGGCGACGCGTCCCAGGCCGAGGCCGTGCGCGCCGAGGTCCGCTCGATCATCGGCGACGACCTGGCGAACCTCGTCCCCGGCAGCCCGCAGGCCGCGAAGGTGAAGGAGGCGCTGGTCGCCAAGGGCTGGTGGAGCCAGTACCTCGAGGTCGGCATCGGCCCGGACGCGGAGGTCTTCACCAAGGCCCCGGTGCTGTCGGCCGTCGGCACCGGCGCCAAGGTCGGCGTCCACCCCATGAGCCACTGGTCGAACCCCGAGCCCGAGGCGGTGATGGTGGTGAACGCGCGCGGGAAGATCCTCGGCGCGACGCTCGGCAACGACGTGAACCTCCGCGACGTCGAGGGCCGCAGCGCCCTGCTGCTCGGCCGCGCCAAGGACAACAACGCGTCCTGCGCGCTGGGCCCGCTGATCCGGCTCTTCGACGAGGGCTTCACGCTGGAGGACGTGCGCCGCGCCGAGCTGCGCGTGACGATCACGGGCAAGGACGGGTTCGAGCTGGATGAGCGCGGCCTGGTCGGCGCCATCGCGCGCGATCCCGCCGATGTCGTGGGCCAGATGATCGGCGCCCACCACCAGTATCCCGATGGCGCGGTGCTGTTCCTCGGCACGCCCTTCTCCCCGGCCAAGGACCGTGGCGCGCCGGGGATGGGCTTCACACACAAGGAGGGCGACGTGGTGCGGATCGCCAGCGCGCGGCTCGGCGCGCTGGCAAACGAGGTGGACCGCACCGACGAATGCCCGCCCTGGACCTTGGGCATCGGCGCGCTGATGGCGAACTTGGCCCGTCGCGGCTTGCCGCGCTGATGGATCGAGGCTTGCCGCGCTGATGGACACGCGGCTTGCCGCGGCGGCGGAGGAGACCGGGCGGCTCGAAGGGCGCCTGGCCTATGCCCGGCTCCCCGGCCGGGCGCCCGGCATCGTCTTCCTGCCGGGCTTCCGGTCCGACATGCAGGGGTCGAAGGCGCTGGCGCTGCGCGAGCATTGCCTGGCCACGGGCCGCGCGCTGCTGCGCTTCGACTATTCAGGCCACGGCGCAAGCGCCGGCGATTTCGAGGACGGCACCATCGGCCAATGGGCCGACGACGCCATCGCCGCCTTCGACGCGCTGACGGACGGGCCGCAGATCCTGGTGGGATCCTCCATGGGCGGCTGGATCGCGCTGCTGCTGGCGAAGGCGCGCCTCGGCCGCATCGCCGGCCTCGTCGGCATCGCGCCGGCGCCCGACTTCACGGAGACGCTGCTCTGGCCCGCGCTCGATCCCGCGCAGCGCGCCGAGATCATGGAGCACGGCGTGCTGCGCATCCCGAGCCAGTATGGCGATCCCACGCCGATCACGCGCAAGCTGATCGAGGACGGAAAGACGCGCAACGTGCTGGATGCGCAGATCCCGCTGCGCGCGCCGGTCCGCATCCTGCAGGGGATGCGCGACCCCGACGTGCCCTGGCGTCACGCGCTGCGGGTCGTGGACGCGATCGCGGGCGACGATGTCCGCCTGCACCTGATCAAGGACGGCGACCACCGGCTCTCGCGGCCGGAGGACCTGGCGCTGCTGGTGCAGATGGTGGAGGGCCTCGCCGCGCCGCTCAGCGCGTGACGCTCTCCGCCAGGATCTGCCGCAGGCCCTCGCGATAGGTCGGGTAGCGCCAGGCGATGCCGAGCTCGCGCTTTGTCGCGTCGTTGGTCACGCGCCTGTTCTCCGCCCAGAAGGACAGCGCCATCGGCGACATGCGCAGCCGCGCGACATGGAAGGGCAGCTGTTCCGGCGGCGCGACGCCGAGCAGCTCCGCGGCTTCGGCGACGACGTCGGCGCTCGGCGCGGGCTCGTCGTCCACGAGGTGGAGGACGCGCACGCGCCCCGGCGGCCGCTGCGCCGCGGCGACCACGGCGAGCGCGATGTCGTCGCGGTGGATGCGGCTGAAGGCATGGCCGGGCTTCATCACGCGGCGTGCGGTTCCCGACCGCACCTCCTCGATCGCGCTGCGGCCGGGACCGTAGATCCCGCCGACCCGGAGGAGGTCGAGCGCGGCGCGGCGCGCGCCGGCGACCTTGCGCCAGGCTTCCTCGGCCTCGAGCCGGCGGAAGGACCGGTCCTGGATCGGCGCGGGCAGGGTCGATTCGTCCACCATCGCCCCGCCGCGGTCGCCGTAGACGCCGGTCGTCGAGAGATACCCGATCCAGCGCAGCGCCGGCGCGGCGGCGATTGCCTCCCCGTAGGTGGCCAGCACGGGGTCGCCCTGCTCGCCCGGCGCGGCGGTCACCACCAGGTGGGTGGCGTCGCGGATCGCGTCGCCGGCCTCGTCGAAGCTCAGCACGACGACGCCCTCGGGCGGCCGCGCCCGGGACGGGTCGCGCGCGGTGCCGCTGACCGCGAAGCCGGCCTCCCGCGCCTCCGCCGCGATCGCCGTGCCGCTGTAGCCGAGGCCGGCCACCACCATCCGCCTGTCCATGCGGGCAGGGTGGCATTTCCGGCCCCGAAGGGGGAAGCGCCGCGAACTGGCGCCGGCGCGGCGGGCGGGGCTATAGCGGCGCGATGCGACCCACAAGCCCGCTGCTGCTGGGCGCCTTCGCCGCCGTGGCGCTCGCCGCGCTGGCGGGCGGCGCCTGGCTGGCCTTCGGCCCCAGCCCGCTCGAGATCGAGGCGGAGGAGGCCCTGCCCCTGCCGCCCGAGCCGCCGCGGCTTGCCGACGGTCCCGAGATGGAGCGCTGCCTCGGCATGCTGCGCGGCGATCCCGAGGGCGCGCGGGAATTCGCCCAGCGCTGGGCCGAGGCGGAGGGCGGCGAAGGCGCGGCGCAATGCGGCGCGCTGGCGCTGCTCGCGCTCGGCGAGCCCGCGCCGGCGGCGGAGCGGCTGGAGCGGCTCGGCGTCGCGTCCCGCGCCGGCCCCGCGGCGCGGGCGGCGGTGTTCACCCAGGCCGCGCAGGCCTGGATCATGGCGGGCGAGATGAACCGGGCCTTCGCCGCGGCGACACTCGCGCTGACGCTGACGCCGGACGACACCGACGTGCTGGTGGACCGCGCCGTGGCGCTGGGTTCACTCGGGCGCTTCGCGGAGGCGGTGGCGGACCTGGACCGCGCGCTGCGGATGGACCCGACGCGGGCCGATGCACTGGTCTTCCGCGCCGCGGCCTGGCGGCACCTCGATCGCGCGGAGGCCGCGCGGCGCGACGTGGAACGCGCGCTGGAGATCACGCCCGACAGCCCGGAAGCGTTGCTGGAGCGGGGCATCCTGCGCCAGCTCGCCGGCGACACCGAAGGCGCACGGATGGACTGGGAACGCGCCGTGGAACTCGCGCCGAATTCGGCGACGGCGGACCTGGCGTTGCAGAACCTGGCGCTGAACGAGGCCGGTCCCTCGCGGCGGTGACGCCGGGCTGCGTCGATCAGAAATCGAGGTCGGCGTAATGCGCGGGCGGGCTGAGGCCGCTGATGCGGTCCGTCAGCAGGCCCCGGAAGGAAGGGCGCGACTTGATGCGGGCGTACCAGTCCTTGGCGGCGTCGTTCATCGACCAGTCCACGTCGCCGATGTAGTCGAGCGCCGAGAGATGCGCCGCCGCGGCGAGGTCGGCGACGGACAGCGTCGCGCCGGCCAGCCAGGCCCGCGTCTCGGCCAGCCAGCCGATGTAGTCGAGATGCGGCTTGATGTTGGCGTAGCCCGCGCGCAGCGCCGTGGCATCCGCGCTGCCCTGCCCGAGCAGGCGCTTCATCTGCTTCTCGTGCAGCAGGTTGCGCGTGACCTCGAGGTAGAACTTCTGGTCGAACCAGGCGACGAGGCGGCGGACCTCCGCGCGCTCGGCCAGCGTGCGGCCGAGCAGCGGGCCGTCGGGATAGGCCTCGTCGAGGTATTCGCAGATCGCGCCGCTGTCGGCGACCACCAGGCCGTTCGCGTCCTGCAGGACCGGCACGGCGCAGGCCGGATTCATGGCGACGAATTCATCGCGCCGTTCCCAGACCCGCTCCACCCGCAGGTCAAAGGGGATCCGCTTCTCGGCCAGGGCAAGCCTGACCTTCCGCGAGAAGGGCGAGAGAGGGAGGTGGTAGAGAATCCGCATGGACAAGGCGCGACTCCGAGCCTCCTCCCTATGGCACGCGCAAGCCGTGCGGCCAACGGGGAGGAAGCGTTGTCGCTAACCCGTCAGCGGAGTCGCCGCTACTCCGCCGCGACCGCCGGAATGTCCTCGACCGGCTTCGGCAGGTACTTCGCGTAGTCTTTCGGGACGACATGCCAGAAGTGCTGCCGCTCGGCCTCCCAGTTGTTCAGCAGGCGGGCGGCGAAGGGGCTGCCCGTCTCCTTCACGTGGCGGCCGACATGGTCCTTCAGCACGTCCTCCCAATGCGCGCTGCCGCCGAGGCGCTTCCACAGCAGCGTCTCGGGGTTCAGCCGCTTCTCGAAGGTGTCATCGGCGTCGTGGACGAAGGCCATGCCGCCGGTGAAGCCGGCGCCGAAATTGTCGCCGACCGCGCCCAGGATCACGACGCAACCACCAGTCATATATTCGCAGCCATTGGCGCCGCAGCCCTCGACCACGGCGAGCGCCCCGGAGTTGCGGACGGCGAAGCGCTCCCCGGCCTGTCCGGCGGCGAAGAGCGCCCCGCCGGTCGCGCCGTAGAGCACGGTGTTGCCAATGATGGTGTTCTCGTTCCACACGAGCTTGGACGACGGCGCCGGCCGGACGACGATGGTGCCGCCCGACAGGCCCTTGCCGACATAATCGTTGGCGTCGCCGAAGACCTCGAGCTTCAGGCCCCGCACGGCGAAGGCGCCGAGCGACTGGCCGGCGGAGCCGCGCAGACGCACGGTGAGGTGCCCGCGCTGCAGCCCGTTCATCCCGAACTTGCGCACGATCTTCGAGCTGATCTTCGTCCCGATCGCGCGATGGGTGTTCCGGATGTTGTAGGCGAGCTGCATCTTCTCGCCGCGCTGGAACAGCGCCGCGGCGTCGCGGATCATGTCGGCGTCCAGCGTCTCCGGCACCTCGTTGCGGCCTTCCATGTCGCAATACGAGGAATGGGGGCCGGCATCGGCCTTCACCAGCAGCGGGTTGAGGTCGAGGTCGTCCAGGTCCTCCGACCCGCGCGACACCTGGCGCAGCAGGTCGGTCCGCCCGATCACGTCGGTCAGCTTGCGGAAGCCGAGCGAGGCCAGGATCTCCCGCACTTCCTCCGCGACGAAGGAGAAGAGGTTGATCACCTTCTCGGGGCTGCCCACGAACTTGGCGCGCAGAGCCTCGTCCTGCGTGCAGACGCCGACGGGGCAGGTGTTGGAGTGGCACTGGCGGACCATGATGCAGCCCATCGCGACGAGGCTCGCCGTCCCGATGCCGAATTCCTCGGCGCCGAGCATCGCGGCGATGACGACGTCGCGGCCGGTCTTGATGCCGCCGTCCGTGCGCAGCCGCACGCGATGGCGCAGCCGGTTGAGCTGCAGCACCTGGTGCGTCTCCGACAGCCCCATCTCCCAGGGCAGGCCGGCATACTTGATGGAAGACACCGGCGAGGCACCGGTGCCGCCGGAATGGCCGGAGATCAGGATCGCGTCGGCTTTGGCCTTGGCCACCCCCGCCGCGATCGTGCCGATGCCCGACCGCGCCACGAGCTTCACGCAGACCGTCGCATCGGGGTTGATCTGCTTGAGGTCGTAGATGAGCTGCGCGAGGTCCTCGATCGAGTAGATGTCGTGGTGCGGCGGTGGCGAGATCAGCATCACGCCGGGCGTGGAGTGCCGGAGCTTCGCGATGAGCTCCGTCACCTTGAAGCCGGGGAGCTGCCCGCCCTCGCCGGGCTTCGCGCCCTGCGCGACCTTGATCTCGATCTCGCGGCAGTTGTTGAGGTATTCCGCGGTCACGCCGAAGCGGCCCGAGGCGATCTGCTTGATCGCGGAGTTCGCGTTGTCGCCGTTCGGCCGCGGCCGCGCGCGGGCGGCATCCTCGCCGCCCTCGCCGCTGTCGGACCGCGCGCCGATGCGGTTCATCGCGATGGAGAGCGTCTCATGCGCCTCCGGACTCAGGGCACCGAGCGAGATGCCGGGCGCCACCAGGCGCTTGCGGATCTCGGTGATGCTCTCGACTTCCTCGATCGCGACGGGCTTGGCGCCTTCCGTGCGGAAATCCAGGAGGTCGCGCAGCGCCACGGGCGGCAGCTTCCGCACGCCTTCGGAGTAGCGCTTGAAGGTGGCGTAGCTGTCGGTGTCCACGGCCTTCTGCAGCGTGTGGATCAGGCTCCCGTCGAACGCATGGTTCTCGCCAGCCCGGCGCAGCTTGTAGAGGCCGCCGACGGGCAGCGTCACCACATCCTGGTCCCAGGCCTTGGCGTGCAGCGCCAGCACGCGGCGCGCGATGCCGGACAGGCCGATGCCGGAGATCCGCGACGCGACGCCCGGGAAGAACTCCGCGACCAGCGCGCGGGAGAGGCCGATCGCCTCGAAGTTCATGCCGCCGCGATAGCTCGACAGCACGCCGATGCCCATCTTGGACATGATCTTCAGCAGGCCCTTGTCCACCGCCTTCTTGTAGCGGGCGACGCAGTCCTTGAGCGAAAGGTTCCCGAACAGCCCGCGCCGGTGGCGGTCCGCGATGCTCTCCTGCGCGAGATAGGCGTTCACCGTCGTCGCACCCGCGCCGATCAGGACCGCGATATAGTGCACGTCGATCGCCTCGGCGCAGCGCACGTTCAGGCTGGTGAAGGTGCGCAGCGAGCTTTTGACGAGGTGCGTGTGCACGCCGCCGACGGCCAGGATCATCGGGATCGCGGCGCGTTCCGGCCCCTGGTTCTCATCGCTGAGAATGACGTGGGTGCAGCCGCTGCGCACGCCGTCCTCGGCCTCGCGGCGGATGCGCTCGATGTGGCGGCGCAGCCCCTGCTCGCCCTCGGCGACCGGGAAGGTCGCGTCAACGACGCAGGCGGTGTCGCCCATATACGCGCGCATCGCGGCGAACTCCGCGTTGGACAGCACGGGGCTGTCCAGCATGAGCATGTCGCACTGCGTGGGATCCTCGTCGAGGATATTTCCGAGGTTGCCGAGGCGCGTCTTGATCGTCATCACCCGCGTCTCGCGCAGGCTGTCGATCGGCGGGTTCGTCACCTGGCTGAAGGACTGGCGGAAATAGTGGTGGATGCCGCGGTACTGGCCGGACAGCACGGCGATCGGCGTGTCGTCGCCCATACTGCCCGTCGCTTCCGCGGCGTCCTCCGCCATCGGGTGCAGGATCGTCTCGAGCTCCTCGAGCGTGTAGCCCACGGCGAGCTGGCGGCGGCGCAGCGCCTCGCCGGTGTATTCGGCCTGCTCGTCGGCGCCGGCCTTCACGATGCCGTCGATGCGGGTGGTGCGCTTCGTCCACTCGCCGAAGGGCTTGCGGGCGGAGAGCATGTCCTTGAGCTCGGCGTCGGCGTAGAAGCGACCCGTCGCGAGCTCCACGGCGATGCACTGGCCCGGGCCGACGCGGCCCTTCTGGACAATCTGGTCCTCCGCGACCTTCACCATGCCGGTCTCGGAGCCCACGATCAGCAGCCCGTCGGCCGTCACGCTGTAGCGCATCGGGCGCAGGCCGTTTCGGTCGAGCCCGCCGATCACCCACTGCCCATCGGTCGCGCAGATCGCCGCCGGCCCGTCCCAGGGCTCCATCACCGCGTTGCAGTAGAGGAAGAGGTCGCGATGCGCCTCCGGCATGGTCGCATTGTTGCCGAGGCTCTCCGGGATCAGCATCGCCTTGGCCATCGGCGCGTCGCGGCCGCCGCGGACCAGCAGCTCGAAGACATTGTCGAGCGTCGCGGTGTCGGAACCGCCAGCCTGCACCACGGGCTTGATGTCGTCCATGAAGGGATCGAGCAGCCGGTGGGAGAGCCGCGTTTCGTGGCTCTTCATCCAGTTGGCGTTGCCGTGCAGCGTGTTGATCTCGCCGTTATGGGCGAGCGTGCGGAAGGGCTGCGCCAGGCGCCAGGTCGGGAAGGTGTTGGTGGAGTAGCGCTGGTGGTAGATCGCGAAGCGGCTGACGAAGCGCTCGTCCAGCAGGTCCGGGTAGAACTCGGTCAGGCTCTCCGCCAGGAACATGCCCTTGTAGATGATGGACCGGCAGGACAGCGAGCAGAGGTAGAGCTCCGGGATCTGCGCGGCGATCGCCTGCTTCTCGATCCGGCGGCGGATGACATAGAGGTCGCGCTCGCAGCTCGCCTCGTCGCGAAGCTCGGGGTCCCAGATCAGGATCTGCTCGATCTCGGGGCGGGTCGCATTCGCCTTCTCGCCGATGCAGGAGACGTCGATCGGGACCTGGCGCCAGGAATAGATGGCGTAGCCCGCGTTCAGCACCTCGGTCTCGACGATCTGGCGGCAGCGCTCCTGCGCGCCGAGGTCGGACTTCGGCAGGAAGACCATGCCGACGCCGATCAGGCCTGGGCGCACCTTGTCGCCGCCGCGCTCCACGACCTCTGCGAAGAAGTCGCGGGGGATCTCGATGTGGATGCCGGCGCCGTCGCCGGTCTTGCCGTCGGCGTCCACCGCGCCGCGGTGCCAGACCGCCTTCAGCGCGTCGATGCCGGCCTGGACGACCTTGCGGCTGGGCTTGCCGTTCAGCGCGGCGACCAGGCCGACGCCGCAGGCGTCGTGCTCGGTCGTGTCGATATGGGCGGCCGTCGCGAGGAGGTCGCGGTTGGCTGCGTAGGTCGCGGCGAAGGCGGTTCCGTTCTCGTGGGTCATGGCGCTCACTCCGCGGCCACGGCCAGCGTGCTGGCCTTCTGCTGGATGTAGCTGTGCATCTGGTCGGCCGCGTCGCGCCCGTCGCGGATCGCCCAGACGACCAGGCTCGCGCCGCGCACGATGTCGCCCGCGGCGAAGACGCCGGGAAGCTCGGTCATCATGGTGCGATGGTTCACCTTCAGCGTGCCCCATTTCGTCACAGGCAGCGCGGGTTCGTCGAAGGCCTTGGGCAGGTCCTCGGGATCGAAGCCGAGTGCCGTGATCACCAGGTCCGCAGGCAGCTCGAAGCGGCTGTTCTCGACCTTCGTGACCTGCTGGCGGCCCGTCGCGTCGGGCAGGCCGAGATGCATGCGGTGCGCGACCACGGCCGTGACCCGGTCGTCACCCCTGAAGGCATCGGGCGCGGCGAGCCATTCGAAGCGCACGCCCTCCTCCTCGGCGTTGTAGACCTCGCGCATCGAGCCCGGCATGTTCGCCTTGTCGCGGCGATAGAGACAGGTGACGGAGGCCGCGCCCTGCCGCACGGCGGTGCGCACGCAGTCCATCGCGGTGTCGCCGCCGCCAATGACCACGACATGCTTGCCCTCGGCATCGAGCGTGCCGGCGTCGAACGCCGCGACGGCCTCGCCGAGGCCCTTGCGGTTGGACGCCGTCAGGTAGTCCAGCGCGGGGACAATACCAGCGAGCCCGATGCCCGGCGCCGACATGTCGCGCGCCTTGTAGACGCCGGTGCCGATCAGCACGGCGTCATGCTTCGCGCGGAGCTGCGCGAGCGTGACGTCCGTGCCGACCTGGACATTGAGGTGGAAGCGGATCCCGCCCTCCTCGAACTGCTTCCAGCGGCGCAGGACGACGTCCTTCTCCAGCTTGAAGTTCGGAATGCCATAGATCATCAGACCGCCGGCGCGATCGTAGCGGTCGTAGACATGCACCTGGTAGCCGCGCAGCCGCAGCTTCTCCGCCGCGGCCAGGCCCGCGGGGCCGGCGCCGA
This sequence comes from Falsiroseomonas sp. HW251, assembly GCF_050563545.1. Lineage (NCBI taxonomy): Bacteria > Pseudomonadati > Pseudomonadota > Alphaproteobacteria > Acetobacterales > Roseomonadaceae > Falsiroseomonas > Falsiroseomonas sp. HW251. Next base: position 60,748 of record NZ_JBNXUM010000033.1, read on the forward strand.
TGATGCCGACGGACTGCGCCAACTCGCGCGAGGGCTTCGGCGGCTTGACCCAGCCCTTCTCCCACGCCGTGTCGGTGATGAACTTCTCGACCGAGCCGATGGTGACGCTGCCGAAGCCCTTCTCGATGACGCAATTGCCCTCGCAGAGGCGGTCCTGGGGGCAGATGCGGCCGCAGATCTCGGGGAAGGTGTTGGTGGCGGCGGAGACCTCATAGGCCTCCTCGAGCCTTCCCTCGGCGGTCAGCTTCAGCCAGTCCGGGATGTTGTTGCCGAGCGGGCAATGGACCGAGCAGAAGGGTACGCCGCATTGCGAGCAGCGGCTGGCCTGGTCCTTCGCGCCGTCCGCCGAGAACTCCCGGTAAATCTCGTCGAAATCGGTGCGCCGGGTGGTCGCCTCGCGCTTCTCGGGCATGCGCTGGTCGAGGCGCACGAATTGCAGCATCCGGTCGGCCATGGCGGCGGCACTCTCTCGTCCCGAGGCGCGCGCATGGGCGCGCGAGTGGGGTGGGAGGGGCCGCATACAGCATCAGTCGCGACGATGCGAGTCCGTTTCGCACGATTTGGACAAACGCACTGACCTTTTTGCGGCGACCAGGCAGGCTCCCGGCCGATGGCACTCGATTGGCGCGGACAAAAAGGACCGCTTTGGACCCTTCAGGTCTGCTCCCGCCTTCCGCCACCCGGGCGGAACCGCTTGAGATACGCGGGGACCACCGCTTCCACGGCCTTGGGCGTGATGCCGAAGGCAGCGAAGCCGGGCGCGCCCTCCGCCACGACGTTGTCCCGATCCAGCAGCAGGAGTTGGTCGAGGGTCACGGGCGGCTTCGGCAGGCGCTGCAGCAGCCCCGCCTGGAAGCGCATCAGGCCGGGCGGCATGTCGATCATCGGCCTGCGCCGGCGCGTGGTGTCCAGGATGAAGCGCAGCACTTCCCGCATGGTCATCGCCCGCGGACCGCCGAGTTCGAAGGTCTTTCCCCGGGCCGATGGGTCCGCGATCGCCGCGGCGACCGCATCGGCGACGTCGCCGACATAGACAGGCTGAAACCTGGTCCCGCCCGAGACCACCGGCATGAACGGCAGCCGGGCCATGGCGGCAAAGCGGTTGAAGAAGTCGTCCTCCGGCCCGAAGACGACGGAGGGGCGGAGGATCGTCGCTTCGGGAAAGGCCTCCCGCACGCCCGCCTCGCCGGCCGCCTTGGACCGGGCATAGAGGCTCGGGGACGACGGGTCGGCGCCGATGGCCGAGAGATGGACGAAGGCCCGGGCCCCGGCCGCCTTGGCCGCACGGGCGACGGCACCCGGCGCCTCGCCCTGGATGCGGTCGAAGTCGCCGAGGCGGCGCTCATACAGGATGCCGACCAGGTTCACCGCGACTTCCGCCCCTTCCACGGCGCGGGCGACGGCGGCGGGCTCGGTGACGGGGGCGGCGAGCGGCACGATCTGCCCCACCCGCCCCTGCGTCTGCAGGAAGCGCGCGCCGGCGGGGTCGCGCACCGCGACACGGACGATGTAGTCCTGGGCGGCCAGGCGCTGGACGACGTAGCGCCCGATGAAGCCAGAGCCGCCGAACACCGTCGCGATCTTGCGCTCCGCCACGCCACGCATGCCGAGACCCCCGGGGATTGCGGGCCGGACCATATGGGGGGCGGGCGGGCGCGCCAAGCCGGGCCTGGCGGGGCTGGCCCCGCGGGCGGCCTGCCGTCATACAGGCGCCCGGAATCCCGGGGTGCCCATGCAACTGCTTTCGAACCTTCTGCGCCGCTTCGTGCGCAACGGCAGCCTGACCGTCATCGACCACGCCGGCACCAGCCACCGCTTCGGCAGCGGCCAGGACGGCCCCGCGGTCACCATCCGTCTGACCGACAAGGCCGTCGAGCGCGAGATCTTCCTCAACCCCGAGCTCAAGGCCGCCGAGGCCTATATGGATGGGCGCCTGGTCATGGAGGGCGGCCAGCCCGTCTTCGACCTGCTCTACCTCTTTTCCGTCAACCGCTCCGGTCTCGCGGCGCATCCCGTGCAGGCGGCGCTGCGCCGGGGCTGGCGGTCGGTGCGGCGCTGGCAGCAGCGCAACCCGCTGGGCCTCGCGGCGAAGAACATCCGCCACCACTACGACATCCCGCCCGATTTCTACCGGACCTGGCTGGACGAGACGATGACCTACTCCTGCGCCTACTACCCGACGTCGGAGACGTCGCTGCACGACGCGCAGCTCGCCAAGCTCCGGCACATCGCGGCGAAGCTTCGCCTGGAGCCTGGCATGACGGTCGCGGAGATCGGCTCGGGCTGGGGCGCGCTCGGCACCTTCCTCGCGCGGAACTACGGGGTGAAGGTGGTCTCCGTCACGCTCTCGCCGGAGCAGTGCGGCATCGCCAGGCAGCGCGCGGTGGAGGAGGGCGTGACCGGCCTCGTTGAATTCCGCGAGCTCGACTACCGCCTGCTGGAAGGCACCTATGACCGCGTCGTCTCCATCGCGATGATGGAGGCGATCGGCATCGACGAATTCGACACCTATTTTCGCAAGATCAAGGCGCTCACGAAGCCAGGGGGGTTTGCCCTGGTGCATTGCATCGGGCGGATGTCGCCCCCGGGGACGACCGCGCCCTTCATCCGTAAATACATCTTCCCCGGCGGCTACGTCCCCGCGATGTCGGAGGTCTTCGCCTCGCTCGAGCGCACCGGCACCTGGTGCGCGGACTGCGAGATGCTGCGCCTGCACTACTACTGGACCATCCGCGACTGGCGCCGGAACTTCGACGCGGTGCGCGACCAGGCCGTGGCGAAGCTCGGCGAGCGCTTCGCGCGGATGTGGGACTTCTACCTCGCGTCCGTGGAGCTCGGCTTCCTCAACGGCTCGAACTTCGTCTTCCAAATCCTGGTCTCGGCGCAGCGCGACGACGTGCCGGTGATCCGCGACTACATCGTGGACGAGGAGCGGCGGCTGAACGCGATCGGGGCGCGGTAGGCCGCGCCCGGCCGCTCATCCCCGGCGCAGCGCCAGCAGCCCCGCATTCTCGGCCTCGGACAGATACTCGCCCCGCCGGTACAGCAGGCCATACTTGAAAAATTGGTACAGCGGTCGCCGCGAAGGCGCCGCTGCTGAGCATGGGCATGCCGCGCAGCTCCGTCGCGACGGCCTCGCCATAGGTCGAGGCGTAGCCGTGCCGGATCATGTCCTCGATCCGCGCGGCGGCCTGTAAGTGGTGCCGGTAGGACGCGTCGAGCCACGGGCCCGCGGCCACCCGGCCATCCCGGGCGACCGCGTCGAAGAAGGCCTCGAGGCCGACTGCGTCCTGGACCCAGGTGTCGGCATCAAGCCAGGCATAGGCGCCGTAGCCCGGGAAAAGCGATGGCAGGTAGGGCCGGCAGATCTGCGCCGTGGCGTAGCGCGGCAGCGTCATCCGGCCGGGGAAGGCATAGGCGCCCGAGGCGTCGACGACGCCATCCCGGCTTTCTCGCCGCCAAGCCGACGGCGGCACCCCGGCTTGACGCCCGGCCGGCGCACCCCTAAACGCCGGGGCCTCGCGCACCTGCCCAGGTGGCGGAATTGGTAGACGCGCTGGCTTCAGGTGCCAGTGACCGCAAGGTCGTGAAGGTTCGAGTCCTTTCCTGGGCACCACTCGCTTTCCGGCGAGTATTCTGAAGGGGGGCGCCAGGGATGAGCGAAACCCTCTTCACCCAAGGCGCCATGATCAGGCTCCACAAGCACGACCTGCCCGCCGATGTCAGCTTCGGCGATGCCGTGGCCATCGACACCGAGACGATGGGGCTCGATCACCGACGCGACCGGCTCTGCCTGGTGCAGCTCTCGGCCGGCGACGGGACCGCGCATTGCGTGCAGATCATCCCGCCCTCGCTCGGTGGCCGCGGGGCGGATTGCCCGAACCTCAAGCGCCTGCTGGAGGACCCGTCGGTCCTCAAGATCTTCCACTTCGCGCGTTTCGACCTCGCCGCGCTCCGCCAGGCGCTCGGCGTGACCGTTGCGCCGGTGGCCTGCACGAAGATCGCGTCGAAGCTCGTGCGCACCTACACCGACCGGCATGGCCTCAAGGACCTGCTGAAGGACCTCGTCGGCGTCGAGATCTCCAAGCAGCAGCAATCCAGCGATTGGGGTGCGCCCGACCTGACGCCGGAGCAACTGGCCTACGCCGCCTCCGACGTGCTGCACCTGCACGCGCTCTGGGCCAAGCTCAAGGCGCTGCTGGAACGCGAAGGGCGGCTTGGCCTCGCGGAGGCCTGCTTCGGCTTCCTGCCGACCCGCGCCCGGCTCGACCTGCTGGGCTACGAGGACCCGGACCTCTTCCATCACTGACGGGCCGCGACGCCGGCGCCAACGCGGACGTCAAGTGCCGTTTTCGGCGGCAGGCCTCGGCTTGGCACATTTCTTGTCGGATCGCAGTCTCACGTTGACCCCCGGGGGGCGCAGCCCCATACAGGGCAGGTGAAGACACCCCCACCTGCCTCGCGAAGCGGCAACGCCGCGGCGGCTTCGGCCCCGCGGCTGCCGGCGAGCCGGCTGCCGCCGCCCTCGCGCCGCCGAGTCGCGCCGAGCCCCGGGCAGCTTGCCCGCCGGCGGCTCCTGGTGGCCTTCGCCAAGCGCGCGCTGCCGTTGCTCGCCGTCGGGCTGCTCGCCGTCATGGCGCTCTGGCCCGAGATCGAGAGCAACGCCGAGCGTGGCCGCGTTGCGTTCCGCCGGGTGGCCGAGGTCCGCCCCGATGCGCTTCATGTGGTGGAGCCTCGCTATCAGGGCGTGGACGAGCAGAATCGGCCCTTCACGGTGACCGCCACCTCGGCCGTCCAGCAGGGCCAGGCCGAGATTGTGCAGCTGCTGGCGCCGCGCGCCGACATCACGCTGACCGATGGCGGCTGGGTCTATCTGGAGGCCGATCGCGGCCGCTACGCCAAGCCCGAGGAGCGGCTGGACCTGGCGGGGCGCGTGACCGTGCATCACGACGACGGCACGCAGTTCGTCACGGAATCCGCGACGCTCGACCTGCACGGCGGCAACGCCGCCGGCGACGTCCCGGTCGCGGCGCAGGGCCCCTTCGGCACGCTCACCGCCGATGCCGGCTTCCGGCTGCAGGACCGCGGCCAGGTCGTGCAGTTCCTCGGCAATTCCCGGGTCGTGCTGGAAAGCGCGCAGACCTCGGGGAACGGGCCGGAGGGCGGGGAATGAGGCGCGCGGCGCTCGTCGCCCTGTCGCTCGCCGCCCTGGCCCCCCTTGGCCGGCCCGCGGCGCAGAGCCTCGACCTCACCCAGGGCGGGCCGATCGAGATCACCTCCCGCGACGGGATCGAATGGCGCCAGGCCGACCAGGTCGTGATAGCGCGGGGCGACGCGCGCGCGGTGCGCGAAGGCGTGGCCGTGGACGCAGACCGGCTGATCGCGCGCTACCGCCCGCGCGGCGGCACGCCGGGGGCGGCGCCGCAGCCGCCCGCCGGCGCCAGCCCCGCCTCCTCCTCGGAGATCTGGCGGCTCGAGGCGGAGGGCCGGGTCCGCATCAACTCGGCGACCGAGCGCGCCACCGGGGAGCGCGCGGTCTACGACATGGACCAGGCGGTGATGGTGCTTTCCGGCAACGGCCTCGCGCTGGAGACGCCGGACCAGCGCATCACCGCCCGCGACAGCCTGGAATACTGGCCGCAGCGGCGCATGGCGGTCGCGCGCGGCGGCGCGGTGGTGACCACGACCGACAACCGCCGCGTCTCCGCCGACACGCTGGTCGCCTATTTCCTGGAGGACGAGCCGCGCGCGACCCAGGCCGCGGCCCCGGCGCAGCCCCGCGCGGGCGGAACGCCGGTCGCGAGCCCGCCCGGCCCCGCGGGCCTGCCCGCCGCCGGCGAGGGCAGCAAGGTCGATCGCGTCGAGGCCTTCGGCAATGTCGAGATCCGCACCCAGGAAGAGGTCGTCCGCGGCGACCGTGGCGTCTATTCCCCGCAGACCGGCCAGGCCCGGCTGATCGGCAATGTCCGCATCACCCGCGGCGACAACCAGCTCAACGGTCAGGAAGCCATCGTGGATCTGAAAAGCGGCATCTCCCGCCTGGTCTCGGCGCCCGGCAGCCGCGTGCAGGGGCTGATCGTCCCGCAGGAGAGCCAGCCGAACCAGGTCCAGCTGCCCGGCGCCACGCCCTCGGCGCAGCAGCCGCGCGCCGCGCAGCCCCCCGCCCGCACCGCCCAGCCCGGGACGCCGCGATGAGCCCGCCCGACGCATCGCGGGAGGCCGGCCGGGAGGCTGGCCGCGAGAACGCGCCCGGCCTCCGGCTCGCCCGCGAGAATGCGGGGCTGGTCGCAACCGGCCTCGGCAAGCGCTACCGCAAGCGGCCGGTGGTGCGGAACGTCTCGGTCAACCTCCGCCGCGGCGAGGCGGTGGGGCTGCTCGGCCCGAACGGCGCGGGCAAGACCACCACCTTCTACATGATCACCGGCCTGGTGCAGCCCGACGAGGGCACCGTCACCATGGACGGGCACGACGTCACCTGGCTTCCGATGTACCGCCGCGCGCGGCTCGGGCTGGGCTACCTGCCGCAGGAGGCTTCGATCTTCCGCGGCCTGTCGGTGGAGGACAACATCCGCGCCGCGCTCGAGGTCATCGAGCCCATCCGCACCCGCCGCGAGCAGATGCTGGACGCGCTGCTGGCCGAATTCGGCATCGCGCATCTCCGCCGCGCCCCGGCGCTGGCGCTGTCCGGCGGCGAGCGGCGGCGCTGCGAGATCGCGCGCGCGCTGGCGACGCAGCCCGCCTACATCCTGCTGGACGAGCCGCTGGCCGGCATCGATCCCATCGCCGTCGGCGAGATCCGCGACCTGGTCAAGCATCTGAAGGACCGCGGCATCGGCGTGCTGATCACGGACCACAATGTCCGCGAGACGCTGGAGATCATCGACCGCGCCTACATCCTGCATGACGGCCAGGTGCTGATGGAGGGCAGCCCGCGCGACATCGTCGAGCATGAGGGCGTCCGCCGAGTCTACTTGGGCGAAAGATTCAGCCTCTAGGGCTGGGCACATGGCGGAGGCACGAGAACAAGACGCTCGGTGGGCCGGATGGCGCTAGGCCCGCGTCTGGATCTCCGCCAGTCGCAGTCGCTGGTGATGACGCCGCAGCTGCGGCAGGCCATCAAGCTGCTGCAATCCTCCAACATGGAAGTTACCGCGTTCGTCGAGGAGGAGCTGGAGCGCAACCCGCTGCTCGAGCGCGACGAGCGCGGCGACCCCCGCACTGCCGCCGATGAGCGAGCGCCGGAAGCCGCGCCGCCCGAGCACGCGGATGCGCACGCCGCCGCGACCACGGGGGAGATCCCGAGCGAGGCCGCGGCGCCGCTCGATGCCGACTGGAGCAACGTCTACGACGCGGACATGCCGGCCGGCGGGCTCGGCGCCGGGATGGGCAGCGGCGGGCGCGCCGACTTCTCCGACGACCTTTCCGGTATCGAGGAGATGGCCGATGCGCGGGTCTCGCTGCGCGAGCATCTCGGCGAGCAGATCCGGCTGACCTTCCACGACGCGCGCGAACGCCTGGTCGCGGCCCAGATGCTGGCGATGGTGGATGCCGCGGGCCGCCTGCCGGTCGGCGACGACGCGATCGCCGCCGCGATGGGCTGCGAGGAAACCTTCGTCGCCGGCGTGCGCGCACGCCTGCAGCGGCTCGATCCCGTCGGCATGTTCAGCCGGAACCTCAGGGAATGCCTGGCGGTGCAGCTGGCGGACCGCAACCGGCTCGATCCCTGCATGGAGGCGCTGCTCGACAACCTGGAACTGCTGGCGCGGCGCGACCTGCGCGGGCTGATGCGGGTCTGCGGCGTGGACAGCGAGGACCTCGCCGAGATGATCTCGGAGCTGAAGCGCCTCGATCCCAAGCCCGGCGCCAACTACGACGCGGCGCCGCCGCCGATCGTGGTGCCCGACGTGCTGATGCGCCGGCTCGAGAACGGCGAATGGGCGGTGGAGCTCAACCCCGAGACGCTGCCCCGCGTGCTGGTCAACCGCGGCTTCCATGCGCGCGCCGTGGTCGGCGCGAAGTCGCGCGACGACCGCGCGTTCCTGGCGGAACGGCTGCAGAGCGCGACCTGGCTGGTGAAGTCGCTGGAGCAGCGCGCGACGACGATCCTGAAGGTGGCCGCCGAGATCGTGCGCCGGCAGGACGGCTTCTTCCGGCACGGCGTCGCGCATCTGCGGCCCCTGATCCTGCGCGACGTCGCGGAGGAGGTGTCGATGCACGAGAGCACCGTCAGCCGCGTCACCGCGAACAAGCACATCGCGACGCCGCGCGGCACCTTCGAGCTGAAATACTTCTTCACCACCGCCATCGCCGGCACGCAGGGCGGCGAGAGCCACTCCGCCGAGGCGATCCGCTTCCGCATCAAGGAGATGATCGCGCAGGAGCACCCCGACGACGTGCTGTCCGACGACGCCATCGTCGAGCGTTTGCGGAAGGAAGGTGTGGACATCGCCCGCCGAACGGTGGCGAAATACCGGGAGGCGCTGCGCATCCCATCATCCGTGCAGCGCAAGCGGGAGAAGGCCGTCCCGGCCTGATCCGCGGCCTCCGTTCAGGCGATCCCGAAGGGCTCTCGCCAGCTTGGTGCCGCCTTCTACGGGCCGGCCTATCCCATCAGGGAAGGAGCCAAGCCCACATGCACATCACCGTCGCGGGCAAGCAGGTCGAGACCGGCGAAGCGCTGCAGACCCATGTCCGGGAGAACCTCGGAACGATCGCGCGCAAGTACTTCGACCATGCGCTCGAGGCCAACGTGACGTTCCGGCGCGACGGCAAGGGGCACGCCTTCGTCTGCGACATCAACCTCAAGGCCGGCCGCGACCTCTTCATGCGGGGCGAGGGCGAAGGCCCCGACGCGCACCGCGCCTTCGACGAGGCGGCGGAGCATGTGGCCAAGCGCCTGCGCCGCTATCGCCGGCGCGTGAACGACCACGCCCGCAGCATGGCCTCCGAGCGCGACCGCCCGCGCGGCGAGCCCGCGCGCCAGGTCGTGCTGCGCCGGCCGGAGGAGGAGGAGGCCGACGCGGCCGAGGTCGCGGTCGCCAACGGCGCCGACCATCCCGCGGTGGTCGCGGAATCCCAGGCGCTGATCGAGACGCTGACGGTCGGCGAGGCCGTGATGCGCATGGACCTGATGCAGCTGCATGTCCTGATGTTCCGCAACAGCGGCTCGTCCGAGTTCAACGTGGTCTATCGCCGCGGCGACGGCCATGTAGGCTGGATCGCGCCCGGCTCGGCCTGACCGCTTCGCATGAACGGGGCCGAGGCGCCTGGCCCTCCCGGAGCCCAGGGCGTGCACGCCGCGACGCTGCCGGGCTGGACGGGCAGGATGTCCCATCTGGACCAGCTGCTGGCGACCTGGGAGTGGCGGCAGGTGCCGTGTCTGGTGATGGAGGCGAGGTAGGGCGCCCTACGCCTCAAGCGGCTCTTACCTCCGATCCGCGCTTTCCCTCCCCCGCAAGCGGGGGAGGGAGGCGCCTGGACGGGCGAGGAAACCCCGGGATGGCGGCACGAAGCGCGGAGCCGCCCGCGCTCAATGCACCAGCGCCGGCTCCATCTCGTGCTGACGGATCGCGGCGGCGGCGAGCTGGGCGCTCGGCGCGGCGCCGATCGGGGTGCCATCCGCGGCGTGGATCGAGAAGGCGGCCGCGCCGTTCAGGATCACCGGGCGCAGATAGGCGACGTCCTCGACGCCGAGCTGCGCGAAGTCCCTGACGGACAGGCTGCGGAGCGCCGCGGCGCTCAATACGGTCCGGCCCTCTTCGGCGCCGTTCTCATGGTCGGTCATGATTGCTCTCCTGCTGGCGCGTCCCGATCGGGCCCGCGCTGGTGCGCATCCGATTCACGCCGCCGGTGCTTGGCCCCTTGCGGGGCTTCCGCCTTTGGCGATCGGACGCGGCTCGGGGCATCCGACAGGATCACCCCTCTCTGGTACGGCCGTCCGGCACGGCCTCGGCCAATCCGCCAACGACCGGGCGCTGCGCGCCGTTGCCGCGGGCGGAAATCTGGATCGTCTTCACCCTCGCCTCGGGCAGCGGGCGGCGGAGATCCACATGCAGCAGCCCGTTGTCGAGCCAGGCGCCTTCCACCTCGATCCCCTCGGCGAGGACGAAGGCGCGCTGGAACTGGCGGGCGGCGATGCCGCGATGGAGGAACACGCGCCCTTCGCTGTCGTCCTTCTGGCGGCCGCGGATCACCAGCTGGTTGTCCTCCTGCGTGATCTGCAGGTCGTCCATGCTGAAGCCCGCGACGGCCAGCGTGATGCGAAGCCGCGTGTCGCCGGTCTGTTCGATGTTGTACGGGGGGTAGCCGTCGGCGTTCTTCTGTACCCGGTCGAGCATCTGCTCGAGATGGTCGAAGCCGAGGAAAAGCGGCGAGCCGAACAGCGACGGACGCGACATGGGCTGCTCCCGTACCCCCCCTGCCCCCGAGAAGGGGGTCGCTGGGCGAGGCGAAACCGAGCGGGGCCCGAGGCACCCCGCGACAGCAGATTTTGGCGTCCGGGCCGGGCGTTGCAAGGGGGTAGGCCCGGGGCTAGAGCATGACCCACCCACGTGGATCATGCTCCAGCCGTTGTCTGAGCGACTGATTCACCGCTTCGGCGATTCCGCCTGCGCGGATCAGGCGCTAGGTCTCGCCGCCTGGAACAAGACGCGATGACCGAGATCCTCCCCATCCTCTACGTCCCCGATCCCCGGCTCCGCACCAAGGCGAAGCCGGTCGCGGCGGGCGACTCGCGAATCGCCGAGCTGTCGGAGCGGATGCTGGCGACGATGTACAAGGCGCCGGGCATCGGCCTCGCCGCGCCGCAGGTCGGCGAGCTGCTGCGCCTGGTGGTGGTGGACATCCGCCCCGACGAGAAGCCCGACCCGATGGTGCTGCTGAACCCCGAGATCACGGCGGAAAGCCAGGAGCTCGCGACGCGGGAGGAAGGCTGCCTGTCGCTGCCCAACCAGTATGCCGACGTCACGCGCCCCGCGCGGGTGAAGGTGCGCTGGCAGGACCTGACGGGCGCGAGGAAGGAGATCGAGGCGGAGGGGCTGCTCGCGGCCTGCCTGCAGCACGAGATAGACCACCTCGATGGCGTGCTCTTCGTGGACCACGTCTCGGCGCTCAAGCGCAACATGCTGCTCCGGAAGCTCGCGAAGGAGCTGAAAGCGAAAGAGCGGGAGGCGATGTAGGCGGCCGGCGATGCGCCTCGCCTTCATGGGATCGCCGGAGTTCTCGGTGCCGGCGCTGCGCGCGCTGCACGCCGCCGGCCATGACATCGCCTGCGTCTATGCCCAGCCACCCCGCCCCGCCGGCCGCGGCCAGAAGGAAACGCCCTGCCCCGTCCACCGCGCGGCGCTCGAGCTCGGCCTGCCCGTGCGAACGCCGGCGCGGGTGCGAAAGGATGCCGCCGAGCACGCGGCCTTCGCCGCGCTCGATCTCGACGTGGCTGTGGTCGCGGCCTACGGGCTGATCCTGCCAAAGCCGATGCTGGATGCGCCGCGCCGCGGCTGCCTGAACATCCACGCCTCGCTGCTGCCGCGCTGGCGGGGCGCAGCGCCGATCCAGGCGGCGATCCTCGCTGGCGACGCCGAGAGCGGCATCACCATCATGCGCATGGAGGAAGGCCTCGACACCGGGCCGATGCTGCTGCGGGAAGCCGTGCCGATCGGCTCGGGGATGACCACGCCCGAGTTGCACGACGCGCTGTCGTCGGTCGGCGCGCGGCTGATCCTGCGCGCTCTGGAAGAGGACCCGCCGGCCGTGCCGCAGCCCGATGCCGGCGTCACCTATGCGCCCAAGATCGCGAAGGAGGACGGGCGTCTCGACTGGACGCAGCCGGCGGCGGTGCTGGAGCGGCGCGTGCGCGCGCTCAATCCCTGGCCTGGCTGCTTCTTCACCCATGGCGGCGAGGTGATCAGGGTGTTGTCAGCGGCGATCGCGGAGGGCGCGGGCGCGCCGGGCACGCTGCTCGACGGCGCGCCAACGGTCGCCTGCGGTGACGGCGCGCTGCGGCTGACGCGGCTCCAGCGCGCGGGACGCGGGGCGATGCCCGCGGCGGAGTTCCTGCGCGGCTATGCGATGCCGGTCGGGACGATGCTGGCGTAGGCCCCCTCCCTGCCCTCCCCCGCAACGGCGGACGGGGGTAAGTGAAGCAATGCCCCGCTACGCCCTGAAGATCGAATTCGACGGCACGACCTTCGTGGGCTGGCAGAGCCAGGCCGTCGGCCTGTCGGTCCAGCAGGTCATCGAGGCCGCCGCCGCCCCGCTCAACCGCGGCGAGGCCCCGACCGCGACCGCCGCCGGCCGCACCGATGCCGGCGTGCATGCCGAGGCGATGGTGGTGGACCTGATGCTCGCCGCCGACCTGCCGCCCGAGCGCGTGCGGGAGGCCATCAATGCCCGCACCAACCCGCATCCCGTGGTGGCGCTCGCCGCCGCGCGCGTCGCCGACGACTGGTCGGCCCGCTTCGCCTGTACCGGCCGCGCCTACCGCTACCGCATCATGAACCGCTCCGCCCGGCCGGCGCTGGAGGCCGGGCGGCTCTGGCACGTGAAGCGCCGCCTCGACGCCGACGGGATGCACGCGGCAGCGCAGGGGCTGCTCGGGAGGCATGATTTCTCGGCCTTCCGCGCTGCCGCCTGCCAGGCGAAGTCGCCTCTTCGCACGCTCGACCGGCTCGACGTGGCGCGGATCGGCGAGGAGGTGGTGGTCACCGCGGAAGCCCGCAGCTTCCTGCACCATCAGGTCCGCAACATGGTCGGCACGCTGGTCGAGGTCGGCATGGGCCGGCGCGGCTTGGACTGGCCGCGGCGTGTGCTCGAGGGCCGCGACCGCACCAGGGCCGGCCAGACCGCCCCGCCCGAGGGCCTGGTCTTCGTCACCGCGCGCTACGACCCCGAGCCCGACTGGACCTGAACAGCGCGCGAGGCCCACGTGGCCGCGTGGCGACGATCCCGCGCCCCATGCCACGCTCCGCCGCCATGAGCGATCCGAGCTGGCGCGAATTCCACGCCTTCTGGTTCCCGCCCGGGATGGAGCGGGACGATTACGACACGCATCGCGGCCGTTTCCTCCGCTGGTTCCGTGGCGGCACGACGGAGGGAATGCGTCGCTTCGCGCCGCTGCTGGCGCGGGCGCGCCGCTGCGAGCTGGACGGCTGGACCAGCACCGCGGAGGGCCGGCTGGCGCTCGTCGTGCTGCTCGACCAGGCACCGCGCAGCCTGTTCGCGGGCACGGCCGAGGCCTTCGCCTGCGACCAGTTCGCCCTGCGCCATGCCGAGGCCGCGCTGGCGAGCGGCGACTACGCCGCGCTGCGCTGGCCCTGGGAGAAGACCTTCATTCTCGTTGCGACGAGCCACGCCGAAGGCCCGGACCACCTGGCGCGGCTGGATCGCGCCGTCGCGCTCGGCGAGGAAATCGCGCGCGCCTGCGCGGAGGCCTGGCGGCCGCTCTACGACCATTCGGCGCGCCAGGCCGCCGCGCATCGCGAGGTGATCGCCCGCTTCGGCCGCTTCCCGCACCGCAACGCCGTGCTCGGCCGGCCCTCCTCTCCCGAGGAGGCGGCCTATGTCGCGACCGGCGACTTCGTGCACCTGCGCACGCCACCTTCCGCAGCGGGTTAACCCCCCGAAAGCGTCCGGATCAGCCCGCCCAGGAACAGCCCGAGCGTCAGGTCTAGCACCACCAGCAGCGCCGCGCCCGATCGATCGATGCCCAGCGCCGTACGCGCGACGAACCACTCCAGCCAGACGGCATAGCCAAGCCCCACCAGCGTCAGCACCTGCGCCGCCACGTCCGGCAGGCCAAGCGCGGCCGGCACGGCCAGCGCCAGCAGCACGACGTACTGCACGACGTTCGTCCAGTTCCACGCGGCGATGAAGCGCGGCCAGCCCGCCGCCTTGCCCCAATGCTGCGCCAGCGCCAGCGAGACCAGCGCGAAGCCGACCCAGGCGACGGCGTAGCCGATCATCTCCGCCGTCAACGACCGCAGCACCCCGCCCGAAGGCAGGCCGAGGCTCGCCCAGGCCAGGACGCGCAGCGCCAGGAAGGCCGGCAGGCAGACGAAGGCAGCGGCGAAGGACCGCCAGGCACCCTCGGGGCTGTTCTCCATCAGCGCCAGCCCTTCCGGCCGGCCGCGGCCGAGCAGGAAGGCGCCGAGCAGCCCCGCCGTGATGGCCAGGCGCAGCGGCGGTGGGGGCGCGGAGGTGTTCAGGCCAGGAACTCCTCGAGGATCGTCCTGTAGGCGCCGGCGAGCCGGTGGAGTTCCGCGACCGAGGTCCGCTCGTCCACCTTGTGCAGCGTATCCCCCAGCGCGCCGAATTCCGCGACGGGGCAGTACCGCGCGATGAAGCGAGCATCGGAGGTCCCGCCGCCGGTGTCCAGCACCGGGGTGACGCCCGTCGCGCGTCCGATGGCGCGCGTCAGAGCGTGGACGAAGGGCCCGGGCTCGGTCAGGAAGCTCTCGCCCGAGCATTCAGTGCGCAGGTCATAGCGCGCGCCGGCCGCGCGGAAGGCGGCGTGCAGGCGATCCGTCAGCTGCGCGCTGCTGTGGTGATCGTTGAAGCGGATGTTGAGGAAGGCCGACGCGCTCGCCGGGATCACGTTGGTCGCGGGGTTGCCGACATCGAAGCCCGTGACCTGCAGCGTCGAGGGCGGGAAATGCGCGCTGCCGTTGTCGAGCGGGGCGGCGATCAGCGGGGCGATCGCGGCGACCAGGCGGTGGATCGGGTTGTCGGCATCGGTCGCATAGGCGCTGTGGCCCTGGGTGCCGTGCACGGTGGCCCAGGCGTTCATGCTGCCGCGCCGTCCGATCTTGATCACGTCGCCCAGCGCGCGGCGCGAGGTCGGCTCGCCGACCAGCGCCATGTCGGGGACCTGGCCGTTGGCCTGCATCCACTCCAGCACCTTCGCGGTGCCGTCCACCGACCGCGCTTCCTCGTCGCCGGTGATGAGCAGCGAGATCGAGCCCTTGTGGTCGGGGTTGGCGGCGAGGAAATCGGTCAACCCCGCGACGAAGGCGGCGATGCCGCCCTTCATGTCGCAGGCGCCGCGGCCATGGAGGTAGCCGTCCTTCACCGCGCCGGAGAACGGGTCGTCCGACCAGTTCGCGGGATCGCCGGTCGGCACGACGTCGGTGTGGCCGGCGTAGCAGAAATGCGGGCCCTCGCTGCCGCGCCGCGCGAAGAGGTTGTCCACGCGGTAGTCGTCGGGCCCGTAGGCCAGCCGCGTGCAGGCGAAGCCGAGCGGCTCGAGCGCGCGCTGCACCAGGTCGAGCGCGCCGTCATCGGCGGGGGTGACGGAGCGGCAGCGGATGAGGGCCTGCGCGAGCGGGATGGGGTCGGTGGTCATGGTTGCTGCCCTGCCCCGCGGAGCGGTTCCCTCCCCCGCACCAGAGCCTCCCTCCCCCGCAAGCGGGGGAGGGATGGGGAGGGGGTGCTTCGTCCAGCGCGCCCTTGATCTCCGCACCCCCACCCCGACCCTCCCCCGCTTGCAAGGGAGTGAGAGTCTCGGGGGGGGCAGGGAAGCGCTTGGCCGGAGGGGGACAGCGCCATCGCCGAAGCGACCCTCAATCCCGCAGCAGATCGTTGATGCTCGTCTTCGCCCGCGTCTTCTCGTCCACGCGCTTGACGATCACCGCGCAGTAGAGGCTCGGACCCGGCGAGCCGTCCGGCAGCGGCTTGCCGGGCAAGGATCCCGGCACCACCACCGAATAGGCCGGCACGCGGCCATACATGACCTCGCCCGTCGCGCGGTCGATGATCTTCGTGGACATGCCGATGAAGACGCCCATGGAGAGCACGCTGCCGCGCTCCACGATCACGCCCTCGACCACCTCCGACCTCGCGCCGATGAAGCAGTCGTCCTCGATCACCACGGGGTTGGCCTGCAGCGGCTCCAGCACGCCGCCGATCCCGACGCCGCCAGACAGGTGCACGTTCCTGCCGATCTGCGCGCAGGACCCGACGGTCGCCCAGGTGTCCACCATGGTGCCGCTGTCGACATACGCACCGAGGTTCACGAAGCTCGGCATCAGGATGACGTTCGGCGCGATATAGGCGGTGCGCCGCACGACGGAGCCCGGCACGGCCCGGAAGCCCGCGACCTTGAAGCGGTTCTCGCCCCACCCCTCGAACTTCAGCGGCACCTTGTCGAAGGCGCCCGCCGAGGTGTCCATGACCTTGCTGTCGGACAGGCGGAAGCTCATCAGCACGGCCTGCTTCAGCCACTGGTTCACCTTCCAGCCGCCCTGGCCGTCGGGCTCGGCGACACGGGCCTGGCCGGCATCGAGCATCTCCAGCGCTTCCTCGACCGCGGCGCGGTCCGGGCCCGTTGTGTCGGGCTTCAGCATGTCGCGGCGGGCCCAGAGCGCCTCGATGCGCGCGGCGAGCGCGGTCCTGTCCATGGATGCGGTCCTGGCGGGGGTGGAAAGCCGGGCCCTTCATCGCGACCCCCCCTGCCCGCGTCAACCACCCCTTCAACCCCGGCATGCGATCCTGCGGGCATGAAGCCGCCCGACGAGTCCCTCGCCACTGCCCTGCTCGACAGCCGGGCGCGCTGGCGCGATCTCGCCCTGCTCGGTGCCGACCTGCTGTTCGAGACGGACGAGGAAGGCCGGCTGACCTTCGTCGCACCGGACCGGCCGCTGGGCCATGCGGCCGAGTCGCTGCTGGGCCGGCGGCTCTCGGCGCTGCTGGCCGAGCCCCCCGCGCGGGATCCCTTCGCCGGCGGGACGCCGCCGCGCGGCCTGCGCCTCGCGCTGCGGGCCGGGGACGGCGCGATCGCCTGGCTGGAATTCGCGGCCATGCGCGCCGGGGACGGGCTGCGCGGCATCGCCCGCGACGTGACGGCGGAGGAACGCCAGGCCGAGGCCGCGGCCCGCACGCTGC
>NZ_JBNXUM010000034.1:0-75399 GCF_050563545.1 Falsiroseomonas sp. HW251
TGGTCCACTGACCAGGTCACCCGCACGCGCCCCTCCGGCACCGACAGCGCGCCATACTTGACGGCGTTCGTCGCCAGCTCGTGGATCGCCATCGAGAGCGCCTGCACGGCATCGGGCGCGAGCGCGAGGTCGGGGCCCTCCACCGTCACCGTTCTACCGGACGACGCCGACAGCGCCTCGCCGGCGCCACCGGGCTGGAAGGTGGCCAGCTCGGCCTCGACCAGCTCGCGCAGCGCCACACTGTCCCACTTGCCGGCCGCGAGCATCGTGTGCGCGCGTGCGAGCGCCGCGACACGGCCCTCGACGGAGAGCGCATAGGCATCAGCGTCGTCCTTCCGGGTGAGGCGAAGCGCGGCCTGCACGACGGCCAGCGCGTTCTTCGCCCTGTGGTCCACTTCGCGCGCCAGCAGCGCCTGACGCTCCTCCGCCCGCCGCCGGTCGGTGATGTCCTGCACCGTGGCGATTGCTCTTGCGGGCCGCCCCGGTCCCGGCGGCAGCAGTGCCACAGACTCGATGACCCAGCGCACGCCGCCGTCCTTCCGTAGTAGCCGCTTCTCGACGCGGTAGGGCCGTCGCTCGGCCATTGCGGCGCGGAACCCCGCCTCGTCGCTGGCGCGGTCCTCGGGATGCGTCATGTCGAGGAAGGTCATCCCGCCGAGCAGCTCGACCTCGTTATAGCCCAGCATCTCGCAGAACGCCGCGTTGACCCGCAGGAAGCGCAGCGTGGAAGGGTCGGCCTGGGTCTTGCCGACGACGGAGTTCTCGAAAATGGCGCGGAACTCGGCCTCGTTCGCAGCGAGCTGCGCCTCGACCATCTTGCGCTCGGTGATATCCACGTTCACGCCGAACATGCGGCCGGGCCGACCATCCGGGGCTGAGAAGCGGCGGCCCCGGCCCGTAACCCAGCGCACCTCGCGCGTGCGGTCCGGCTTGCGCCGCCAGACCCGGAAGTCGTGGTCGAACTCGCCGGAGGCGAACGCGGCGTCACTCACTTCCTTCAGGCGCGGCAGATCATCCCGATAGACCACGTCATCAAGGAAGCGTCGGTGGTCCATCGGGCCGTCGCGCAGTCGATCCATCCCGAACAGCGCATACTGCTCGTCCGACCAGATGAGTTCCCCCGCCTCGGGATCCAGCTCCCAGGTGCCGATCTGTGCCCCCTGTTGGGCGATACGCAGGCGTGCCTCGCTCGCGGCCAACGCCTGCGCGGCCGCGCGTTCCTCCGTCACCTCACGCGCCACGACGTTGACAGCGACGATGCGGCCGGCGTCGTCCCGGATCGGGCTCCAGTCCTCCACCCAGGCCCGTCGAACACCAGGCTGCGCAGGCGTCTCTCCCTCGATTTCTACGCCCAGCACCGGCTCGGCCGTCTCGACCACGCGCCGGAGCAGGGCGTTCCCTGCCTCGACAATAGCGGGCACGACCTCGCCGATCGTCCGACCGGGATGGTCCTCAGCCGGGACGCCGTTCATCGCCGCCAACTCCGCATTAACGCGGATGTAACGGCCCTTCAGGTCGAGGACGCATAGGCCGACCGGCGCGGTCGCATAGACGGCGTCGAGCTGCGTCAGGGCGTTGCGGGCGACGGCCTCGCGATCGTGCAGTTCGGCGGTGCGCGCCTCGATGCGCTGCTCAAGGTTGGCGTTCACGGCGGCGAGGTCGCGCTGGCCTCGACGAACCCGGAGCGCGAGGCCGACCAACGCAAGCGTCGCCGGCACCGCGAAGGCGAGTTGCAGCGCGACGACGTCGCGCCAGCGCGCCACGATGGCCGAACGCGGACGGGCGACCGACACGAAGGCCGGCCAGCCATCCACCCGGCGCAGCGCCGCAAGGCGCTCAACACCGTCCAGGTCTGACCGCCCGACGAAGATGCCCCGCTCGGTGCCGTCGGCCACAGCGCGCGCCACAGGGTGTCGTAGCTTTGCAGCTGGGAGCGGCGCGGTCATGCTTGTCGAGCGCGCCAGCACTTCGCCATCGTCGCGCAGCAGGGCCAGCACGTCCGTGGAGCCCTCGCCGTCGCCCGGCAAGAGACGGCGCAGTCCGGCGCCCATCGCGTTGGCATCGGCCGAGACGACGACAACGCCATCGTAGTCGCCGGGCGGCAGGCCGTTGCCGCCGCGTTCGCGGCGCCGTGCAACCGAAAAGAAGGGCCGGTCGAGGACGCGTCCGACGAAGACCTTGCCGAGGTAGACCGGCGGGGCATCGGGGCCGCGCAGGGCCTGATTGTAGTCGCGGTCCATGAAGACCTCGGAGAGCGGCGGCGCGGGGAAGATCGCGCCGCTGACCAGCGTGCGGGCGTCCCGGTCATGCAGGAACACATGCTGCTCGTTGTCGTCGCGGGTCCGCTGCCCGATCGCGCGCAGAGCGGCGTGATACTCGCCCTCTCGCGCGCGGATATGCTCGTCCGAGAGGCCGGCGAGCAGCTCGTCCGCGCGATCGACCCGCAGCAGCAGGCCGTCCAGCACGCGCCGGGCATACTCAGCGCCGGCCTCGGCGGTTCGGGTGACCTCGGCCTCCGCCTCCCGCCAGGCCTGCCGCCAGGACAACCACGCGCTCGCGGCCATCAGCAGCAGCGGCAGCGCAATCGCGAAGGGGAGTAGGAGCGACACCGCGGATGGGGACCGACGCGCGGTTGTGGCAGGGACGGGTGCGCCGGCGAAACCGAGGAGACCGCCTCCTGCGTCCGGGCGACTCACGCCCCGTTGCTCCGTCGCCCTCGCGGCGAGGAGTGTCGGTTCGGGCTTTTTCTCGAAGATCTGGTTCAACCCGCGGCCTTCATTCGGGGGAGACGCGGTTGCGGTAGGCCGGCGATCCTCCACGAAGCGGATCGTCGCTGGAAGAGGTGACGCAATGGCGATCCGATACAATTTCGTGGGGCGTGTATCACAAGACCCCCCACCCCCGCTTTTGGATGCTGCCGGGGGGGCCGCCCGCCCGCCAGGCAACATGGCCGCTGCTTCGCGCAGCGGCTCGGTGGCGCCGCCCTCATGGAGGTCGGCTCGCGGCCCGGCTACGCTGCCCTCGATGACCTCCACGACGCCCATCCGCGTCAACCGCGCCCCCGTGCTGACCCTCTGGGCGGCTGTGGTCGCCGAGCAGCTCGGCCACCCGCCGGACACCGCCTTGAGCATGGCCAGCATCGTTGCCGGCACCGCGGCCCAGGCGAAGGCGCGCCGGCTAGGGATTGTGGAACAGCGCGAGAAGTCGCCGCGCGAGGCCGGCGAGCGCGTCCCCGTCGAGCAGGTGGTGCGGTTGCTCGGGAAGGACATCCGCCTGGTCGCCGACCCCGACGGCGTCATCCTGGCGGCCGGCAGCGACGGAAAGCCGGCCCCAGCGGCGCCGGTGAGGGCCTACATCGCGCGTGCGTTCAGCGACCGCCTGAAGGAGGCGCGGAAGGCGATGGAGAAGCTGGCGGTAGGGCGACGCGGCAGTCCGCGCCGAACCCTCAGGGCTCACCCATGGTTGCAGCCGCCCCTTCGCCGATGGCGTGGGGCCCGGCAACCTCCCGCAGCATCTGCGCCAAGTGCTCCGCTAGCGAGCGTCGTGCGGCAAGAGCATCACGACCGCGGAGATGGCCCAGCGTCCGCCAGTTCTTTGCGACCTGCGCCGCGCGCTGCTCCGGCTTCTCGTTCAGCGCCCGCAGCTTGCCCCAGCCGGCCCGTGCGCGCGCCTCGATGATGACCTCGAACAGATGCACGAGCAGCGGATTGCGCGTCGCACGGGCCATCTCAAGGTGGAAGGCATAGCCGGCTTCGCGGAACGCCTGTTGTGTCGCGGCGGCCTCCATCCGCGTGAGGCAGGCCGCCATGCGGGCGAAGTCGTCCTCCGTGGCGCGGGCGATCACCAGGTCCACGAAGCCGGGTTCGACGGCGAGCCTCGCTTCGAGAACGTCTTGCGGGCTCGCGAAGGGCGCCGCTGCGTCTGGTCGCGGCGGCGCGAGGTCGAGTGGGCGCGCCCGGCTGCCAGCCCGACCCAGCCGGCGCTCAATCAGCCCTTCACCGGCGAGCCTCGCCAGCGCCCGCCGGACAGCCCCGCGTGACGCGCCAAAGCGGGCCGCCAGATCTCGCTCCGACGCCAGCCGCCCGCCGGGTGCGACGTCACCGGCCTCCAGACCCGCACGGAGGGCCGCATAGACCTGCTCCGGCGTGGGCGCGGCCACGGCGATTTCGGGGGCGGCCTGGCGATTGCCCATGCTCAGTTGATCTCGGGCTCCGGGTTGCGCGGGCCGGCCAGCAGCACCTCGAGGTCGGCGCCGGCATCGGCCTGCAGGACCTGCTCGGCATAGAGACGGGCCCAGCCGCGCGCATGCTTCGGTTCGGGCGGCACCCAGGCGGCGCGGCGTCTCGCCAACTCGGCCTCGTCCACCAGCAGGTCGAGGCGCCTTGCCGCGGCGTCGAGCGACACGAGGTCGCCGTCGCGCACCAGGGCCAGGGGACCGCCGATCGCCGCTTCCGGTGCCGCATGCAGGACGACCGTGCCGAAATGCGTGCCGGACATCCGCGCATCCGAGATCCTCAGGATGTCGCGCAGGCCCTGCTTCAGCAGCTTTGCCGGCACCTGCATCATCCCCCATTCCGGCATGCCGGGCACGCCGCGCGGGCCGCAGTTGCGCAGGATCATCACGGTGGCCGGCGTCACCGGCAGGTCGTCGCGATCCACGCGCGACGCGAAGTCGGCCCAGCCCTCGAAGACCAGCGCCGGCCCGGTGTGGCGCAGCAGGTGCGGGCTCGCGGCGGACACCTTCAGCACCGCGCCATCCGGGCAGAGATTGCCGCGGACGACGACGAGGCCGCCGGATGCCTGCAAGGGATTTTCGCGCGGCCGGATGACCTCGTCATTCCAGACGCGGGCGCCGGCGATGGCCTGGCCGAGCGATCGGCCTTCGACCGTCCGGGCCGACAGGTCGAGCAGATCGTCGATGCGCGAGAGAAGGCCGCGCAGACCGCCCGCCTCGAAGAAATCCTCCATCAGGAAGCGCCCGGAGGGCCGCATGTCCGCCAGCACCGGCACCCGCCCCGAAGCGGCGTCGAAATCCTCGAGCGAGAGCGGAAGGCCGGCACGGCGCGCCATCGCGACCAGGTGGATCACCGCATTGGTCGAGCCGCCGAGCGCCATCAGCGTGACGATCGCGTTGGCAAAGCTCGCCGAACTCAGGATATCGGTCGGCTTTAGATCCTCGGCCACCATCGCGACGGCGCGCCGGCCGCTCTCCACCGCCATGTGCCGGTGGCGGCTGTCCGGCGCGGGGATCGACGACGCGCCGGACAGCGTCATGCCGAGCACCTCGGCCAGCGAGGTCATGGTGGAGGCGGTGCCCATCGTCATGCAGGTGCCGGGCGAGCGCGCGCCGGCTTCCTCCATTTCGTGGAACTCGGCGTCGGACAGCACGCCCGCCTTCCAGTCATTGAAGGCCTTCGCGGTGTCGGTGCCGCTGCCGAGCGCCTTGCCGCGCCAGCGTCCGGTCAGCATCGGCCCGGCCGGCACGTAGATCGCCGGCAGGTTCATCGAGATCGCGCCGAGCAGCAGCCCCGGCGTGGTCTTGTCGCAGCCGCCCAGCAGCACCGCGCCGTCGACGGGATGGCAGCGCAGCACCTCCTCCGTCTCGAT
The DNA here is from genome assembly GCF_050563545.1 of Falsiroseomonas sp. HW251. Classification (NCBI taxonomy): domain Bacteria; kingdom Pseudomonadati; phylum Pseudomonadota; class Alphaproteobacteria; order Acetobacterales; family Roseomonadaceae; genus Falsiroseomonas; species Falsiroseomonas sp. HW251. The sequence continues at coordinate 5,608 of NZ_JBNXUM010000034.1, forward strand.
GGCCAGCAGGTTGCGGTAGAGCATCGTCGTCGGCTTCATGAAGGGCTCGCCTAGCGACATGACCGGCACCTCCACCGGGAAGCCGCCGGCCTGCCATATGCCGCGCTTCACGTCCTCCGCGCGTTCGCGCAGGTGGATGTGGCACGGATTCAATTCGCTCCAGGTGGAGAGGACCGCGATCACCGGCTTGCCCTTCCAGTCACCTCGGGAAAAGCCGGCCTGGAGGATGCGCTGGCGATGCGTGTGGCCCATCCGCGTGGCGGCCTCGAACCAGCGGGCGGAGCGAAGCGGGCGGCTCATGCGGCGAGCCTCGTCGAGGTGGTCATCAGCGGTGCCAGGTCGTCCAGGATGGCGTCGAGCTCCGCGCGATCTTGCTGGTCGAGCTCCGGGTTGCCGTCGCGGTGCCGGGGGTGGGCGATCAGGCCGCGGCGGAGCAGCGCGCGTTTGGTCACCGGCGTGCGGAAGACGCCGCCCATGTTCAGCAGCGGCAGCACGCGGTTGAAGAGATCACGCGCCTGGCGCCGGTCGCCGGCGCGCCATGCGGCGTAGAGCGCGACATGGATCTCCGTCACCTCGCAGGCCGGCATCGAGCCCGCTGCGCCGCGGGCCAGTTCGTCCAGCACGAAGCGGCCGCCGGCGCCACCGAACACGCCGGCGAGGCCGGGAGCCGCGGCGAGCAAGGCGCTGATGCGCTGCCCGCAGGGAACGACCTCCTCCTTCACATAGGCGATGCGCGGCACCTGCCGAAGGATCTCGACGACGGTCTCCGCCGGGAGCGAGGAGCCGAGCGGTGGCGGCGCGTTCTGCAGGATGACCGGCAGCGCTACCCCGCCGAGCGCGGCGTCGAGGAACCGCGCCACGCCATCGGCCGCCGTGCCCGCGCTGCGCGGCGCCATGATCATCAGCGCGGCAGCGCCGAGGCCTGCCGCCTGGCGGGCGAGGGCGGCGGAGCGCTCCGGCGTCTCGGCGGAGATGCCGACGACCAGAGGAATGCGCCCATTCACCGCTTCCGCCACGACGGCCGTCAGGCTCTCCCGCTCGCCGTCGGCAAGGGTCGCGAATTCGCTGGCGATGGCGGGATAGACGCAGCCCTGCGCGCCGGCGCGCACGACGTAGTCGGCAACGCGGCGAAGGCTCGCCGTGTCGGGGCTGCCGTCGGCGTGGAAGGGGCTGGTGACAATCGGGAAGACCCCGTGCAGGCGCTCGTCCGCAGTCGAACCATTCACGACCATTTCCTCCTGCACGCGATGGAACACGCTCTTCGTTGACACCGAGCGTGACGCAGGCGTCAAATAGGGTCAAGCAACGCCGCCGATTGGTCCGTTTTGGTTGATCGGCATAGGACGGGAGGACAGGCCGGTCGTGGCAGCGTCCATCGCGCAGGAAAGGTCTGGCGGCGCCCTGCGCCTGCCCGACCCCGCCCGCACCTTCCGGCTGGACGGACGCCGTGCGCTGGTCACCGGCGCGTCGCGCGGGATCGGTCGAGCCATCGCGCTCGCGCTGGCCGGCGCGGGCGCGGATGTCGCCGTCCACTACCATGCCAACCGCGATGCCGCGTCGGCGGTGGCGGCGGCGATCGAGGCCGCCGGTTGTCGGGCGCCGATCCTGCAGGCCGACCTGTCGCGCCGTGGTTCGGCGGCTGCACTCGCGGAGGCGGCAATCGGCGCGCTCGGCGGCGTGGACATCCTCGTGCTGAACGCCGCGGAGCAGCGGCGCATGACACTGTCGCAGACCACGCCCGATCTTTTCGACCTCCAGCTCGACACCGGCTTCCGCAGCGGCTTCGAGCTGTGCGCCGCACTCGTGCCGGTCATGGCCCAGCGTGGATTCGGTCGCGTGATCGCCATCGGCAGCGTCCAGGCGCGGCGGCCGAATCCGCAGCTTCCGGTCTACGCCGCAATGAAGGCTGCGCTGTCCAACGTGATGCGGAACATCGGCAAGGAATGGGCGCCGCACGGGGTGACAGCGAACACGGTCTCTCCCGGGCTGATTGACACCGACCGGAACGCGGAGCTGCATGACGATGCCGCGGCCGACCGGGCGCTGCTCGATCGCATCCCGGCGCGGCGGGCCGGAACAGCGGAGGACGTCGCCCCGCTGGTGCTGCTGCTCGCCTCCGAGGCGGGCGCCTACATCACCGGCGCTGATCTCTATGTGGACGGGGGGCTGGGTCTGCCATGAGCGCCGCCGTGCACGACCTGTCGGTCCCGGCGCCGCCGCCGCGCAGGCCGCGGGCGGGCCGCCTGCTGCGTCCCTATCTGCTGATGGCGCCGGCGCTGCTACTGGTCGCCGCCGTGTCCTTCCTGCCGCTCGGCCAGGCGATCTGGCAAAGCCTCCATCGGTCGAACTACCTCGACATCGGCGAGTTCGTCGGGCTGCTCAACTACCAGCGCTTCCTGCTGTCCGAGTCCGGGATCCAGCGCGCCTGGAATTCTGTGGTGTTCGTGGCCGGCTCGCTGGCCGTGGCGATGCCGCTCGGCTTCGGACTTGCCGTGCTGTTGAACCTGCCGCTGCGTGCGCGCGGGCTGATCCGCACCGTGCTGATCCTGCCCTGGCTGGTGTCCAACACGGTCGCCGCCATCCTCTGGGCATGGATCCTCTCGGCGCAGTTCGGACCGGTCTCGCCCGTGGTGGCCGCGCTCGGCGCGACGATGCCGAACCCGATGACGAGCCAGGCGCTGGCGATGCCGGCCCTCATCCTCTGCAATGCCTGGGGCAGCTATCCCCTGGTGATGGTGTTCGTGCTCGCCGCCTTGCAGACCATCCCGACCGAGCTGCAGGAGGCCGCGAAGATCGACGGCGCCAGCGGATGGCAGCGCTTCCGGCACGTCGTCTTCCCGCTCGTGCGCAACACCACCCTGGTCACGCTGGTGCTGACGACGCTGCACACCTTCAACGGCGTCTCGATCGTGCTGATCATGACCGGCGGCGGCCCGGTCGGCGCCACCGACGTCATGGCCCTTCGCGTCTTCGAGGAAGGCTTCAAGTTCTACCGCATGGGGCTGGCGACCGCCGGGGCGGTGATCATCTTCGCGCTGAACATCGTCTTCACCATCGTCTACATGCGCGTGCTGCGCGGGGATGGGCACGCATGAGACGCACGCGCCTTCGGCCGGGCGCCGCCGTTGCCGCCTATGGCGCGGTGCTGCTGGCCTGCGCCTTCGCGCTGCTGCCGGTGCTTTGGGGCCTCTCCACGTCCTTGAAGACGACGCAGGAGGTGCATGCCTGGCCGCCGTCCTGGCTGCCCGTCGCGCCGACCTTCGACAACTGGCGCCTCGCCGTCTTCGACGCGCGCTTCATGCGCTATGTCGGGAACACGCTGCTGGTCGTGGCCGGCTCGCTGGTGCTCAGCCTAGGGCTGGCGCTGCTCGCGGCCTGGGCGACGGTGCGCTTCCGCTTTCGCGGGCGAGAGGGTCTGCTGCTGCTGATGTGGTCCACCATCATGGTCCCCGGGATCGCCGTGGTGGTGCCGCTCTATGCCGTCGCGGTCGAGGTCGGGATCTACGACACGCTGCTCGCGCCCGGGCTCGTCTTCTCCGCCTGGCTGGTGCCCACACTCGTCTGGCTGCTGCGCGGCTTCATCGCCGCCGTGCCGGCCGAACTGGAGGAGAGCGCCCAGATCGATGGCTGCACGCCGCTCGGCGCCTTCGCGCGGGTGACCGTGCCGCTGCTGTGGCCGGGGCTCGTCGCCGGATCAATCCTGGTCTTCGTCATGATCTGGAACGACTTTCTGATTGCCTATTCCCTGACGCTCTCGGACGAGAACCGTCTCGTCCAGGTCGGCATCTACGCCTTCATGACGGAGACGGGCGTCGAATACGGACCGCTCTGCGCCGCGGCGATTGCCTCCATCATCCCGATCGTCGCGCTCTACGCCGCGCTGCAGCGCTACTTCATCCAGGGACTGACCGGGGGCGCCGTGAAGGGCTGACCCATCTGAACAAGACAAGGGAGGAGAGACGGACATGACCAGGATCACGCGTCGCACCGCGCTCGGCGCGCTGCTCGCCGCACCGCTCGCCCGGCCGTCGCTCGCGCAGGGCACGACGATCGAGCTCTGGAGCTTCCTCGATCCCGCCGGCCGCGGTGTCCGGTCCGAGGAGATGGCCCACGTCATCCGCAGCTACGAAGCCGCGAATGCCGGCGTGCGCGTCCGCACCAACGTCATCCAGTGGACGGAGCTCGGTCCGCAGCTGCTGCGCGCCTCGCGTGCCGGCCAGGTGCCGGACGTGGTGATGCTCTATTCCCCCTATATGGCGCCGCAGGTCGCGGCCAATACGCTGCTGCCGCTCGATGACATGATGCGGGGCTGGAGCGCGGCGGATCGCGACGACCTCATCACCATGCCGATCGCGCGAGACCGCCAGGGGCGGCTCTATGGCCTGCCCTGGGAAATGCGGATCTTCGGGATGTTCTGGCGCACGGACCTGTTCGCACGCGCCGGCATCGCGGTGCCTGCGACATTGGACGATATGGTCGCCGCCGGGCGACGCCTGCAGGAGGGACCGATCCAGGGCCTCGGCGTCTCCTTCAACACCGCGACCTCGACCGCGGCGATCGAATGGTTCCTGCCGTCCGTCGTCGCGTTCGGCGGCATGATCCTCAGGGACGACGGTGCGGCCGCCTTCGCCAACCCGGCGACGGAGCGGATGCTCGGCTTCTGCCACGACCTCGTGCATCGCCACGGCATCCTGAAGCTCGATTCCGCGCTCATGCCGTCCGACGACCTGCAGAATGTCTGCATCGCCGGCAACATCGCGCAGTATTTCCAGGGTTCGCACCGCCTCTCGACCGTGCAGGAGAGGGCGCCGGCGGGTGCGCAGTTCTCGCTGGTGCCCTTCCCGGCGGTCGAGTCGGGGAAGCCCACGCCAGTCTCGCTGCAGGGCTGGCACCTGTCGATCCCGCGCCGTGCCCGCAATCCGCAGCCGGCCTTCAAGTTCATCGAGCACTGGACATCGGCGCCGATCCAGGCGCGCCAGGCCGGCGCCGCGGGCTATCTGCCGGTGCGGCGCAGCGTCGCGCGCGACCCGGCCTTCGCGACCGAGCAGAACCAGCGCTTCGGCCTGACGGCCATTCTGGAGCAGGCCGCCACCCGGCCGCTGAACTTCCACTGGCCAGAGAATTCCGATGCGCTGAACGACGCGCTCGGGCGCATGGTCCAGCAGGTCGTCAGCAACCGCATGTCGGTGCGCGATGCGATGGCCTGGGGCGAGCGGACCTACAACGAGCTGAGGCGCTGAAATACCTTCGCTACACGGCATCGTCGGGCCCGTCGTGCCTCTGCGCACCGCGACGGAGCGCGACGCGGTCATACCGATGCCTGAAAGTCCACCGGCGTCAGACCGTTGTGTCGATCAACGACGGGCTGTCCGAGCGAGCATTCCCGAACGGCGGCCCAGGATTTCTTTGCAAGTGCGTCGGATCCGAGGATAGGCTCACGGCAGCAGCCGTAGGCGATCGGCGTGCCAACGCAGGCGTCAGTGCGGCCGGGAGGAAGGAACAAGGGGCCATGCCGCATACGCGACGTGTGCCGGGCCACAATTGGTCTGCGGACGCGTGTTGCTTCTCGCACGCCAACAGCTAGGCGCGTAGCGCGTTGGATCTCCCGTTTCAGCTGCTGATCCAGGGCCTCGGCTCCGGCGCCCTTTATGCGGTCGTCGGGCTCTCCTTCGGCTTCATCTTCAACACCACGCGGGTGTTCCACTTCACGCACGGCGCGGTGATCACGCTCAGCGCCTATACGGTTCTCCTGGGCGTCAAGGAGCTGGGCCTGCCGCTCATGCCCGCCATGCTGCTCGCCGCCGTTGCCGCCGCCGTTCTCGGGACAGCCTGCGAGCTGCTGCTTTACCGCCCGCTGCGCCGGCGCGGCGCTCCCCCGCTGCTGTGGTTCCTTGCTTCCTTCGCCCTCCTGGTCATCTTGCAGAACCTTCTCCTGATCGCCTTCGGCGGCGTGCCTATGACGCTGTCGGCGGGAGCGATGAGAACCTTCCCGCTTGGCCCCATCAACCTATCGGAGCTGGTGATCATGAAAGTCCTGGCGGGCTTTCTCACGACCGGACTCGTAGCCTGGATCCTGGTCGGGACCCGGCTTGGCCGGGAGCTGCGCGCCATCGTCTCGAACCCGGAGATGGCGCGCATCGCAGGGATCGATCTCGACCGGCGCTTTCTTCACGCCTACGCCGTCGGATCGGTGCTGACCGTTCCCGTCGGGACCATCGCGCTGTTCGACCAGGGCGTCTCGCCTGACCTTGGCGAACAGCAACTCATCATCGCGACGGTTGCCGTCTTCGCGGGTGGGCTCGGCTCGTTCCTTGGTGGGGCGCTTGGCGGTCTCGTGCTCGGGCTCATCGGGGCCATCGCCGTCTACCTGACGAACGCGTCGTATCAGACGACGATCGCCCTCGCGGCCATGACCGCCTTCCTGCTCCTGCGCCCGAACGGGCTGCTGGGCGTCGGGTTACGGCGAGCCTGAGGGGAGGCGGGCATGGAAGGCTATGTCCTCTCCGTCCTCGCCATCGCCGGCATCTACGCCATGCTGGCCGTCAGCTACGATCTCGCCTTCGGTCATGCCGGCATGTTCTCCGTCGCGCATGGGGCGTTCTTCGGCATCGGCGCCTACGCCGGTGCGCTCGCGATGACGGGGCCAGGTCTTCCATTCCCGATCGCCCTCGTCATTGGCGCCGCAGCCGCCGGGCTCATCGCGGCGGCCATCGCGCTTCCGGCGAGCCGGCTCGAGGGCGACTACCTGATCGTGGGCTCGCTCGCCTTCGCCGTGATCTGCCACGAGCTCATGCTGAACCTGACGAGCGTCACCCGAGGGCCCATGGGCATCCCGGGCATTCCGCCGCCGTCCCTGTTCGGCATCGAGTTCGACACGCCCTGGCGCCAGCTAGTCGTGATCTACGCCGTGCTGGCGCTAATCCTGCTGATGTCCTGGAGGATTGCGTCTTCGCCTTACGGCCGCGTGCTGCGCGCCATGAAGGACGACCCCGTCGCCCTGGAAGCCGCGGGGAGGAGTGTGGTGCGGCGCAAGTTCGAGGTGCTGACCGTCAGCGCGGCGATGGCCGGTGCGGCCGGCGTCACCTATGCCAGCTACGTCGCCTTCATCGATCCTGAGAGCTTCGTTGCACGGACCTCCTTCGTGATCATCGTTGCTACGGTGCTTGGCGGCGCGGGGACGGTCTGGGGTCCTGCGATCGGCGCTTTTGTCATCTGGTGCGTGCCAGAAGCCCTGAGGTTCGCCGGCATCCCGCCCGACCTGCGCGGTCCGCTGAACGAGATCGCCTACGCGTCGCTGCTGATCCTCATCGTCCTGCTGCGCCCCGAGGGCATCGCAGGCCGGCGACGGCTGCGCACGCGGCCACCCGAAGCACGTGAACCAGCGCCAGGAATCCAACCGAACTGAGGAGGCAATCACCATGACCAGGATCGAAACGCGGCGTCGGCTCGGTCAGCTGACGCTCGGCTTGCCCCTGATCGCTGCCGGCCTTGCGCCAGCCGCCGGGCGTGCCCAGGCGCGCTATCCCGAGGTGTGGCGGATGGGTGCCGTGCTGAACCTGTCTGGTCCCACCGCGGCGCAGGGCGCCGATTTCCGCGCGGGCCTCGAATTCGCGGCGACCCAGTGGAACGCACGCGGCGGGCTCGGGGGGACGCGCGTCGAGATCATCTTCGAGGACAGCGCCGCCCAGCCCGCGCGCGCCGTGACCGCCGCCCAGAAGCTGATCCAGGTGGACCGGGTGAACGTCGTCGCCAATGTCTACTCCAGCCCGGTGCTGGCGGTCGTGCCGATCACGGATCGCGCGCGCGTGCTGCAGATCAGCGCCGGCGCCACCAGCCCGCGCCTGGTCGGCATCAGCCGCTACTTCATGACGAGCGTCGCGAACGCGGCCCTGGAAGCGGAGGTGGCGCTCGCCTTTGCGAAACAGGCCTTCAACGCCCAGCGCATCAGCATCTTCTACGGCAACGACGATTTCGGCAGCGGCATGCGCGATGCCGTCCGGCGTCTCTGGCCCGCCTCCGGCGGCACGGTCGTCGACGATGAGGGCGTCGACCCCGCGCGGGCGGATCGCTCCGCCGTGGCTGCCAAGCTGGCGGCGAGCCGGCCCGATGCGATCTATATCGCCCTCTCCGGCGTCTCGATCGGAGCCGCCGTGAAGCAGTTGCGAGAGGCCCGCTACACCGCGCCGCTGCTCAGCCACCAGGGCTTCGAGTCGCGCGACCTGTTCTCGGTCGCGGGCAGCGCGGCCGAGAACAGCTTCTGGACGTCGTCATCAAATCCCGAGGGTGGCCCGCAGGAGGCAACCTTCGTGGCCGCGTTCCGCCAGGCCTATAGCCGCGATCCCGCGATCTTCGTGCGGACCCATTATGACCTCGGCATGTCCCTGTTCGAGGCAATGTCGCGCATGCGCCAGCAGGGCCAGGAGTGGACCTCGGAGAACATCCGCGCCGCGTTGCTCGCCCTCGGCACATACCAGGGGGTGCTGGGCCCCTTCTCCTACCGGGAAGACGGAACGGCCCTGCGGGAGCTCGACATCCGCACCTACCGCGGGGGCGAGGCGACCGTTCATCTCTCGGCCGCCGAGATCCAGCGACGCGGTATCTTTGATTTCGGTGCGCGTCGCGCCTGATGATCGCGCCTCGTCCGGCCGAGGGCCCTGCGCTGCGTCTTGGCGGGCTGCGCAAGGCCTTCGGCTCGGCAGTCGTGTTGGACGATGTGTCGCTCGACGTTGCCCAGGGCTCGATCACCGGGCTGATCGGCCCGAACGGTGCCGGCAAGACCACGCTCTTTAACCTCGTCGCGGGCGTCGTCAGGCCCGATGCCGGTTCAATCGAACTCAACGGCGCGCCGCTTCGGGGCACGGCAGCGGCGCGTGCGGCCCGAGGCATCAGCCGCACCTTCCAGGAGATCCGCCTGTTTCCGACCCTGACGGCGCTGGAGAACGTCATGGTGGCGTGCCAGGACAACAGAGGGCAGCGTCTGGGAACGGCGGTCTTCCGCTGGGCCAGGACAGCGGCGGACCAGCGCGCCACGCAAGGGCGGGCCGAAGCGCTGCTCGACATGGTCGGGCTTGCCGACCTCGCCGACCGGCTGCCGACCGAACTCTCCTACGGTCAGCAGAAGCGCGTCGGCATCGCGCGGGCGCTTGCGACCGGCACCGGCCTGCTGCTGCTCGACGAACCTGCCGCCGGCCTCGATCCCGACGCGGTGCGCGACCTCGCCGCGCTGATACGCCGTCTCTCGCGCGAGGTCGGGACGATCCTCTTGATCGAGCACAACCTCGAACTGGTGCGGGAGATCTGCGACGTCGCGGTCTTCCTCGATGCCGGCCGCGTCGTCGTGGCGGGAGACCCTGCGGCGGTGCTCGACGACCCGCGCGTCTGGCGCGCGTTCATGGGCCTCTAAGCCGCATGCAGGAGCCGATCCTCGCCGCCTCCGGACTGCGCGCGCGCTACGGCAGCCTTCCCGTGCTGCGCGGCCTGGGCCTCTCCGTCGCGCCGGGCGAGGTGCGGCTGCTGATCGGCCGCAACGGAAGCGGGAAGTCGACGGCGTTGAAGGCAATTCTCGGGCTGATCGCCTTGGACGCCGGCTCCATCAGGCTCGGCAACGAGGAACTCGCAGGATTGCCGACGCGTGCGCGCCTGGCGCGCGGCGTCGCGCTGGTCCCGCAGGCCGGCAGCGGCGGGCGGGGCGTGTTCCCCCATCTGACCGTGCGGGAAAACCTGGAACTGATGGGCGCCGCCGCGGGCGGCCGGCCCGACCTCGGCATCGCCTGGCGCCTCTTCCCGATGCTAGAGGGTCTCTCGCGTCGCCGGGCAACAGCGCTCAGCGGCGGGCAGCAGCAGATGCTCGCCGTCGCGATGGCGATGATGCTGCGCCCGCGCGTGATGCTTCTCGACGAGCCCACCTGTGGCCTGGCGCGGGGTCCTGCCCTCCACCTCATGGCGGTGCTGAGGCGGCTGGCCAACGACGCCGGGCTCGCGGTGGTCCTCGTGGAGCAGAATGTCAGCCTGACGCTCGACTACGTCGACAGCGTCTCGGCGCTGCGGGCCGGCGCGGTCGTCGCCGAGGTCGGCCCCGAGACCCTGCGTGACCCATCCTGGTTCACCCGCGTGCTGTGAGGAACGGCTATGAGCAATCCCCGCCCGGCGACGGCCTTCATCGGCGTCGGCACGATGATGGAGGCGATGATCGACAAGGCAATCGCCGGTGGATGGCCGCGGGAGCGCCTGCTGGCGACGCATCGCCGCGCCGATCGCCGCGCCGAATTGTCCGCGCGACACGGGCTTGAGGTCGGGGAGGACAATCTCGCCGCGGTGGCAGCGGCCGAGATGGTGGTGCTCGGCGTGCGACCGCAGGAGATGGAGGAGCTCCTGCGGACGCTCGGCCCCGCCTTTCGTCCGGGCCAGGTCCTCGTTTCCATCGCGGCGGGCCTGACGGTGGAGTGGCTGGCCGAGCGGCTGCCCGACGGCATGGCAGTCATCCGCGTCACGCCGCCGCCGACTGCCTGGGTCTCTGCCGGCATCACGCTGCTGTCCTGCGGCGATGGTGTTGCACCGGGCTGGCGTAGCGCCATCGAGGCTCTCGTGCATGGCACCTGCGAGCGGGTGGAGTGGATCGACGACGCGCTCATGGAGCCGATCACCGGCGTCGCGCTCGCGCTGACGCCGTATACCTGCATGCTGCTACGGACGCTGATCGCGACCGGTGTAGAGCAGGGCTGCGACGAGGCCTTCCTGCGCCGCATGATGGTCGATGGTCTTGCCGCCACGGCCAAGCTGCTGAGCGAGGGCAAGCTGCAGCCCGAGCAGGTGATCGAGACGGTCGCAACGCGCGAAGGCCTGACCTGGAGCGCGCTGCACACCATGGAATCACGTGGCGTGCCGGCCGGGATCCGTGCCGGCGCGCGTGCCATGACCGGCCGCAGCTATGAGCTGCGCGGTGAGCGCGTGCCCGACGACTACATGGGCTTCCTCCGCTGACGTCCTACCTATCGGACCCAGGACGCGCCGTTCACGTCGATGGTCGCCCCGGTCATGTGGCGCACCCGCCCGGTTGCGAGGAACGCGACGAGTTCGCCGAGTTCGGCAGGCGGCACCCACTCCCCCATTGCCAGTGACGCCGTGACCTTCTCCTCGCCGCCTGAGATCGCGGCCGCGTCGAGGCTCATCTGCGTGCGCACGACGCCCGGGGCGACAATGTAGGAGAGGACGCCGGCCTTGGCGTAGTGACGCGCCACGGTGCGAGCGGCGGCCGTCACGGCGGCCTTGCTGGCGGCGTAGGCGATCGTCGCCTGGCTGCCCGATCCGCGCATCGCCGCCCAGGACGACATGGTGACCAGCACGCCGCCGCCGTTGTCCACGAAGTGGTTCACCGCGTGCTTCATCAGCCGCGTGGGAGACGCGACGTTGACGCGCCACTGCGTCTCCCACGCCTGCTCCCAGGCGCCGAGATCGTCCTCGATCCCCCCCGCGTTCACGAAGATGGCGGCGTTGAGCACGACGACATCGATGCGCGGCGACAGCGTGCGCGCCTGCTGCCAAAGCTCATCCATGCCCCGGGGCTCAAGCTGATCGGCGGTCAGCACGTGCCGGCGCTCAGCTGGGACATCGGCGAGGGCCGCCATCGCTCCCGCGGTGTCGGAGCGACAATGGGCAAGGACCGTTGCGCCAGCGGCGCCGACGGCCCGCGCGATCTCCGCCCCGATACCCTTCGAGGCTCCTGTCACGAGCACCGTCTTTCCCAAGAGCTGCACCCTGTCTCTCCCGTCATGCTTCGGCGGCTTCTGCGCCGCGTTTTCGCTTCGCCAAGCTGAGCGATGGTCGCAAGATGGAGGAGGCGTGACCATCGTGGTCAAGGGTCGGGAGCATGGTAGCCGCGATGCCTTCCTCCGGTTGGCGAGATGCGGCGCTCCAGGCGCCTGATCCGGGGAGCCACTTTCGTCTGGACGGCCGGCGTGCGCTGGTCACCGGTGCCTCCCGTGGCATCGGCCGGGCCATCGCACTGACCCTCGCCGGCGCGGGAGCGGATGTGGGCGTGCATTTCCACGCGAATCAGGCTGCCGCCCGTGAGGTCTCGGATGCGATCCAGGCCGCCGGCCGGCGAGCGCCGCTGCTGCAGGCCGACCTCTCCGAACCGTCCGCCGCGCGTGAACTGGCCCGGATGGCGGTGGCGGCGCTCGGTCGCGTGGACATCCTGGTCCTCAATGCCGCCGAGCATCGTCGCCACGACATGGCGGCTGGTCCGGACCGTGCCTTCGATGTCCAGGTCACCAGCGGCTTCCGCAGCGCCTTTGACCTGTGCGGGGCGCTCGTGCCGGCCATGGCCGAGCACGGCTTCGGTCGCGTGATCGCCATCGGCAGCGTTCAAGCACGACGGCCCCATCCCAAGCTCGCCGTCTATGCGGCAACGAAGGCGGCGCTGGCAAATCTCATGCGAAACCTGGGCAAGGAATGGGCCCGGCATGGCGTTACCGCCAACGTCATCGCGCCCGGCATCATCGACACCGACCGGAACGCGGCCCTGCGCAGCGACGTCGCGGAGTATGCCGCCGTGCTTGCCAGCATCCCGGTCGGGCGCGCTGGCCTGGTTGCAGAGGTGGCGCCGCTTGCCCTGTTGCTGGCGTCGCCGGCAGGCGCCTACATCACCGGCGCCAATCTCCCCGTCGACGGTGGTCAGGGATTGCCGTGATTTCGCGGCCCATTAGCAACCAACCCTGGACGGATCCTGCCCATCCGGCCTGTGTCAGACCAGGGCTGACACATCCGCGGCGGCGATGCGCCTAGCGGACGAGGCTGTCGGACGGCCTTCGGGACGCCCGGCTACAACGTGCAGCCGCAGGCGATGAGCCAAGTGCTCCTGTGCATCGCGCGCGACAACATCCCGGTGCGGGACGCAGTCGAGCCGCCGCGGCCGTGTCCTTCCCGGCGGGGACGACAAGTAGCCCTAGCACGCGGACTACATGGCCGTCGGCGTGGACCATGCCGGCGGCACCGTTCCCGGTGGACGCCGGCCTCCATCGCCGGGAACAAGCGCAAACCCGCAGATTGCCGCGCTTCTTCCCGCCGTTCCCGCCGTTCCCGGTGCTTGTGACCGTCGCGCGGACCGGCAAGTGGCCGCCCGCCTGACGTCGCAGCGCCTTGGGCTGCTTGGCGTCCTGCGACACGCGCAGGGCTCAGGTATCACGGACAACCGCCTCGCGGGAAATGGTCGAGCGCAGCCCGGCGCACCATTCCGCGCCGATCCCGCACGCCAAATCGGCGCGCGCGGCCTCACCGCCAACACCGCCTATCGGCTTGCGTACGCCGCAGTTCGCGCGCGTCGTGGCGCGCAACCACCGATACTGCAGCGACATGCGCGCCACGATCGAGTCGTGCGGCCCCTAGAGTCAGCTTGCGTTCGACCTTTCCCATTTGCGGCCGATTTTTTGGCCGGGCGCACTTGACCCTCCCATGGGGGGAACACCCAGCTCGGGGAAGGCGACCCATGCGTCCGACTACCAGCTCGCCGATCGTGTCGAGAAGGACCATCATCATGCGCCGCGTCACCTTCGCCGCTCTTGGCGCCTTCACCCTCGGCGTCGCAACCAGCCTCGCCGTCGCCCAGCATCCAGGCCACGGTGGCATGGCGATGCACGGCAGGACCGAACCAGGCGCCGAGACGCCGGCGAGCCGCGGCTACTTGGGCGCGATGGAGACGATGCAGCGCGCCATGCAGATGCCGATGACCGGCAACGCGGACGTGGACTTCGTCGCGATGATGATCCCCCACCACCAAAGCGCGATCGATATGGCCCGTGTCGTCCTGCAGCACGGCCGCGACCCCGAGGTGCGGGCGCTCGCCGAGGCAATCATCCGCGACCAGGAACGCGAAATCGCCCAGATGCAGGCCATCCTCCAACGGCTACCCGCGCGGTGAATGCGGCCGCCACGGCTACCGCAGCAGGAGAAGAACCATGAGAAAGGCCATCCAAATCGCGGCGATCGCGACGATGCTCGGGATGCCCGGCCTGGCCGCCGCCCAGGCGCCTGCGCCGGCCCAGGATGACGCTGATCACGGTGCCCACCATCCGGAGCAGGCGCCGACGGCCGCGCCAGCACCTGTGCCCGCACCTCCGACACCGAACGCGGGCGGGGCGGGCATGATGGGCGGGGACATGGCGCGCATGATGCAGATGATGATGCAGATGCAGGGCGGCATGGGGCCGGGCCAGCGCATGGCTGGAACGGGCGCCGGGCCCACTCGCATGGACTTCGCCCTGCACCCGTTCCGCCGCATCGAGGGCCAGCTCGCCTACTATCGGACGGAGATGCACATCACCGAGGCCCAGGCGTCGCAGTGGAACGTCTTCGCTGACGTCGTGCGCGCCCAGGCGGAGCGGCTCCGCCAGGCCGTCGTGCAGGCCATGCAGCCGGCAGCGCAGCCCGCCACGGCGCCGCAGCAGATCGAGCGCCGCATCGCGCTGCTGTCCGCCCAGCTCGACGCGATGCGGGCGGTGGCGGCCGCCGTGGGACCGCTCTACGCCGTCCTGTCGGAGGAACAGCGGCGAACCGCCGACGAGTTGATGGCCGAGCATTTCCGGTCGATGCGGATGGGGATGTTCTGAGATGGAACACGGGACGGACATGGACCGGCCGCGCCTGCCGTGGTGGCGGACGCCGGGCGGCGTCGCCGCGATCGGCTTCGCGCTGGTCGCGGAGTTTTACGTGCTGCGGGAGCATTGGGGGCACGCCCTGGGGCTGCTTCCCTACCTCGTCCTGCTGGCCTGCCCGCTGATGCACTTGCTTATGCCGCACCATCACCATGGGCACCGCGACGTTGCGGGAGGTGCTTCCCCCGACGTGTCGTCACGGAGCTGACGCGCCATGAAACGCCAGACGCTCTTCGCCCTGGTGAAGTGCTGCGCGGGCATCGCCTTCATCGCCGTCGCGCTCGCCTTCGCGGTCTCGCAACTCGACCTGACCGGGGGTCTGGCCGGCGCGCTGCCCTACGTCGTCATGCTCGCCTGCCCAGCGGTCCACCTGCTGGTCATCCACCGTCACCAGCACGCCGGCTGCAACCATGGCGCGGCCCCGAAGCACGACGCGCGCTGACCCAGGGCCACGCGCCCTACGCCGAGAGAGCTACCATGAACGATCATCACCACGCACACGGCCGCGATGACCACGCCCACCATCATGCGCACGTCGCGCCGGCCGAGGGCACGGTGACGGCGAAGGACCCCGTCTGCGGGATGACGGTGGACCCGGCGAAGACGGCCCACCACGCCGAGCACGCCGGCGCCACCTACCATTTCTGCTCCGGGGGCTGCCGAGCGAAGTTCGTCGCCGACCCCGCGAGATACCTCGACCCCAAGCCGCCCCGGACGGCCGAGGCCGTGCCCGCCGGCACGATCTGGACCTGCCCGATGCACCCGCAGATCAGGCAGGACCGGCCTGGCTCCTGCCCGATCTGCGGGATGGCGCTGGAACCCGAGACACCGAGCGCCGATGCGGGCCCCAACCCCGAGCTGGTGGACTTCACCCGCCGCTTCTGGATCGGCCTCGCGCTGACCGTCCCCGTCGTTCTGCTCGAGATGGTTGGCCATCTGACCGGGATGATGCACCTGGTCGGGGGCCCGCGCGTCGGCAACTGGATACAGCTCGCCCTTGCCACCCCCGTCGTCCTCTGGGCCGGCTGGCCCTTCTTCGAGCGGGGCTGGGCCAGCCTGCGGAACCGATCCCTGAACATGTTCACGCTGATCGCCCTCGGCACCGGCGTCGCCTGGGTGTTCAGCGTCGTCGCGACCCTCGCGCCGGGGATCTTCCCGGCGGCGTTCCGTGGCTCCGACGGCTCCGTCGCGGTCTATTTCGAGGCGGCCGCCGTCATCGTAGTGCTGGTGCTGCTCGGCCAGGTGCTGGAACTACGCGCCCGCGAGCGCACCGGCGGCGCGATCCGCGCGCTGCTCGACCTGGCGCCGCCCGACGCGCGGCGGATCGGCGCGGGCGGCACCGAGGAGATCGTGCCGCTGGCGCATGTCGCCGTCGGCGACCGGCTGCGCGTGAGGCCCGGCGACAAGGTGCCGCTGGACGGCGAAGTGCTGGACGGCGCCTCCAACGTGGACGAAAGCATGGTAACGGGCGAGCCCGTCCCTGTGCCGAAGGCGCCCGGCGCGCGCGTCGTTGGCGGGACGCTGAACGGCCAGGGCAGCTTCGTGATGCGCGCCGACCGCGTCGGGAAGGACACCGTGCTGGCGCAGATCGTGCGCATGGTGGCGGGCGCGCAGCGGTCGCGGGCTCCGATCCAGCGCCTTGCCGACCAGGTCTCGGGCTGGTTCGTGCCGCTGGTCATCGCCATCGCCGTCCTCGCCTTCGGGGCCTGGGCGATCTGGGGGCCGGAGCCGCGCCTGACCTTCGGGCTGATCGCGGCGGTGACGGTGCTGATCATCGCCTGCCCCTGCGCGCTGGGCCTGGCGACGCCGATGTCCATCATGGTGGGCGTCGGGCGCGGCGCGCAGGCCGGCGTGCTGATCAAGAACGCCGAGGCGTTGGAGCGCATGGAGCGCATCGACACCCTCGTCGTGGACAAGACCGGCACGCTGACCCAGGGGCGACCAGAGGTCGTGGCGCTGGTCCCGGCCGCCGGCATGTCGGAGGACGAGTTGCTGCGCCTGGCGGCCGGCCTGGAACGGCCTAGTCAGCACCCGCTGGCGGAAGCGGTGGTGCGGGCCGCGTCGGAGCGCGGCCTGTCTCTGCCCGCTGTGGAGGGTTTCGACGCACCCGCCGGGCGGGGCGTAACGGGCGTGGTCGAGAGAAGGCGCGTCGCCGTCGGGAACGCGCGCCTGATGGGCGACCTGCACGTCGCTATCACCACGATCGCCAGCGAGGCCGAGCGCCTGCGCTGCGAGGGGGCGACCGTCTTCTTCGTCGCGGTGGACGGCGCCGCGGCGGGGCTCGTCGCCGTGGCCGATCCCGTAAAGCCCACCACGCCGGCCGCCTTGGCCGCCCTTGCGCAGGAAGGCGTCCGGGTCGTGATGCTGACCGGCGACAACCGCACCACCGCCCAGGCGGTCGCGAAGCGCCTCGGGATCGTGGAGGTCGAGGCGGAGGTCCTGCCCGAGGACAAGCAGCGCATCGTCGAGAAGCTGAAGGCCGAGGGCCGCCGCGTCGCCATGGCGGGCGATGGGGTGAACGACGCGCCGGCGCTGGCCGCCGCCGAGGTCGGGATCGCGATGGGCACCGGGACGGACGTGGCGATCGCGAGCGCGGGCGTGACGCTGCTCGGCGGCGACCTGATGGGCATCGTGCGCGCCCGGCGGCTGTCGCAAGCCGTGATGCGCAACATCCGCCAGAACCTGTTCTTCGCCTTCGCCTACAACGCCGCGGGCATCCCAATCGCAGCCGGGGTCCTCTACCCATTCTTCGGCATCCTGCTCTCGCCGGTTATCGCGGCGGCGGCCATGGCGCTGTCCTCGGTCAGCGTCGTGGGGAACGCCTTGCGGCTGCGAGGCTTGCGGATCGATTGAGCGCCAAGTGATCCGCCGCGGCGCTGCTCATGGCAACGCCGCGACGCGCTGGCGCACCGCGGCGTGGAGCCGGATCATGGCGTCGGCGGGCGGCCCTGTGCGGTGGCGGGTGTTGTATAGCGCGGCGTGCAGCGGGATGCGGGGACCACGCGCATCCAGCCCATGCGGGGCTGGCGATTGACGGCACCCATCCAGCGGTCGCGCGCGCGTTCAGTGCGCGTCGTCGGCATCCCTGGCCCGCGCGCCCGCGAGGCGGTGAAGAAGCTGCTCAATTGCGTCACGGTCTTCGCGGGGGAGCCGCTCGAACAGCGCGAGGATCGCCCTTTGGTCCCGCCTTTCCGCGACCAGCCTGCCGCTTCCCGTGCCGTCCCAGCCCAAGAGGTCGTTCGGAGTGGTCTTATAGTGCCTGGCAATGGCGATGAGCATCTCGATCGACGGGTTGACCGCGCCGCCTTCCAGCTTGGCGACGTAGGCGCGGCTCCGGCCGATGACCGCGGCCAGATCGACTTGGTTCTCACTGGCCGCCTTACGCAGATCGCGCAGGCGACCCGGCATCAGCAGCGGCCGAACCATGAAGTCATCGTGACGCGGGGTCATGTCGTAACGGAACTCCCCAGCCGCCGCCAACGACCCTGCGGCGAGCCGCTTCAACCTCGCCGACGCGGCGAAGGGGCGGCGCACCTGCCAGGCGCCTCGTAGCGGACCGGCGAGAACCAGGCGACCCACGGCTTCCTCCTCCGCGCTGACCTTCACTGCGGATCAAGGACGGCGTCGTCCGGGTCGGGGCGGGGAACTACGCGGTTCTCGACGGGGTCAGGCTTCGCGAACCTGCAAGGCTGGCGCGAGGTGGTCCATCTACAGCGCCCCGGCCAGCCGGAAGCTGAACACCTCGCCGTTCCCGACGGTGAGGCGGTCGTGCAGGGCGATGCGGAAGAGCGCGCTGGCTGCGTCCGTGCGCGACCTGTCATGCATCCGCTCGACGCCGGCCGCGGAATTCAGCGAGCAGACCAGCCGCGATCCGCTCCCCCATTGCGATCAAGGTGAAGTTGGGCGGCACCGACAGGCCCCTGGGCATGATGGAGGCATCGGCGATCCAGAGCCCGTCCAAGCCCCGGACCTGGCCTCGCTCGTCCGCGACAGCCATCGGGTCGGACGCCGGTCCCATCGGCGCCGTGCCGCAGGGGTGGTTGAAAGTGCCGACGTTCGCGCGGGCGTAGGCGCCCAGGAGATCATCGGATGCGACCGTCGCGGCATCCATCCCCGCGATGCCGCGTGTCACAGCCGCGACAGGCACGGCGGTCGCCACGCGCCAGGCGAGACGCAGCGCGTCCATCATGGCCGACATGTCCTGTGGATCGCGCAGCAGATCCAACTCGATCACCGGCGCGGCGGAGGGGTCTGGCCCGGCAAGGCGTAGCCTCCCATGCCCGCGTGGGGCCATGAGCGCCGCGTTAACCAGCGAGACCACTGGCGCGCCACCTGCCTCCGCAACGAGGGCGGGCGACGCCGCAATGTCCAGGAAGCTGACCGGGACCAGGAACACAGGCGCGCCCGACCGCGTCGCGGTGCGAGCGACGGCCTGGAAGCGCGGATCCCGCGCGGGTTTTGCCTCGCCCGGTCGAGGCAGCAGGCGGATCGCGACAGCGGGATGATCGTAGAGGCGCGCGCCAACGCCTGGGCGGTTCAGCGCGGGCGTGATCCCCAGGTCGGCCAACTCCGCCGCCGGCCCGATGCCGGACCGCAGCAGGATCGCGGGCGTGCCCAACGCGCCGGCGGAGAGGACCACGGCACGGCGCGCGCGAAGAACCTCGCCGCTGGCCAGCACGACACCGGAGGCGCGCCCCTTCTCCATGAGAACCCGATCAACGAGTACCTCGCTGCGCACGGTGAGGTTCTTCCGGCCTCGGGCCGGCCCGAGCCACGCCAGCATCGTGGAGGCGCGCACGCCGCCCTCGCGGAGGTTCATCGGCCAAGGACCCACGCCTTCGATCAGCCGGACGTCGTTGTGATCGGCGATGGCCGGCAGGCCGAGCGCCTCGCGGCAGGCGTCGGCAAAGGCGCGCTGGAAGGGGATGAGCGCGTCTTCGCGAAATCGGCGGATCGGCAGCGGCCCGTCTTGGCCGTGGAGAGAGACGTCGGGCGCGTCGCAGTCGGACTCGATCCGACGCAGCCACGGCTCCGTCTCGGTCCAGGACCAGGCGGGGTTGCCGAGCCCGCACCATGCTTCGATGTCGGCAGGACGGGGCCAGGCCGCGGCGGCGGCGTTGATCGCGGAGGTTCCGCCGACGGTCTTGCCGCGGCGATACGGGATGCGCCGCCCCGGCGCTGCCTCGGCCGAGTAGTGCCAGTCGTGCACCATTGCGGCGAGGCGCAGTCCATCGAGCAGGTCGGGCGCTGTCACGGCGGGCTCGCGGTGATCGACACCCGCTTCCAGTAGCAGGATGGACAGCGAGGGATCGTCCGAGAGGCGCACCGCGATCGGTATTCCTGTCGAGCCAGCGCCGACCACCAGCACGTCCTGCATCGTCATCCGTAGCCCTCCCGGGGCGAGCCTAAGGCGGCTTCCTACCGGTCTGCACGGGAAAGCAGCCGCCGCGATCTGGCTGGAGCAGTCGATCCTCTTGTTAGACCCTGCTTCAGAACGCCGCCGCTATGCCTCGTGATGCTCCCACCGCTCTGGATAAGGTGCTCCGATCACCTTTGACCGGTTTCGATCCGCAGGCGCAGGCTCGTGGGACTGGTCCAGAGCGACCCGGACCAGCATTGGAGCCGGCCATGATCATTGCAATCGTCCAGTTCGACCTACCTGGCGACATGACGCTGTCGGAGGCGACCGACACGATCTTCGCGCCGTCCGTCGGCAAGTACCGCGCCATGCCAGGGCTCGTTCGGAAAAATTATCTGTTCGGCCACAGCAAGGGAGGCGGCGTGTATTTGTGGGAATCGATGGAGTCTGCGGAGCGCGCGTACTCGACCGAATGGCGCAGCACGATGGCCGCCCGATTTGGGTCAGCGCCGGCGGTCACGTATTTCGAAAGCCCGATAGAAGTGGAGAATATTGCGCGCCTTCAACCGCGCTGACCCTCATCGGCTGCTCGATGCCGGACAGCGGCCGCAAGATACCCAAGGGCTGTTGCGCAATGACCGACCGCTCAGCGGGCGAAGCGTGGGGGTGGGCTGCCTTGTTGTTCTGGCCGTGGAGGCGCGCCCCCTTCGCCCCTCGCACCCCTGTTCGTCGCGTCCAGTCCTTCCTGCAGGTGGGCCCGGAGTTGAGCGGCTTCGGCGCAGTGCTGATGCATTCCTCTACGGCATCGCTCTTCGAGGTCGCTCAACGTCAGAGGTGAATGCTGGTCCGAGGACGGCGACGGCAGCGCTTCGGCTGACCAAGACGGCGACGGCCGCGGTGAGGGCGGCAAACATCGCGCTATGAACGGCAACCTCCCCAGTAAACGCAGTGCAACGCCGCGCGCGCCGGGCTGTTCCACCAGTCAAAAGAACGCCCGTCGGAGCGCGCCGACAGGCAAGGCTCAACTGGGCGCATCCAAGACGCAGAGGCGGCAGCGGGGCAGGCGCCTTCGTCCGCCCTCGATATGATACGCATGTCGCCCAGCTTCGTTCCGACCCTAACTGTTGGTTGATCGAAGCGAGGCAGAGCGTCCGCCGCCGACTCGGCGGGGACGTCACCCGCTGTCGTAGCACCCGATGCGTGGGGCCTCGAAGCTCGCCGCCTGGAAGCGGTAGGCCCTCCACATCTCCGGCACCACGCGCCGGTCCACACGGACGCGGAAGCTTTCGTAGAACGCGCGGTCGGTCAGCGGCACGTCGGCGCATCGCTTGATCGGCTTTGTCGCATCCAGCCCGGCGGCGGAGGAGGCCACGCGGTCCAGCACTGTCTCGCCGGCCTTCCAGTGCGCGAGCAGCGACGCGATGGAGTCTAGCTCAAGGATGCCGGGCATCAGCGCCGGCGCGCCGCCGCGGATTACTGGCGGGCGCCGAGGCTCAAAGGCAGCGAGGACTAAGCATCCAACCGGCACCGATCGTTGACAGCCGCCAGAAGGTCTTGCGCGTTAAACGGCTTGAGAAAGCAGTAGTCACACCGGCCGCCGAGCGGGCGCGCGACGTTCCGATCATCACCCGTCATCACCATTAACACGACGCCCGGCCAGCGCCGGCGGGCCTCCTCCGCCAGCGCCACGCCGTCCATGCCGTAGCCGAGGTTCACATCGGTGACGATGACCAGGGGAGGTCCTTGCTGCTCGACAGCATCAAGCCCTTCCTCGGCGCTGCCGACGGGCACGACGTCGAGCCCGGCGTCGGCCATCTCTTGATGCAACACTTCGCGGACGAGCGGTTCGTCCTCCACCAGCAGAACGTCCATGCGGCCGAACGCCTCCTCGATCCCGGCCGTGAGGCTGGCCGCGTTGCGAACAGCAACAGAAGTCGGCCCGTCGCCCCACGTTCGTTGCCCCGTGGGCGCCAATCGACACGTCAATACCCGTCTCGCGTTCTAGTGATCGCGGCATGAGGTGGCAGGGCGAGCCCGGTGCGCTTGCCCTCGGATGGTTCGCCGACCGGATCGCACGCCGGCGCGGAAGCGTAGACTACCGCCCCATCCGCGTTTTCACGGCGGCTACGAGTTGCTCGGGCTCGAACGGCTTCACCAGGCAGTTCTCGCGAAGTGCGTCGGGCAGGCCATCGACGCTGCGCTCGTCGCCCGTCATGACGACCACCCCCACATCCGGCCAGCGGCGGCGCACCTCTTCCGCGAGCGCGACGCCGTCCAGGCCGGGTCCGAGGTTCACATCCGCCACGACCGCCGCGGGCAGCGGCTGTCCCTGCCGGTCTAGGGCATGGAGCCCCTCCTCGGCGGTGCCGACGGGCAGCACCCGAAAGCCCGCATCCGTCAGGGCTTCCAGCAGCATTTCGAGAACGAGCGGATCGTCTTCGACCAGTAGGACGTCCATGCGGCGATCGGCCCTCGCGACTGGCAACCGAACCTCGCCAGCATGGGCACGTCAGTTGGCCTTGGATGCTGATGTCACTATCAGCACCAGCTTCGCCCTGTCGTCCTCGCTTAAATACAAAACCATCCCCCGTCTCCCCCGACCAGGGGTTGGGACGCTTCTCAGGCCGCCGTTGCTCCGGTCGCTGCCGCGGCGCGCGCGAGCGGCACGGTCATGACGCAGACCAGCCCTCCTTCCTCCCATACGCGCGCCACGCGGCCGCCAAGCTGTTTCTCTACCGTCGCCTCGACCACCCGAGAGCCGAAGCCGCGCCGTGCCGGCGTGCCGTCCACGCGCGGCCCATCACGCTCGCGCCAGATGACCGTCAGCTTGCCGCTCCTGCTGTCCACCCACCACGTGACCCACACCCGCCCCGCCAGCACCGACAGCGCGCCATACTTCGTCGCGTTGGTCGCCAGCTCATGCAGCACCATGGACATCGCCTGCACGGCGTCAGGGGCCAGCGCGATGTCGGGCCCGTCCACCACGACGCGCTGTTCCGGGCGTGCCCCCTCGATGGTGCCGGCGCTGCCCGGCTGGAAGGCCGCCAGCTCGGCCTGCACAACGTCGCGCATCGCCGCGCTCTCCCACTGGCCGGCAGCGAGGATCGTATGCGCCCGCGCGATCGCGCCGACGCGGCCCTCGATCGCCTGCGCGTAGCCTTCCACGTCATCCTTGCGGGTGAGCCGCAGCGCAGCCTGCACAACGGCCAGCGCGTTCTTGGCGCGGTGGTTCACCTCGCGCATCAGCAGCGTCTGGCGCTCTTCGGCAGCCTTGCGCTCCGTGATGTCCACGTTCACCCCGTAGATGCGTCCCGGCGCGCCGTCAGGTCCCAGGAACCGGCGGGCGCGGGCGGTCATCCAGCGCACCTCGCGCGTGCCGTCCGGCCTGCGCCGCCAGACGCGGAAGTCGGCGTCGAACTCGCCGGTCTTTGCGGACATCTCGGCGGCGG
Organism: Falsiroseomonas sp. HW251; assembly: GCF_050563545.1. Taxonomy (NCBI): domain Bacteria; kingdom Pseudomonadati; phylum Pseudomonadota; class Alphaproteobacteria; order Acetobacterales; family Roseomonadaceae; genus Falsiroseomonas; species Falsiroseomonas sp. HW251. Next base: position 29,064 of record NZ_JBNXUM010000034.1, read on the forward strand.
CGGCCACCACCGGCCTGTCTTCGGGGTAGACGATCTCGTTGAAGAAGCGGCCGTAGCTCATGCGCCCGCCCTCCGTAGGGTCCAAGCCGAACAGGGCGAACTGCTCGTCGGACCAAATCACGTCGCCTGTGTTGGGGTCCATCGCCCAGCTGCCGGCGCGGGCAGCGCGCTGCGCCAGGAGGAGCTGGGCCTGATGGTCGCGCAGCTCCGCCGTCCGTTCCTCCACCCGCAGCTCGAGGCCGGCGTTCATCGAGGCAAGGGCGCGCTGCTTGCGCTGCAGCAGCAGGGCGAAGACGACCAACCCGGCCCAGGCCGGCAGGCCCACGGCGAACTGCAGCAGCACTGTCTCGCGCCATCGGGCGACCACCCGAGGGGTCGGTCGCCCCATCGTCGCGTAGAGCGGCAACTCGCCGACGCGTCGAAAGGCGATGAGGCGCGCATCCCCAGGCGCTTCGGTCGGCAGACTGAGCGGTCGGCCGATATACCCCCCGCGCACCGCGCCCTGCCTGGCGGCGTCACGGAGCGGGCTGCCGGCGGGTATGTCGGGCGGCGGTGTGGGAAAGCCGCTGCTGCGGGCCAGCAGAGCGCCGTCCGCGCGGACGAGAGACGCCACGTCGCCCGGCTCGCCGCTGATCGTCGCCAAGCCCTCGGACAGCCGATGCGGATCGACCCCGACGCTGATCACGCCGTCGAAGCTCCCGGCCGGCAGTCCGTTCCCGGTGTCGGTGCGGCGACGACTGACGGCGAAGAAGACGGGGCTGCTGCCAATGCGCCCAGTGGTGACGGCGCTGATGTGAAGGTCGGGTCCGCCGGATGTCTGCAAGGCGACCATCCATTCTCGGTCTGGCACGCGCACCCCACGCGGCACCGGGTACACTCCGCCCGTGACCAGACCCTCGGCGTTGCGGTCCACGACGAAGAGCGTCACCACACCAGGAAGCGACCGCAGCAGTCCGCGCACTTGCGCGTGCAGGTCGCCCTCCCGCTCCCGGATCTGGTCGTCTGACAAGCCGGCCAGGAGGAAGTTGGTGACATCGCCTGCCAGCCGATGCGTGTCGAGGACGCGCAGCGCGTATTCTGCAGCCGCGTCGGCGCCGCGCGCGAGTTCGCGTTCCGCCGCCCTCCAGGTGTCGCGCCAGGCCAGCCAGGCGACGACGAGCAGGATCAGCAAGGGAAGCGCGAGCGCGGCAATGACCAGGACACCGAAACGCCTGGGCGCCTTCCCGCGCACCAACACGTCGCGCGTGATATCTGCGCGCGCTTGCCCCCGCGGCGACCCGCGCTGAAAGTTCATGGGGCCCCCAGGGCGGACGAGCCGCCTGCCACCGCCTACTCGGCCCACTATTGGCCGCCAAAATCAAGTTCTCTACGGCGACGGTCAATCACAACCATACCCGACGGGCTGATGAGGTTGGGAATGGGACCCGCAACGAATTTCCGGGGGGGCCTGTATCATCAGGCGCCCCACCCCCGCGTTTCGATGGCGCGCGGGGGGGCCGTCCGGCCGTCACGCTAGATGGCCGCCCCTGGCGGAGCTGCCGGATGGCGCCGCCTCACGAAGACCGGCGCGCGGTCCGGCTAGGCTGCTCGTCATGACTTCCGCAACCGCTATCCGCGTCAATCGCGCGCCGGTGCTGACCCTCTGGGCGGCTGTGGTCGCCGAGCAGCTCGGCCACCCGCCCGACACCGCCTCGAGCCTGGCCAGCATCGTCGCCGGCACCGCGGCCCAGGCAAAGGCCCGACGCCTGGGTATCGCCGAGCAGCGCGAGAAGACGTCGCGCGAGAAGCGCGAGGGCGCGCCCGTCGAGCAGGTCGTGCGCCTGCTCGGGAAGGACATCCGCCTGGTCGCCGACGCTGATGGCGTCATCCTGGCGGCCGGCAGCGACGGCAAGCCCGCCCCAGCGGCGCCGGTGAGGGCCTACGTCGCCCGCGCGTTCGGCGATCGCCTGCAGGAGGCGCGGCAGGCGATGGAGAAGCTGGCGAAGACGCTGCCGCCGGACGAGCTGAACCGCGTCAGCTTCAAGCTCTACGAGGCGTTCAGGCCGCAGGTACCGGAGGGCGCGAAGGGCTGGGGTGCGAAGGGCGAGCTGCACCTCGACCGCATCCGCCAGGCGTCGATTTGATCCCGTGGCAGGCAGCGGTGCGCGCCCCTGGCCTGCTGCCCGCAGATCGCCCTGGCTTCCACCCGTCCCGCGCGGGATGATGCGCGCGAGTGCAAGGGAGGTGCGGCGATGACCGCCATCCTACGATGGCTCCTGGCGCTGTTCGGCGGCTCAGCGCGGCGGGCGGAGGACGAGGCGCGCAATCGGCAGAAAATCCACGCCCGCGATGCTGCCGCGCGACAGGCTGCCCGCGCCGCGGAGGCCGGCGTCCACAGCCTGCATTAATCGACAATCGACGAAGCTGCACATGGACCGCATCCGCCAGGCGTCGCCGTAGTCCATCTGGCACCTATTCGCGCCGGTCCTCCACGACGACGATCTGCCCGTCCAGCGGCGGCTCGCTGCAGGTGGCGCACCACAATTCGGGGCGTAGGCCGATGCGGTGCAGGCGAGCGTCGGCGCCGACGAGCGCGACCAACTCGTCCCGCCTGAAAGCACTTCGATGCGGTCGTCGGCGGGTTGTGAAGGCTCGGAGCTGCGGTCGAATTCTTGATCAGGGCGACCGGGTCGCACGCATCCTTTTCGTCGAATCCTACCAGCCGCCGGAGCGTGGGCTCGCCGCGAGAAACTCGCCGGCAAGCACCCCGAAGGTCAGCGCCGGGCCGAGCGTAATGCCCGGCCCCGGATAGGTGCCGCCCATCACGCTTGCCATGTCGTTGCCGACGGCATGCAGGCCCTCGATCGGCGTTCCATCCGCGCGCAGCACCTGCGCGTCGTGGTTCGTGCGAAGCCCGACGAAGGTGCCGATGTCGCCGGCGCGCAGCCTGATCGCGAAGAAAGGCGGCCCGGCGACCGGCGCCACGCAGGGGTTCGGGTGATGGCCGGTCTCGCCGATGTGACGCTGGTAGGCATCGCTGCCCTTCCCGAAGGCCGGGTCCTCACCGCTTGGCGCATGCCGGTTCCATTCTGCCAGCGTGCCGGCGAAGCCGTCGGGATCGATGCCGAGGCGCTGCGCCAGCGCCTGGGGCGTCGCTTCCCGCACGAGGTAGCCCGCGCGAAGCAGCCCGCCGTTCGGCGCCGGCCAGGGGCGTGCCGCCCCGATGCCATGCCGCCGCACCGCCGGCGCGTCGCCGATCAGGAAGGCCTCACCGCCGGCGCGCTGCGCGATCAGCGGCCCCAGGTCGTGATACGAAAGCGCCTCGCTGGCGAAGCGCCGGCCGCTTCGGTCGACGATGATGAAGCCAGGCTTGCTGCGATCGAAGAAGTGCGGGTGCGGCGTCGTGCCGCCACCTGGCGACGGCACGTCGGACACGGGCACCCAGGCGACGGGCGAAGCAACCGCGCCACGGAACGCTCCCCCCACCAGGCGGGCCGCCCGCACGCCGTCGCCGGTCGAGCCGGCCGGCGCGAGCGACGGGCCGGCGCCTGCCAAGCCGAGATCCGCGCGCAGTGCCTCATCGTGCGGAACGCCGCCGGTCGCGAGCACGACACCCCGCCGCGTTCGGACGCGATGCGTCGCGCCGTCGCGCGCCACCACCGCGCCCATGACGCGCCCACCTTCCAGTAGGATCTCCCGCAGCGTGGTGCCGGTATGCGGCCGGACGCCGCGCGTCAGCACCGCATGCAGCAGGGCACCCACGAGCGCGTTGCCGTTAGTCAGCCGGGTGGCGCGCCCGTGCCGCAGGCGGTCAGCGGCATAGCGGCCCACAAGGCGCGCCGCCACCAGCGCCGCACCGGGCGAGCGCGTGGCCTGCGACAGCGGGACGATGTCCTCGGCGCTGACCATCATGCCGCCGAGCAGCGTCATGCTCGGCAGCGGCTGGCGGAGCAAAGCGAGATCGTTGCCGAGCCGGCGACCGTCGAAGGGCGCCGGCCGCACCGCGCGGCCGCCCGCGGACCAGCCGGCCTTGTCGGGGTGGTAGTCGGGATAGACTGGCGCGACGAGCCGCAGCCCGGCCTGCGCGACAAGGAAATCGATCGCGCGTGGCGCTTCTGCCAGGAACCGCGCGGCGAGCGCCTCGTCCAGCCGGTTTCCGGCCTCGGCACGGAGATAGGTCAGCGCGCTGCCGGCCGGATCGGCCTCGCGCTTGCCGGCGAAGATGGAATTGCCCGGCGCCCAGATCACCCCGCCGGACAGCGCCGTGGAGCCGCCAACGACAGGCTCCTTCTCGATCAGGCAGACATCGAGGCCACCGACGGCAGCGGTGAAGGCGGCCGCCATCCCGCCCGCGCCGGCACCGACGACCAGCACGTCGCAGGCATCGGGAAGCGGGCGGTCCATGACGTCAGCGCAGGATCTCGCTCCAGACGTCGTAGGCCGCGGGCCGCATGAAGACCGCGTCAATCTTCCGCTTCGCGAAGCGCCAGACGCCGTCCTGGCAGACATACTCGTCGTGGTAGTTGCCCATGAAGAAGGGGCCGTCGAAGGGGATGCGGGTGCGCGGCGTCTCGTCCTTGGCGTCGAAGCGATAGCTCGTGACGTAGGTCGTGCCGATGGCGAGAGTCGCGTCCTCCACCTCGATCAAGATGTTGGAGACGGCATGGCGCGTGGTGCGCGTCTTCGGGCGGCTGTGCATGTAGGTCCGGATCGCCTCCCGCCCCTCCAGCGGCCAGCCATCGAGGTTCAGGACCGCATCTTCGGCGAAGAGGTCGCAGAGCTCGTCGAAGCGCCGGAAGTCGATGAAGACGGCGTAGGCGTTGGGCAGCCGGGCACAGTCGGCTTCGATGGCGCGGCGTTCGGCGGGGCTCATCGGGCGTCCTCCAGGGCGTTTGACAGCAGGCTATATCTTATAGGATTCTAGGGTCAACACGTCCCGAGGGTCCGCTTCCGCATGGATCTCGAGCCGCTCCGCGCCGCCAATGCCGCTGCGCCCGCCGCCTTCGGCAGCGCCGCCTTCGAGGTCGGGCGCGTGCTGCGCGACGCCATCCTGGCCGGGCGCTATCCCGCTGGGGCGCAGATCAAGCAGCAGCCCATCGCCGACGAACTCGGCGTCAGCCACATCCCGGTCCGGGAGGCGTTGAAGACCCTGGAAAGCGAGGGCTTCGTCGTCCTCGCGGCGCGGCGCGGCTACTTCGTCGCGCCCGTCTCGGTCGAGGATGCGCGCGAGATCTGGCACCTGCGGCGGACGCTGGAGCCGCAGGCAATCGCGGCCTCGGTCGGGCGCGCCGGATCGGCTCACTTCGCCGCTGCCGAGGCCGCGATGCGCGATCTCCGGCGCACCGACGACCACCTCGCCTGGATGCGGTTGAACTGGCGTTTCCACGCCGCGCTTTACGAAGCTGCCGGACAGCCACGCCTGCTGGACTTCATCCAGTCGCTCTGGGCGAACGTGATCCGCTACTGCGCGATGCTGGCCGTGCGAGAGACACCTTATGTCCGCAGCGGCGAGCATGCCGGCATCCTGGCCGCCTATCGCAAGGGCGACGCGAAGGCCGCGGAGCGCCTGGTCGTGCGCCACATGGACGAGGTGGAGCGGCGCCTCCTCAAGGTGTTGCGGGCAAGCTGATGCGTCGCCTCCTACCGCGTGCTGCGCCCGCCATCCACCGGCAGAGCGATCCCGGTGACGAAGGACGCGTCGCCGCTGGCGAGGAAGGCGACCGCGGCGGCGACCTCCTCCGGCCTGCCGTAGCGACCCATCGGATGGCGCGCGACGGAGGCGGCGCGGAGCCGATCGGCATCGGGATGGCCGGCGAGGAAGCCATCGGCCATTGGCCCCTCGATCGTGCCCGGGCAGACCGCATTGACGCGAATGCCTTCCGCCGCGTGATCGAGGGCCATTGCGTGGGTCATGGCGACGACGCCGCCCTTGCTTGCGGCATAGCCGGCCATGCCGGCATTGCCGCGCAGGCCGACGACCGACGCGATGTTCACGATGTTCGGCCCGCGACCACGCCGCAGCAGCGGGAGCATCGCGCGGCAGCCCAGGAAGGCGCCCGTCAGGTTCACGTCGATCAGCCGCTGCCAGTCGGCGGGCACGGTCTGCTCCACGCTGCCGGTCAGCAGCACGCCCGCGCAGTTCACCAGCGCATCGAGCCGCGCATGGCGGACCTCCAGTTGCGCCGCCAAGTCGGCCCAGGTCGCCTCCTGCGTGACGTCGAGGGCGATCTCGCACCCCTCGTCGACCTTGCGATCGCAGCCGATGACCGTTCCGCCTTCTGCGGCGAGCCGTCCGCTGATCGCGCGCCCGATCGCGCCCGCCGCGCCCGTGACCACCACGATGCGTCCTTCGAACCGCCGCATCCACAGCTTCTCCGCTCGACCCATGCAATCTGCCACGCGCGTCGGCGCCATGGCCACGCACTGATGACCGGAACAGGGAGGACACCATGACCGACATCACTCGACGCATGCTGGGCGCGCTCGCCGCGGGCGCCGTCGTGCCTGGCGCGGCACGGGCACAGGCGCCCTGGCCGTCGCGATCGCTGCGCTGGATTGTGCCCTATGCGGCCGGCGGCGGCTCGGACTTCCTCGGGCGCACCCTTGCTGCAGCCGTGGGGACCGCGATCGGTCAGACCATCGTGGTGGAGAATCGCGGCGGCGGCGCGACAATCCCGGCCAGCGAGATGGCCGCTCGGTCGGCGCCTGACGGCTACACGCTGCTCTCGGCCGATCTCACGGCTCTGGTGATCACGCCGGCGATGGCGCGGCGCCTGTCCTACGACCCGATCCGCGATTTCCGCCCCGTCGCACCCATCGCGCGCTTCCCCTACGTGATTCTGGTGAACGTGGACCTGCCGGTGCGCACCGCGGCGGAGCTGATCGCGCTGGTCAAGGCCAGGCCCAACGCGCTGAACTTCGCCCATGCCGGCACGGGCACGCCGAATCACCTGGGCACCGAGCGGCTGATCCGGGCGACCGGCATCCAGGTGTCGCAGGTCGCCTATCGCGGCGGGGCGCCGGCGGTGACCGACCTGATCGCGGGCGTGGTGCAGGCCAGCGTCAGCGACTACGCCTCCGCGGCGCCGGCCATCCAGGGCGGCCGCGTGCGCGCGATCGCCGTTCCCTCGCCGCAGCGTCTGGCGCTGCTGCCCGATGTCCCGACGCTGGCCGAGCAGGGCATCACCGGCGCTGACGTCTATTCCTGGCAAGGTGTGGTCGTCCCGACGGGCACGCCGGATGCGATCGTGTCGCGCTTGCAGGTCGAGCTCGACCGCGCGCTGCGCGACCCCGAGATCGCCCAGCGGCTCCGCTCGGTCAGCCTCGAGCCCTTCCCGGGAACGAGCGAGCAGATGCGAGAGCTGATCGCGACGGAGACGCAGATCTGGGCGCCGCTTATCCGGGAGCTTGGGCTGACGCTGGACAGCTAGGGTCGATGTCAGGCTTCGCTGACACAGCGCGACCCCACTGCCCCGGGCGGACGCTTGAGGCCAGCACCGGGTGCGACGTCTAGACGTGAGATATTGGCACTTCGCGCATGACACGCCGATGATGGGCGTTCGACGGAGGCGCCGTGCCAATCCGTCGAAAGCCAGGGGAAGTCAGGCCCATGCACACGTCGCGCAGAGCGTTGCTCCTGGCGGTGAGCACCGCACTTCCGTCGCCGGCCCTCGCGCAGATGCCCCCAGCCGCAGGCCCTATCCGACTCGTCGTGCCCTTCGCGCCCGGCGGATCGGTTGATGTGCTCGCCCGTCTGATGGCACCGCGCCTGGCGGAACAGCTCCGACAGGACGTGATAGTCGAGAACCGCACCGGCGCCGCCGGCCTCATCGCGGCGGAGAACGTCGCTCAATCCCCGCCGAATGGGCTCAGCCTTCTCGTGGCCTCGGGTGGTCAGGTCACGATTGCGGCCGCGCTGGCGTCTAACCTGACCTTCGATCCAATGCGCGACCTCGTGCCGGTCACGCATCTCGTAGACACGCCTTACGTCTTCGTGGTCGGCCCGACACTGCGCCAGCCTACGCTGCGCGAGCTGGTGGCGGAGGCCAGGGCCAACCCCGGCAAGATCACCTATGCCTCGCCCGGCATCGGCTCCGTCACGCACCTCATGATGGAACTGCTGAACCAGCAGACCGGTGCGCGGTTCGAGCACGTGCCCTATCGCGGCACCGCGCAGGCAATGGCAGATATGATCGCGGGCCGCGTCGACATGACGCTAAGCTCCATCGCGTCGGTGAAACCGCAGCTCGATCGCGGTGAGCTTCGTCCTGTCGGGACGGCCGGGGCGCGCCGCGCGGCGGAATTGCCGAACGTGCCCAGCACGGCTGAACTGGGGATAGAGGGGATGGATGTCCGGGTCTGGATCGGCCTCGTCACCCGCGCCGGCACGCCGGAGGCGACAATCGCGCGCCTCGACGAGGCCTCGCGGAAGGTGTTGTCCCAGACGGACCTGCAGGAGCGCCTGGCGCCGCTCGGCCTGGTGCCGGTGGGCGACGGGCCGCAGGCCTTCGGCGCGACACTGGCCGACGATGCCGCGCGCTGGCGGCAGGCCGTCGCACGCGGGAACATCACACTGAACTGACCGACATGCCAGAGATCAATCCTGTCATCGCAACCCTACGGCAGCACGACACGCCGACGGTGTGGAACGCGCTGACGAGACTGCGCGGCCATTCGACGCAGGGGCTGACCATCGGTCCCATCGCGGCGAGCGATTCAGCGATGCGCATGGTGGGCTATGCCGCGACGGCGCGCATGACATCCGACGCGCCGGTGGCCATGAGCGCCGAGGAGAAGGACGCGATCCGCTTCGCCTACTACCGCATGGTCGGCGCTGCGCCGGCGCCACGCATCGTGGTGATGCAGGACATCGGCGAGCGCCGCGGCCTTGGCTCGATCTGGGGTGAGGTCAACGCGGCAATCCATCAAGGGCTGGGTTGCGCAGGCGTCGTCACCGACGGTGCGATGCGCGATCTCGATGCCCTGCACGGGTTCCCGATCCTCGCAGGCAGCATCTGCCTCGGCAACGGCTTCACGCAGCTTCGTGACATCGGCGGTGAGGTCGAGGTCTTCGGCCTGCGCGTGAGGCCCGGCGACCTGATCCATGCCGATCGCCATGGCGCCATGACCATCCCCGCCGAGCATGTCGCCGCGCTGCCCGCCGTGATCGAGACGGTGCTCACGCAGGAGAAACGGATCATCGCGACAACGCGTGCCCCCGGCTTCGACGCCGAGGCGATGATCGAGGCCTGGCGCAAGGGTTGGCGATGAAGATCCTTGTCATCGACCCGCTCTTCGAGACCGAGCCCGACGTCGAGCGCGAAGCCGCCGGCCCGGATGCGGAGTTGGTCTTCCGCCGCTCCGTTAACGGCACGCTGCCCAATCCGCGTGACTATGCCGGCGTGGACGCCGTGCTGAACTGCCGCAGCGCGCATGTCCTGCCGGCTGAGGTGATCGCCAGGCTGGATCGCTGCCGCTGCATCGCCCAGGGCGGCGTGGGCTACGGCCATGTGGACCTGAAGGCGGCAGGCGAGGCCGGAATTCCGGTGATTAACACGCCGGACTACGGCACGACAGAAGTCGCGGACCACGCTGTCGCGCTGGCGCTGTCACTGCTGCGCGGCGTGCAGGCCTATGACCGGCGGCTGCGACGATCCAACGACAGCTGGGACGCGCGGATGCTGAAGACCGTGAAGCGGCTCGGCACGCAGCGTGTCGGCATCGTCGGCATGGGCCGCATCGGCACCGCCGCCGCCCTGCGCTTCCAGGCCTTCGGGATGAAGGTCGGCTACTACGACCCGCACCTGCCCTCCGGCCATCACCTTTCCTACGGGTGGGAGCGACTTGAGACGCTGCCCGAGCTGCTCAAGCGCAGCGACCTCCTCAGCATCCATTGCCTGCTGAACGAGGAGACACGCGGGATGATCGACGCCCGCGCGATCGCGATCCTGCCCGCAGGTGCCGTGCTGGTGAACACCGCCCGCGGCGGCATCGTGGACTTCCGGGCGGTGCACGACGCACTGCTGAGCGGCCATCTCGGTGCGGCAGGCCTCGACGTATTCGAGAAGGAGCCGCTGGACCGCGAGGATCCGCTGATACGCGCCTGGGCAGATGGTGAGGAATGGCTGGACGAGCGGCTGATCCTCACGCCTCACGCCGCCTTCTATAGCATCTCCAGCATCATCGACATTCGACGGCTATCGATGACCTACCTCATGGACTACCTTCGGCACGGGCGCCTTAGGACCTGCGTGAACGCGCCCTACCTGACCCATCGGCGGTGACATCGCTTCCGACCAGCATCGAGGGCATGCGTGCCCTCGCGCATCGGCGCCTGCCGCGCTTCGTGGTGGACTACCTTGAAGGCGGTGCTGGCCGTGGCCTGACCCTGGCGCGGAATCGGGCCGCGCTGGATGCGATCGCGCTGGTGCCGCGCACGCTCCGCGATGTCAGTGAGGTGTCGCTCGCAACCCGGCTATTCGGCCTGGCGATGGCCGCGCCGCTGATGATAGCGCCCACCGGCGTCGCCGGCCTGCTTCGGCCTGGGGCGGATGTCATGCTGGCCCGCGCGGCCGCCCGGCTCGGCCTGCCCTTCGTGCTGAGTGCCGCCTCCAACGTCCCTGTCGAGGACGTGGCCGCACAAGGTGGGCTGGTCTGGATGCAGGTCTATCCGCTGCGCGATCGGGAGGCTACGCGGCGCCTGGTCGCACGCGCGACGAAGGCGGGCTGCGTCGGCATCGTGCTCACCGTCGACACACCCGTCGCCGGGGTGCGGCATTGGGAGGCGCGGCACTTCACGCCCGCCGGTCGGCCGCGGCTTCGCACGCGTCTGGACGCGCTGCGCCATCCCGCCTGGCTGATGGCCACGCTGCGCCACGGGCCGCCACGGTTCCCCAACATCGGCCTGGATGTGACCGGGCTCGACGAAAGGGCAGAACGGAAGGCCATCAACGAAGGCAAGGACCCTGCCTTCACCTTCGACGACCTGGCCATCCTGCGCGACGCCTGCGCTGGCCGCCTGGTCGTGAAGGGCTTGGCGGCGCCCGAAGACGTGGAGCGCATCGCGGCGCTCGGGGCGGATGGCGCCATCATCAGCAATCACGGCGGTCGGCAGCTCGACGGCATGGTCTCGACGGTGGAGGCGCTACCGGCTTGCCTGCAGGCCGCCGGCGCGATGCCGCTTATGCTGGATGGTGGCATTCGAGATGGCGTGGATGTCGCGAAGGTCCTGGCACTCGGCGCGAAAGCGGTGTTGGTGGGGCGCGTTCCGCTCTACGGGCTTGCCGCTGCCGGCGAGGACGGCGTGGCACATGCCCTGTCGCTGCTCACGAAGGAGCTGGACCGCGTGCTGGCGCTGGTGGGCTGCCGCGACGTCACCGGGCTAGATCGACGGGTGCTTTCAGGCCGATGTGGAAGCGACCGCGACAGCTGCTTGCGCCTTGGGCGGCCTGGGACCGGAGGACGGGCAGCGTCTGCGCCGTGCTGACCGACGGCGCCGGCCGCATAGAGGCGGCGGCCGATCAACACTGGCCGTCGGGCGTGTCGGCGGCCTGAGCGCAGCGCAATGCCGTCGCGAAGGAGTGGGCGTCGGCCAGCCCGGACGCGCGGCATGGCAGCTTGAACTTTTTTCGCCAGCGCGGGGCGTTTTCGTGGGCATGCCACTAGATTGGGCATCATCAAGCCGCCGACGCCGAGCTCGGCGACAAGTTTTCTTGGAGCCCAAGCGTCCTTGACCGACGACGCCCAACCCCGCCTGACCGTGGCTGCCGCAGGAAATCGGCCGTTCGCGAGGTCGATCGGGCGCCCCTCCAAGCCGACACGCCGGCTGCCTGCTTCGCCAGCGGGTAACAGAAAGGACGATAGGAGGAGGTCTTCAGGGTCTCGGCGCGCAGCGACGCAGGCCCTGAAGACCTCCTCCTACACTGACATCTCCAAGGGCTCATCTGGTCGGCTCCTACATCTCGGCGCTCTGATGCCCGTCCCGAGCATCGCGCCCACGCGTCCCAGAAGGCACCGGCACGCCCGGTATTCCAGGCTCTCGGACATCATCTCTGTGGTGAACGCCAGCAGGTTCGCAGAGAAGCGGGGCACGGCCGATGCCAGGTCGACCAGATCAGCGTCCCCGAGCCTGCTTGAACGCCGGGGTAGAAGCGCTCCACCGTCTCGGCCTCGACGATCTCGCCGGTGATCTCCTCGAACACCAGGCATCCCGCATGGGTCGTGACCACCTGGTCCAGTGGGGGAGGCGCATCGTCCGGCACCGGATAGCACTTGCGACGGCGCTCGGTGGCTTCGACTCTCCGTTTCTCGTTTTCAGGCGAGGCTTTCTCACTTTCCGCGCGCCGGCGCCGCTCCTTGGGTTCGGCGTGGCGCGCAGCGTCCTCAATCGCCGGCCAGTGCTTGCGGAGATCCTCGATGGACCGGAAGGGCACGCGCCACGCCTTCAGGGCAGGGTCCCAACTCGACCAGGGCACCTCGCGGAGTTCCGCGATCACCGTCCGCGAGTACGGCGTTCTGACGATGAAGGTGTCCGCGATTTCCAGGTAGGGACTGGCAATGGGATCGAAGTCGAAGGCATCGCGGCCGCGCTGGTCGGCGTAGGTCAGCACGCCCGACCATTCGCGGCCCATCCAGGCGTTCAGGCGGTGTTCGGCGCGCCGCAACTGCCACATATCCGCCGCTACGTTGTTCTGACCGACGCCGAGCACATGCCTAGGACATCGCTGCCCGGCGCGGTGGACTACGGGTCTTGGCTCGCGGAGGCGGATGGCGACTTCGCCTGGGCGGCTTTCGGCGAGAACACGGCCGCTGGGCTCTGCTACACCTCGGGGCGCGTCGTTATCGGCGGCTCCGCCTGCCCGCGCGTACTGACTGAAGCCTTTGCGAGCCGCGGCGTCCGGGTTGTCCACGCGTGGGGCATGACGGAAACCTCACCCATGGGCACGCTCTGCAGCACAAAGCCCACGACTGCGCGGCTCGATGCGGAAGGGCAGATCGGTCTGCAGAGGAAGCAAGGTTTCCCGTCCTGTCTCGTGGACGTGCGGATCGTCGGTGACGACGGTGCGGAGAAGCCGTGGGATGGAGTGGCTTTCGGCAACCTCCAGGTCCGCGGCCCGGCAGTGGCACGAGCCTATTTCCGCGCCGCACAGGACGCGCTGACGTCAGACGGCTGGTTCGACACGGGCGACGTCGCGACGATCGACGCTGCCGGTTACATGCAGATCGTCGACCGCAGCAAGGACGTGATCAAGTCTGGTGACGAGATACCGCACACCGCCACAGGGAAGATCCAGAAAGCTAAGCTGCGGGAACGCTTCGCGAGCCAGTTTGTCGGAGGTTAGTCTGTCCAGGGTCTGCGTTAGATCTAAGCGCGCGTGATTGACCGAATGCCGCTGAGCAATGGTCAGCCCTCGTCTGTGCCTGCGACCCCTCCACTCATCGGCGCACCCTCGCCCGAACCGTGCGCGTCTCAAGCATCCAGGCGCCGGACCAGAAATGCATCAGGCGCGTCCAGAGGTGAGCATAGCGCACCCAGGGACCGACGAACGGGTCGTTCGTCATCAGCGGATCCATCGTCTCCTCGCAGACGACCGACGCCGCCGCTTTTTCAGTGGCGGTGCTCGACCGATTATCTGTTTGGTCCGAGAACGCCGAAGGGGCCGTCCCGTTCGATCACCAGGTGCGGCAGCCCGATGGGGCTCACTGCCCTAATGTGGCTGTTGAGCCACCCGGTGAAGCTGTCGGCGCCGGCCCCATAAAGTGACTCTCGAGACGTGCGACCCAACGCGCGATCCTCGAGACGGCCGCGCGGCATACCGAGCACCTGGCCTACCCGCCCGAGCGGCTGCCGACCGCGGTGCGGCAACCGGTGGCGAAGGCCCTGCTCAAGACTGACCTGGTGATCGGGGTGCACCGCCCCGCCTACGACGCGCATGCGAAGCGGACGGTGGATGGCGACGAGATGCTGCTGAAGCTCACCGACGATGGGCTTCGCGCCGTTGGCATCGACCCGAACGCGGGCGACACGCCGGAGGAGGATGAGCAGAGCGCCGGCGCCATCGCCCGCCGCAACGCCGAGCGCCGCGCCGCCGCGACGGCGGCCGACACGGCGCCCACAGACGTGGAGGAGCCGGCGCCTCAGGGTAAGAACACCCCGGCGCCGGAAGCGCCCAGGCCACGCCCACGCCCGCCCCGCGCGCGAGCCTGCGCGACGGCGCGCGGCGCGTCCTCGACGCCTGGGGCGACGAGGACAACCAGCGCTACGTCCTGACGGACGCGATGGCTGTGCTGCGCGAGATGCTGGCGAAGCCGGCGCGCGCCACCCGCGAGCCAGGCGCGTCGCGCAAGTCGCGCCAGGGCACGAAGCAGGAGCAGGTGCTGGCGATGCTGCGTCGGCCCGACGGGGAGACGGTCGCCTAGATCGGCGAGGCGACCGGGTGGCAGCAGCACACGGTTCGCGGCTTCTTCGCGGGCCTGAAGAAGCGCCAGGCATCGCGGTCGAGGTGTTGGAGCGGGTCCGCCAGGTCGGCCCCAACCAGGAGGGCGCCCGGGGCCACTACACAGTGTACCGCATCAACGACTGATCCGCGGTGAGGTCGGGCAACGGAGGACCGGTGCCCGACCTCGATGCGCTTCAGGTGTTGGGGGCGCGGTAAGAGACGGAGCGATCCTTCACCATCTGCATCGCGCTCTGCGCCTCTTGTGCAGACATGAGCGGGTGCGTCTCAAAGCGAGCGAAGGCGCCCGACGCGGAGGCTCGCATGCTCGTTGCCGCGGCGGAGACGTTGTCGGGGAACTCCACAATGGCCAGTCCATCGTACTCACCGAGCATGAAGTAGTAGTGGTGCATTTTGCCACCGAAGCCCTCGATCAATTCGCGGGCGGGCGCCTCGCGGTCCTGGGGTCGGTCGGCCAGCGACTTTACGGTGCTGTCCTTGAACATCCAGCGCATCTCATAGAGCGGCACAGGCACCTCCCTTGATGTCTTGGTGTCCCGGCAGGGGAAGTCTACGCAGGCGTGTCCCGAGATGCCGAGTCCATTCGTTCAAAGCGCGTCCGGTGTTCGGCGTTTGAAAAGGCCCGCGTCATCATCGCGCACGGCGGGAGGTCGCCGCCATGCCGGAGCTGACCGCATTCACCCGCGAGGCGGCGCGCCGCATCGGCATCACCGAGACTGCGCTGTGCAAGGCCGAGCAGACCGACCGCATCGCGCGCGAGCCGGACGGCCGCTGGGACATCGACAAGATCCGACGCCGCCTTGTGGAGACCGTGGACCCGTATCGCTCGCCGCTCGCCAACGGCATGCTCTACGAGTTCCAGATGACGATGTTCCAGCCGGTCGGCGGCATGGACGCCATTGGCCAGGCGTTGTTTCGGGCGCTCGGACCGGAGCTAGTCCGCTTGGGCCGCAAGGTGATCGAGATCCGCCAGTCGGAACGCGGCGTACGCGTCCTGCATGTCGATGCGGCGCAGGGCGGCAACCCTATCGAGACCACGGCCGACTGGTGCGTCTGCACCATCCCAATGACCGTGCTGAGCCAGACGGAAATGGATGTGGGCCCCGCGATGCGCGCGGCCATCGACAGCATCCCGTATGACGCGTCGGCGAAGGTCGGGCTGCAGTTCAGGCGGCGATTCTGGGAGCAGGACGAGCAGATCTACGGCGGCATTCCCTACACCGATTTACCGAACTCGCTGATCTCCTATCCCTCACGGCGTCATGTCGGGCGGCAAGGGCGTGCTGCTCGGGGCTTATCCCTCCGGCGGCGTTTACGCCTTCCAGCTTTCGGCGATGCCGCCGGAGGACTGCGTGCGCCACTGCCTGGACTGGGGTGAGCGCATCCACGGCCGACCCTACCGTGATGAGTTCGAGACCGGCGTGTCGGTCGCTTGGCACCGCGTGCCCTGGACTCTCGGCTGCGCGGGGAGTTGGACGCAGGAGAAGCGCGCGGCGCATTACGACAACCTCTGCGCCATCGACAACCGACTGGTGCTCGCCGGCGAGCACGCCTCCTACCTGCCGGCGTGGCAGGAGGGCGCGGTGCTCTCCGCTTATGACGCGACCGAGCGGCTGCACCGCCGCGTGATGGGGAGCTGAGGCGATGCGCGATAGGACACTGTGGCGCCTGGCGCTGGCCGGCGCGCTCGAGCTGCCCGCTGGACTCGCCCTCGGGCAGAGCCGGGGGGCGCCCTTTTCTGCGACGCCCACCGTGCAGGCCCGCGATGGCGAGGGCGTATACCGGGAGGTCTGCGACCTCTACAGCCCAAGCGAGTGCTGGAGCTACTTCAGGACGGCAGGATACGCACCGGATCAACGGCACGATGCTCTAGGCAAGGCTGCCTCCGTGCAATTCCGCAGGAGCCCCTCCAGCTATCGCGGCGAGCGCCGAGCCGCGAGTACTGCGGCAGGAAGAGGAACCAGGCGCCGCGCTGGCGCAGCGTGGCCTTGGCGACGGCGCTGTCGTGGACGGAGAGGTTGTCGGCGATCACGACATCGCCGCGCGAGAGCGTCGGGGCGAGTTGGGTCTCGATGTAGGTGTTGAAGCTGGTGCGGTTGATGGGACCCTCGATCACCCAGGGCGCGACCAGGCGGTCGGCCGGCAGCCCGGCGATGAAGGTCTGCGTGCCCCACCTGGCATAGGGAGCACGCGCGCGCAGACGCTGGCCGCGGCGAGCGCGACCACGCAGGCGTGTCATCTTGGTGTTGACGGCGTTCTCATCGAGGAAGACGAGGCGGCCGGGCTCGCGTCGCATGCGGGGCTGGCGCTGCTCGATCCACTCCTTGCGCCGCGCGGCGACGTCGGGGCGCGCGAGATCCGCGGCCATCAGCGCTTTTTTTGTATGAGAACCCGGCCCGGCAGAGCAGGCGCGACAGCGAGGAAGGGTGCGCCGTCACGCCACGCTTGGCCAACAGACACTCCGCCAGTTCGGGCATGGTGATATCCGGCGTCGCCTCGACGGCGGCAACCAGAGAGGGGAGCTGATCTGGCAGCCGCCCCCGGCCAGCCGGACGACCGGGCCGCCGCGTCGGCGGCGCGCGCTCATCCTGCGTCCAGCGGATTGCCGTGCTCACGCCCACCGCAAACCGTTCGGCCGCCGCACGGCACGCCATGCCGCGCGCCATCGCTTCCAAAACCCGACGCCGAATGTCCTGCGAGTGCGCCATGGCTCACCTCCGGCCATGGTGAATCACAAACCAACTCCGCGCCGGAATCCCCCACTGATTCAGAGTTCCGGCACGAGACTCTAACCGACTAAGTCGTCGCGCATGAGGTCGCGCATCTCAGGGGGGATGAACCACTCCGCCCGGTTCTGGGCACCGGTCGAGCAACTGAGCGGGACCCGGGACGTCGCCGTGGATCGGCTGGAGGTGGAAGGCCCGGCGCTGCTGCGCGAGGGGTGAGGGCAAGGCTGCCCTGCCCGATCGGACAGGGCCTGCCCTGCCGCTACTTTGCGGCTTGATCCAGGTAAGCGACGATATCGGCGCGATCCTGAGCGCTCGGCACGCCGTCAAAGGGCATGCGGTTACCGCGAATCACGTCCTGCGGATCGGCGAGGAAACGTTCGAGGTTGGCGTCATCCCACACCAAGTTGGCGCGCCGCATCGCCGGCGAGTAGCGGAAGCCGGCGACCGCGCCGGCTTGCCGTCCGACGACACCCTTCAGCGTCGGACCGGTGCCGTTCTCGCCATTCAGGGTGTGGCAGGCCTGACAGAGCGCGAACAGCTCCTGGCCACGGGCGGGGTCGGCTGCTTCGGCTAAGCTGGCGGAGGCCAGCAGCGCGACGGCGCCCACCGTCATCCTGAGTAACACCGTCATCTTACGCCTGCACCAAGGGGCCAGGCTGACGCATGTAGCGCTGCTTGATCGCGTCTGCGGCCCAATAGGCCAGCGCCCCGACCGGGCCGGTCGGATTGTAGGCGGAGTTGTGCGGGAAGACCCCGGCGCCGAGGACGAACAGGTTGTGAAGCTGCCAGTGCTGCAGATACTTGTTCACCACGCTGTTCCGAGGGGTTGTACCCATGATGGTGCCGCCGGTGTTGTGCGTGCTCTGGTAGGGCACCGCGGACCAGCTGCGCCTGGGCCCCGCCTGTGTGACCTGCTTCGCCCCCATCGTCGCCGCGACACGGTTAATCACCCCGGCGATGTGTTCGGTGAGCCTGACCTCGTTCGGCTTGTAGTCGAAGGTCATGCGCATCAGTGGCAGGCCGAAGACATTGCGATAGGTGGGATCGAGATCGAGGAAGTTGGCCTTGTTCGGCATGACGCTGCCGGAGGAACCGATGCCCATGGCGCCCTGATACCACTGCTTCGTGGCGCGCTTCCATTCCGTGCCCCAGCGCGGCGTGCCGGCGGGCACGGGGCGATACTCGATCGGCCGGCCATGCGTGCCACCGGCGGTGATGGTGCTCCCGCCGATGTAGTTGAAGGGACCGCGGTCGAAGTCCCAGTTCGTGTTGAAGTCGTCGATATTCACGCCCCAGGACCCGGTTGCGATGAAGGGATTGAAGAACTTGTCCTCGTAGAACAGCGTTGCGCCGGTGCCGGTCTGGTAGCAGTAGTTCTTGCCGACAAGCCCTTCGCCGGTGCGGGGGTTGTAGATCTCGCCGATGCCCGACCACATCAGCAATGCCGCGTTGTTGAGTCCGTAGGCACCGAGGATGACCATGCCCGCGGGCTGCTCCAGTTCCTCGCCGTTCAGCAGGTTCACGTATGTCACGCCGGTCGCCTTGCGCCCGTCGTTGTCCTTCTCGACCTTCGTCACCCAGGCATGCGTCCGTAGTGTGACGTTGGGGCTGCGCAGCGCGATCGGGATGACGGTGATGTTCGGGCTGCCTTTTGCATTGGCTTCACAGCCGTAGCGCTCGCAGAAGCCGCAATACTGGCAAGCGCCCAGACGCGCGCCGTCGGGATTGGTGTAAGGCTGCGACGCATTCGCCGACGGACGCGGATGCGGGTGATAGCCCATAGCCTTCGCCGCCTCGCCGAAGAGAATGCCCGACAGCGGATCCTCCAGCGGCGGCAGCGGATATTCGTTCTGCCGCGGATCTTCGAAGACATTGCCACCTTCGATCTTCTGCCCACGCAGATTGCCCGCTTTGCCTGAGACGCCGGCAGTCTTCTCGAACTTGTCGTAGAAGGGTTCGAGCTCGGCGTAGGTGACGCCCCAGTCCTGGATCGTCATGTCCTCGGGGATATACGCCTTGCCGTATCTCTCCTCGTATTTCGTACGGATCTGCAACTCCATGTCGCCCCAGCGCCAATTCTGGCCGTTCCAGTGCGCCCCGGCGCCACCCACGCCCTCGCCGGGCAAAAAGCTGCCGAGGCGCCGCATCGGCAGGGCCTCTTCGTCTGGCGTATTGCGGATCGTCAGCGTGTCCTGCTGGGTGTTCATCATCATGTCGGTACGGCTGCTGAAGCGCAGCTCGTCGCGAACATGCGGGACCTGGAAATCCTCTTCCGGTCGCCGCATCGCGCCGCGTTCCAGCACGACGACCTTGAGCCCCGCCTCGGAAAGCTCTTTCGCCATGATGCCGCCGGTCCAGCCCATCCCGACAATGACGACGTCCGTTTCAGGAAGCCTGCGTGCCATGACAGCGACCCTCCCTCACGACATGTCGGCGATCGAGACGGGATCCGCCTCGTATCGCTTGTTGCGGGTGGACAGCACGCGGTTGCGGTTGGTCTCCAGCACGCCCGGGAAGCCGACCATCTTCCAGCCGGCCATGCCCTGATTGCCGCCATAGATCGGGTCGGCGAACATGCCTTCTATCACGTTCTGATAGGCGACACCCCAGAAGACGCGGGCAGGCAGCCCACCGTCGAAGGTGACACGACCCGCATCAAGGTCCGTCAGCACCTGGTTCCTCTGTGCCGGGGCAAGCTGGTCGAAGGGCTCGCCGAGGGCCTTCTCGCAATGCGCATTGGTCGCCTCGATGCCGGCTCTCCAGAGCTGAGCCGGCGTCAGTGCCAGCTGATAGCCCTGGTTGGCGGTACCGGTCTTCCAGGGGCCCTGCATGTAGAGGCGGTCACCCTTGCCCCAGCCGGAGGCGAGAGCCCGGTCGATATAGATGTTGATGCCGATGTCGGTGCCCTTCGGCGAGAATTCGTCGGCGGGGATCATCGCATCCACCAGCGCCTCGACGAAGGCGGCCTCGTCGGAGCGGAGGAACATGTAGCCCGGCGCGGCGGGCTGCGGTGGCGGAGCAGCGCCGGGCGGTGCCGACCCTTGGGCCGCGGCGGGCGTGGCGCTGCTGCCGATGCTGGACGCGGCCGCGCCACCCGCCGCCGCACCCTTGAGGAACGCGCGACGGTCCAGACTGGATTCTTGCTTCATCTCGTTCCCTTCCCCGGGAGTCGCAGGCGCGACACCCGCTTGCAGGCACGGCCTGAGCCGACCTGTTCGTTCGCCCCCCCTCCGTCATGGGCTCGACCTGATGGAGGCGTAGGAACGAAATGTTGCGGATTACGCCGCGGGCGTCATCCGATTTTTCCCTTGGGATTCCATGGCAAGATGACGAGCGATGACCTTGGCCCCCTCGGCGAGATCGGTTCTGATCACCGAGACAGGACATATCGGCTCCCGTAAATTCATGCTGCGCGGCTCCCGCGCAAGCGTCTCGGCGCTTCCATGATCCATGGGTGACCGCCACCCAGTCGCTCACGCCAACCTCGGGATCGCGGGCCGAGCAAACGCGCGGCTGCATCCGCCGGAGTGTCTGCCTACGACTGACCTGACCCCTAGAAGCGGTCCGCCGGTAATGTAGTCCGGCGGCAGCGATGGGAGTTGCGGGGATGGGCGGAAGAAGGCGCACACGCCTGAGGAGATCGTCGCGAAGCTACGACAGACGGAGGTGCTGATCGGCCCGGGGGAAGACGGTGGCCGATGCGGTGCGTGCGATCGGGGTAACGGAGCCGACCTACCATCGCTGGCGGACGGAGTTCGGCGGTCTGAAGCTGGACCAGGTGAAGCGGCTGAAGGAACTTGAGCGGGAGAACGCGCGGCTGCGCAAGGCGGTCTCTGACCTGACGCTCGAGAGGGTCATCCTGAAGGAAGCCGCGTCGGGAAAATGGTGAGCCCCGCGCGGCGTCGGGCCTGCGTCGAGCATGTGGTGGGTGAGCTCCGCGTGTCGGAGCGGAAGGCCTGCGCGGTGCTGGGGGAGCACAGATCGACGCAGCGCAAGGCGCCGCAGGGCGCCGAGGACGAAGCGGCGCTGACGGCGGACATTGTCGAGTTGGCGAAGCGCTACGGGCGGTATGGATATCGGCGGATCACGGCGCTGCTGCGAGGTGCGGGCTGGACGGTGAACCGCAAGCGGGTGGAGCGGATCTGGCAGCGCGAGGGGCTGAAGGTGCCGCAGCGGCGGCCGAAACGCGGCAGGCTGTGGCTGGCGGACGGCTCGTGTATTCGGCTGCGGCATGACCGGGCGGGAGCCTTGGGTCACCAATGGTACCGCCGCGGGCACGACGTTGCTGAAGGACATCAACCCTGGCGGCGAGGACAGCAGTACCTCCTATGGCTACGGGTTCTTCGTGTTCGGGGACGGACGCGTGCTGAACATCGCGACCACGGCGGCGGAGGGCGCAGCGGTCTGGGTGACGGACGGCACCCCGGACGGCACACATCTTCTACGCGACATCAATCCCGGGCGCGCCGGCATCTTTGGGCTGTCTGGACGCAGCATTGCATTCGCCGCCACCGGCGACGGTCGCGCCCTGTTCACGCCGGATGATGGCACGCATGGGCGGGAGCCATGGATCACAGACAGCACCGAGGCCGGGACCTTTCTGCTGCGGATATCACGCCGGGTGCGGCGGACAGCGGCGGGCAAGGCTTCGTCCCGGTGGGCCCGGAGGCGCTTGGTCCGCCGCGGTGAGCGCGCCGAGGGGCAATCACGGATGTCGGGAGGACGATGCGCACCGGCGGCGACGCCTGGTTCTTCATCACCGCCGACTACGCCTTCGGCCAGGCGCTGCAGCGCGACACCACGCACGACGGGAGGGACTGAGCTTCGCGACGCTCGACATTACAAGCGGCGATTTCACCGGTAATGGCACCGTCGATAGTAGGGTCGTTTTCGACGCTGAAAACACGGTATCAGTTCTCAACGTGACAAGTCTCACCGCAGCAGATTTCGTCTTCCTCTGATCCTGGACGCGGCATCCGACCCGCCTTGTCCAGGCTGGATACGCGGGTCCTGGAGCGCGACCTTCTGACAGGGTGATTGCGTTGGAGCGCCGCGAGGCGCCGCCCGCTCCATCGCGCGTCCCAAGCTCGCCCGTTCGCCTCGGGCTGCAGGCCGCCTCATCCGAACGGAGACATGTCGGCCGCGGGCGGCGTAGTGTCGGAGATCGGCGCAGCTGCGCCCGCGGCGAATGCGCCGTCCAGGTTCTTGACGAAGACGTCCAGCACGCCGTTGGTGTCGCCTGGTACGAGGTTGCTCGCCTCGCTGTCGAAGGCGATCATATTGCCGTCGGCTGACAGCGAGGGAATGCCGCTCGATCCATTGCCCTGCTCTCCGCCCGACGACGCGCTCGCGAGGGTGATCGCGCCGCTAACCAGGTCCTTGACGAAGACGTCGGAAGCCGTGTTGGCGTCGCCTGGCAGCAGGTTCGTCGCCTCGCTGACGAAGGCCACCCTGCGCCCGTCAATCGACAGCGAGGGGAATTCACTTCGTCCATTGCCCTGTTCGCCCTCGGCCGAGGTGCTGGCCAGGGTGACTGCGCCGCTGATCAGGTCCTTGACGAAGATGTCGAGCGTCCCGTTGTCGTCGCCTGGGACAAGGTTGCTGGCGAAGCTCTCGAACGCGACCCGCGTGCCGTCGGCGGAGATCGAGGGAAGCAGACTCCCGCTATTGCCCTGCTCGCCCGCTGAGGAGGCGCTGACGAGTGTGATCGCACCCGTGACGAGGTCCTTGACGAAGACGTCGCTCGTCCCGTTGTCGTCGCCCGGCACCAGGTTGTCGGCATCGCTGACGAAGGCGACCTTGGTGCCGTCACGTGAGATCGCCGGCTGGAAGCTGCGGCCGTTCCCCTCCTCCCCGTTTTCTGAGGCGCTTGCCAGCACGAGGCGGCCGGTGGCGAAGTCCCTGACCACGACATCCGTGTCCACCATTGGAGGATTCGGAGGCGCGTGCGGCGACTGTGGCGGGACGGGTCCGGTGGGGAATGTCACCAGCGAACTGGTGAATGCCACGATCGTGCCGTCAGCCGAGAGCGAGGGGCTGCCGCTTGACCGTCCTGTTTCGCCGACCGGCGTGAGTTCGCCGGTCCGAAGGTCCTGCACGAAGACCTCGGTGAAGGGGAAGCTCCCGATGGTGAAGGCCAAAAGGCCGCCGTCCGAGGAGAGGGATGGCTCGAAGCTAGCGCCACTGCCCGTCTGGCCGCTGGCCGAAGCGCGCACTAGCGAGACGCCGCCGGAGACGAGGTCCTTCACGAAAACGTCCGTGGCACCGTTCAGGTCGTCGCCAATGACATTGCTCGCGAGACTTTCGAACGCGACCTTGGTGCCGTCGCCGGAGAGCGAAGCGCCCAAGCTGCGCTCATTAGCCTCCGCGCCGGCCGCTGAGGTGCTAGTCCTCACAACCGCGCCGGCCGTTGGGCCGGGGCTCGGGATCTGAAAGTACCACCATTGACCTGTCGCCTCTAGATTCGCCAGCACTTCCGCGGCCACTGCGTTCCAGTCCACCGACACGGGAAAGGACGGCGTGCCGCTCGAGTACCATTGTCCGGTCGCCTCGTAATTGGCCAGCACATCCGTCGCCACAGCATCCCAGTCCAGGGTGTCGGCCATCTTCGTCCCTCCCTTCGAGGCGGGACAGCCCGGCTGCGGCGTACATCCCGCCTCACTGACCGGAGCATAGACAGCTGACACCCGCCATTGGTTCCCGGCTATTTCAGGGAGCTCCGAACCGCGCTTCATAATGTCGCGCGCGGAACACGCAACCAGCGTTCCCACGCCGCCGCCGAACGGCGTCAAGGTCTCCCGAACAGAAGCCCGGACGGGGCCACCCGCCGTCAAGCGAACACGAAGTCGCTCTCCTCCAGCGGCGCATTGCTTACCACCGCAATCGAATCCTCGGGCCCGAACACGATGGTAAAGCCGGAGTCGATGTCGAGATCGCCGAAGCCGTGCACGCCGTCGGTTGCGAAGGCGGTGAGATCAATCCGGTCCTTGCCGTGCTCGAAGTCATAGACCGTGTCCGTGCCGGGCTGCGGCGCAAAGACGAAGAGGTCGCGCCCGCCGACGACGCCGGGAGTGACCTGATCGTGCGAATCCCCATTCATCCAGTCTGTCGTGCGCGTCGCGCCGACTAGCGTATCGTCGCCGCCGCGCGCATTGCCGGACATGGACCAGCCATCACCGACCAGCACGTTGACGTGGTCGCCGGACGCACCGATCAGCACGTCGTTTCCGCCGCGTGAGTCGTCCCACATCAGCCCCGCCGCATCGCCGTAGAGATAGACGGCATTGCCGGACAGGCCGCGTCCGCCCATCAGCAGGTCGTTCCCGCCCGTCGCCTGGCCAAACAGCGACACCGCGTCGCCCGATATGGAGCCGAGTGCTAGGTCGCCGCCGACAATCGTGTCGTCACCGCCATGCGCAGAATCGAACATCCAGCCGCCGTCACCCCAGAGCGTATTCCAGGTTATGGCGTCGCTGCTCCCGCTGCCCCCGAAGATCAGGTCGTTACCACCGCGTGTGCCGCCAATCATCTGCTCGGCGTCGCCGTAAATGAGGTTCGTCGCACCAGAGGACCCTCCGACCACGAGATCCGCCCCGCCCACCGCAACGCCCTCGAGCGCGCGCCCGTCGCCATAGGCGGTGTTCTCCCCGCCGTCCCCGAGCCGCAGCTCGTCGTTGCCGCCGCGGGCCGCATCCGCCAGCCGGTCGGCATCGCCGAACAGCATGTTGCGCACGCCGTCGGCGCCGTGCAGCAGGTCGTTGCCGGCGACCGCACTGTTGTAGACGTCGTGTGCATCGCCGTAGAGCGTGTTCGCCGCACCGGCGCCGCCGCCGGTCAGCTCGTCATTGCCGGCCACGGCGCGGTCGCGGACGCGGTAGGCATCGCCGTACAGGACGTTGACCGCTCCCTCTCCGCCACGAAGCACGTCGTTTCCGCCTTGCGCGTCGTCTCGCAGCGCGCCGTTGTTGGGGATGCCTCCGCCATCGCCGTAGAATTCATTGTAGGCATTGACGCCACCGGTCAGGTCGTCGTTCCCGCCGTGCGCCGTCCCGCCGAGGACGTCGGCGTCCCCGATGGCGTAGTTCCAGGCGCCGTCTCCGCCGGAGATGCTGTCGTCGCCGCCGCGTGATTCACCCCCAATAATCCCGGCATCGCCTAGCAGGCGGTTCGTCGCGCCCATGCCGGCCCCGCCCCGCAGGTCGTCGTTCCCGCCCAGTCCGTAGAGGAAGATGGCGTCGCCAAAGAGCAGGTTGTACGCGTCCACCCCGCCCTCGATCTCGTCGTTCCCGCCGCGTCCCTCGACGAAGGTGGCATCACCGAACAGGGTGTTGTTTGCGCCGGTCCCGCCCTGGAGATGGTCGTTGCCGGCAACCGCTGAGCCGTGGATCTGGGCCGCGTCACCGTAGAGCGCATTCGTCGCGCCGTCGCCGCCCCTCATGGAATCATTGCCCGCGACCGCGGCGTCGTAGAGATCGTGCGCATCGCCGTAGAGCGTATTTAACACGCCGGCGCCGCTGGCGCCGCCCACCTCGTCATCCCCGGCCACGGCGCGGTCACGAATCTCATAGGCATCGCCGTAAAGGACGTTCTCCGACCCTGCCCCGCCGCGCAGCACGTCGTTCCCGCCCCGCGAATCGTCGTTGAGACCGCCGGCGTCGCCGTAGAGCTCGTTGTAGGCGTTGTCGCCGCCACGCAGGCCGTCGTTGCCGCCGCGCGCCGTGCCGTACATGCCGGCGGCATCCCCAATCCCGTAGTTCCAGGCGCCGTCCCCGCCCTGGATCTTGTCGTTGCCGCCGCGCGCTTCATCCTGCATCACGCCGGCGTCACCGTAGAGCGCGTTCGTCGTGCCCGCCCCGTCACCACCGCGGATGTGGTCGTTGCCGCCGCGCCCTTCCCCGACGATGACGTTCGCGTCGCCGAGGATGACATTCTGTGCGCCTGCTCCGCCGCCGGTCAGGGCATCGTTGCCGCCGCGGGCGTGATCGGTGATCGCGGAGGCATCGCCGTAGATGGCGTTGTCCGCGCCGTCCGCACCGGTGATGACCTGGCGCTTGCCGCTCCCGTTAGAGAGTGTATCGGGCGTATCGCCAAAAATCGTTGACATTCCATGCCTTCCTTGCCGGCGTCGGGGCCGGCAGGACGACTCAGCACCACTGGCCTCTCGATCGCTTGCGGCACGTCAAGCTTTCGTCCGGTGCGCGCCGCAAGAGGTCGTGAGCATTATAGGTATGCTGGTCTGGAAGGCGGACGATCACCCGCAACGGTGTCGGTCCGCTCTGCTCGAATGGGACATTGCCCAACATCGTGGATGCAGCCGCACCGCAAAGCTTTGACATCAGACGAAGCCAAATGGATCCGATAGCGGCACGACCACGCCAGTGAGTGGCACAGCTCTAAGCGCCGCGTCTGGTTCGACGGCGAAGTCACCACCACCAAGGTCGCGGACAAAGACATCACCCGATCCATTTGTGTCGTTCGGGACCAGGTTGCTTGCTAAGCTCTCGAAGGCCACCCGGGTCCCGTCGGCCGACAACGACGGGTGGCTACTGCCACCGTTGCCCTGTTCACCATCGGGCGCCACATTGACTAGCGTAACCGCACCGCTCGACAGATCTTTGACAAAGACGTTGAACGTCCCGCCTGTGTAGTCAGGCACGAGGTTGGTGGCCGCACTTCGGAAAGCAACCTTCGTCCCGTCCGCGGATAGTGAGAGTGGGGTGAACAGGTCGCTGCGCTCATTTGCCTGTTCGCCCGTCGCCGAGGTGCTGCCCCTTACGATTGCGGCCGTGTTCAGGTCCTTGACGAACACTTCCTCGACGCCGTTCGTGTCGCCTGGGACGAGGTTGCTGGCCGACGTGATGAATGCAACCTTGGTTCCGTTCGCGGAAAGCGAGAGGGCGGAGAAACCGGCGAAGATATGTGTCTCTTCGTCAGCCGCCGATGTGTTGGCTCGGACGATCGCGCCGGTGCTCAGGTCCTTGACGAAGACGTCGGGGTTGCCGTTCGTGTCGCCCGGGACGAGGTTACTTGAGACGTTGACAAACGCCACCTTAGCGCCGTCGCCCGAGAGCGAGGGATAGCCACTACTGTTGGTGGCCTGGTCGCCGCTCGCAGAGGTGCTTGCGATGGTGATTGCCCCAGTGACGAGGTCCTTGACGAAAACGTCGGCGCCCGGGGTCGTGTCGCCTGGAACGAGATTGCTGGCATAACTCGTGAATGCCACCCGTGTGCCGTGATAGGAGAGCGAAGGACCGCCGCTGAAGTCGGTGCCCGCTTCGCCACTGGCCGATGTGCTGGCAAGTGCGAGCGTTCCGGTGATCAGGTCCTTAACATAGATGTCTTGGGTAGCGTTCGTGTCGCCCGGAACCAGTCTGGCTGTGGTCACGAACGCCACCTTTTCGCCATCCCCTGAGAGCGCGGGGTCGAAGCCGCTGCCTGGCGCATCGGTTTCGGTGGTGCTCGCGAGCGTGAGTGCCCCCGTTACCAAATCTTTCACGACGCCCTGGTGTATGAAGAGCGTATCGGACTCACCCGCGCTATCCGGGGTCAGGTTGTTGGTAGCGTATGTTGCGAAGGCGACTTTGGTGCCATCCGCCGAGATTGAGGGAGAGTCGGCGCCATGATTGGCCTGCTCGCCGGAGGCGGAGGTGCTTGCCCGCACGATGGAGGAACTCGGGGTGGGGGCAGGAAATTCGAAGTACCACCACTGCCCCGTCGCCGTTAGGTTTGCGAGGACGGTCGCCGCGACAGCGTTCCAGTCTACCGACGCCGAGAAAGACGGCGTGCCAGTGGAGAACCACTGTCCAGTGGTCCCATAGTTGGCCAGCACGTCCGCCGCTATGGCATCCCAGTTCAGTGTATCGGCCATGATAGTCCCTCCCGAACGGTGGGACTGCGGGTGCCCACGTCAGTCCCGCCTCAACAGCCCGGAGCATAGACCGCGTTCGCGTCGAAGGTGCGCCCCGTCCGATGCCGTGGAAGCCGCCTGTCCTCAAGAGAGCGCGACCGATGAAGGGCACTCTCTCCTGGCGATGCGTCCGGACCGATCTCGGGCTACCGATGCAGTCCGCCGCCACGCCGCTGACCCACGACGCCGAGGACGGCCCAGACTGGCGCGTGATCGCTGGCGCCTTCACGGCCACGCTCCTCGCAATCGACACCGACATCGCGCAAACGGTCGCGCAGTGACGCGCTCAGCAGGATGCGGTCGATCCGTAGCCCTGCATCACGAGCCCTGCATCACGCTGCCAGCGATCCCGCTTGTAGTCCCAAAAGGTGTAGGCAGCCCCGGTCGGGTGACGGCTCCGCAGCGCGGCTTGTCCCATGACCGGGATGGGTAAATGTCTGCCGCTGTCGGCACGACGTTGTAGTCGCCGGCAAGTACCACAGGTAAGCCGCTCGCCTGCAGGGCGCGGCGCGTCTCGACGGGCGCGACGCCGGGCGCCAGGATCGCGACCCCGTTCCAGGTCGGTTGACCCTGCCATACTGCCCCGTAGCCAGCCGCCTGGATCGCTGTCGCCGGGAACGCGTGCTGTGCGGCTTTCAGCTCCTGCAGGCAGACGACATCGGGCTGCGCCTCGGCAAGCCAGCCCAGCAGGTTGGGCAGGCGCTTGTTGACGCTGTTGATGTTGAAGATCGCGATCTTCACTCTGGGAGGTCTGGGCGTGCCGCGGCGGCTGGTGGCTGTGCAGAGCTAGCGTCGGAGGCATGATGAAGATCCGCGTTGACGAGACGCACAGCGTGTCGGGGCTGCTGCAGGCGCCATCCGACCCGGTCGGGTGCCTCGTCCTGGCGCACCGTGCGGGCGCAGGCATGAACCACGCCTTCATGGCAGCCGTCGCGGACGGGCTGGAGCAGCGGCAGATTGCCTGCTTGCGATTTCAGTTCCCCTACATGGAGGCGGGCTCGAAGCGACCGGATCGGCCTCCCTTGGCGCAGGCGACGATCCGTGCGGACTTCGCCGCCGCGGGGGAGCGCCTTCCCTCCGTTTCGCTCTACCTCGCATGCGCAGGCCGAGGCACCGTTGCCTGATGCGAGGGGTCTCGTGTTCTTCGGCTTCCCGCTGCATCCGGCGGGAAAGCCGTCCTCCGAGCGGGCCACTCACCTCGCGCGGATTGGCTTGCCGATGCTGTTCCTGCAGGGCACGCGCGATGCTCTGGCTGAGCCAGCGCAGCTCGGGCCGGTTATCAGGAAGCTGGGCCGGCGCGCGACGCTGATCGAGGTGGACGGGGCCGACCACTCCTTCCACGTGCCGGCAAGATCCGGCCGCAGCGACGCATAAGTCATGAATGATTTGCTCGACCGTATGGCCGCCTGGGTGCGCGCCGTGGTTTCCAATCGCCCCGCGCGCGGCACGTCGTGATCGCCCACGACCCGGACGGCGCGCAGCCGCCTGTCCAGGAGGAAACCGCGCCAATTGATCGGTCTTGACGGCGGCAACGCCAACCAGCGTTTCCACCGAGCTGCTGCACGGTTAGCCTGGGTGCCGATCGCAGGCAGGGGATCTCTTATGCAGTTCATATGCGACGCACCAGCCGGCCAGACCTGGTTCCGCCTCGAGACCGAGGTGGAAGCTGCGCAGGAATCTCAGCTCATGCGCCATGCCGTCGAGAAGCATTTCCGACGCGCGTATGAAGAGGCCTCGCAGTCGTTCAGCACGGACGGCATTCCCTACATCGAGCAGAACATCAGGCGCGCGAGCCATGTCGAGCGCGTCATGCCGATTTTTGTCAGCCTGCGGGACGCCAATGGCGACGCGCTGGTCACGGCGATGCTCCCGCCCGTGAAGGCACGCGCACCCTCAGCTTTCCGCCCCATCGTCGTGGGTCGCGGCAACGGTGATCCGTATCCGCTCTACGGCGACGCAATCGAGAGCCTGGCCCGGCATTTCGGCATCTCGCTCGACCGGATGACCTGTTACCCGTACCGGCGAGGCTAGACGACCCTCCGATCGGATGCCGTGATCCGATCGGAAGGTCGTGCTCCGGACAGCATGATGTCTGGAGCGGCTTACTTGTCCCCGCTGCCCTCCTGCTCGTCGGTCCTGCTCAGCCGGTGCGGACTTACGCCACCGTCAACCTGAACGCGAAAAGAGTTGAGAACTTGATGCACCGGTTCTTCGATGCCGCCCGCCTGGACATTGAGATCCTGGACCGCTTCGGCAAACCTTTTCGCCCACGCGAGTGGTTCCTGCTGCCTCTGCCGGTCATCGAGCAGGCAGTGCCGATGCTTTTGGACGGCAGCATCGTCAGGTATCGCTACGATATGCCCCGGGGGCGAATCGTGCGGAAGACAGGTGGCTGAAGAGGATCGAAGCTTCGGGCGTGCCTGATGCTCCGTTCTCCGGTGCCCTGCGCATGGCGAGCGGCTCGCTAAATTCAGCGACATCCCGCGCAGGTCATAAGCCCACGCCGCTCGCGCGTCGGCTCGATCAGGTATTCGCAGCGGTAGCGGTTCGCGCCGTCGTCGGTCGGGTCGAACGGGTCAGCGGCGCGTCGGATCGTCGCTTCAGGCTTGCGCTGCGTGCGCTTCGCTCGTGGCTGCACGGCCACCTGCGCAGCGTCGGCAGGAGCAACGGGCGAGGGCTCCGGTTCGGGTTTCGGCCGCAGACGGGTCCAGGTCGGGATCACATGGCGGACCTGCTCGCGCACTGGCGCCTTGGCCGGCTCGGCCTCTGGCGCAGGCGGCGGCGCGTCGCGGGCCGGGAAGCCGTCGTCCCAGCTCAGCGCGCGGACGCGAGTGTCTTGGCGCTGCGTTGGCTGCTGCCGTGGCATCACGTCCCTGGCTGGCAGGCGCACGACCTCGACGACCCGGCTGCCTGCGCCGGCCTTGCGTTGAACGCGTCGGAATTCTTGCTGCTCGCTGGGAGCGCCCTGACCTCCGCCCAGCCGGGCGAAGACGCGGTCGATATCGGACATGGGTCTCGAGAAGATTGACCGCGTAGCCGGACAGCCGACGGCTGCCGGGCGTGAGGGTGCAGGAGAGAGTTGGTGCGGCGTATCGCCTGAGCAATCAGAAGTCCAACTGCCGTGGCACAGTTCCGGTACAGACGATTCAATATGAACGACTTAAGCTTGAGGGTAAAATCGGCCAACTGGGCTTCAGCGCGATGCGCCGTCGAGGAGAGACGGGTTGTGAGAAGACCGACTGGAGCAGCGATGGGAACCCAGGAATGAAAGTCTCTGGCCAGCCGACTACGGGCCGAGACGCCTGTTGCACAAGTGATCGCTAAGCAGCTTTGGTCGACATCACGCCCTCACGCCTTTCCCGCCGCCCATAGCAGCAGCCAGCCGTTTACGAGCAGGAACAGCGTGGCCGCCGCCAAGCATCCCCACCGGTCCAAACGGGCGAGCCTGGACGTGCCTTCCGGTGCCACCTCCAGTCGCATTCGCACGACCACCGTGACCGCTGTCACCGCCACCACGTAGGCAAGGCCGACCGCGTGCAACTTGTCGATCAGCGTCGCTGCATGCTCGCTGCCGAGCGTTGCGCTGGCGCTTCGCATGCTGACGACCAGAGCGAAGAGGGAGATGCCAAGTAGGGTGATCCGGGGCGCGAAGGTCGTCGACGTTACCACCATCAAGTTGCCGATGACGCAAATTAGGAATGCCGCGTAAAGCGTGGCGGTGAGCTTAAGGAAGCCTGTGAAATCTGCTCGCTCGAGTTCAATGACGGCCCGCAGCCGGGCGAAGCGGCTCGTTGGCTCAGGCGAGGCGGGGTCGCCAAAGCTTGTCGCATAGTGCGCGCTGGCGACCTCTAGGCGCATCCCCGCGACGCGCCAGCCCTGGATGGGCACGTAGAGGGCGTGGCCCGAATTGGCCGCGTCCGCCTCGTAGGCAACGACATTCTCCTCTTGAGCGCCTTCCTCCAGCCAGATCTCCAGCGAGTGGCGGTCGAATGGGAAGTTACGCAAATCCCAAGCGTGACGGAACGTGCCAACCACGCTCCGCTGGCTCCAGCTGACGCCTTCTCGTAGCGCGACGGTTTCCAGTTTGACCGTAGTCCGGTCAGCATTCGCGAATTCCATCGTGCGGAGAGCCGGCTCCCCGACGGGGTCAACGCTCCATACCCAAAGCGTAGCGCCGAACGTGCCGCGGCTCGGGTCCAGGCTGTGGAGGTCTGTGACGTAAAGCCCAATCCTGTGGCGTATCGGTGAGCCAGTTCGGGTCGCAACCTGAGCTTTTGCAGCGGCGCTGAGCTCCAGTGCGAGCGCCAGGACGACCCCGGCAATCAGCATGAGGCACAGGCGGGCACCATGCGAGCGGAGCAGTTTCAGCCCTCCGAGCTTCGTCATCCAAAGCTGCCGTCGCGCTTGGCCGAGCGTCCAAAGAAGACAATCAACATCGATGGGTGAGCTATAAGCGGTGCCTGGGCTCCCACGGCAAGCGTCATCGTCTGACGTAGCTGATTGTCGAACACGCGATCCGTCAACAGCATTGGGTGAACTTTCCGCGGTGTCAGATTCCGCGCCGTCCAGGTGTTTACTTCCGGCACTCGCTGGAGGAAGTGCGCCCGGATTCGAACCGTCGCTGAGACGGGGCCCAGCGCATCAGCAATGGCAGAATCCCGAGTTGAGCGAAGCGTTTATGCCTGGCCACATCAGAAGGCGACTCGAATTTCCAAACTGATGATATCCACGTGAGAGCGGTACTCGAGATTCAGCTCCCCGCGCAGGAAGGTCGTGCTTTGCGGGCCCTGGTCACGCAGGCGGACCGGAGCGCCGCTTCCGACGACGTGGCTGTACGCAGCCGCCAGTTCGACCCCAGCTCCGATCGAAAGGCTCGCGCCGATCGAAAACCAGGACCGGTCACTGTCTGGTATGCGCGGTGTCCGCGTCGCTTCCGGCACTGGCGATTGGTCAAAGGCGACGCCGCCGCGCAGCGTAAGGGCATCAGTTGCGCGGTACTCCGCGCCAAGGGCAACGAACCACGCATCGCGCCAGCGCTGCTCCGTCACAATGTCGGAGCGTCCATCCGTTTGCACGCGCAGTTCTCCGAAGCGCGACCAGTTGGTCCACGCGGCCTCGGCAAGCAGGGTCCAGCGCGCACCCAGTGCCTGCGCCATGCCCACTGATGCCACCTCGGGCGTGGCGAAAGAGGCGCGTGCCGATGCGTCCTGGAAGGCTGCGGCCAGTGGTGCTGGCACTCCTTCGAACCGCGTGTCTCCGCGAAGCTCGTGGAAGACAGCCGATCGGAATGCTACGCCCAATCGTGTACCCTGGGCTGGCTCCCACAGCAGCCCGAGCTGGTAGCCGAAAGCCCAGTCCGTCCCTTCCACAACCCCGCGTCCGTCCGCGGCCCCGGGGCGGAGCCCTGTTCCGCCGAGGCCGGCAGCGGCGCCGACAGATCCGAAATCCACCGCATTCGACAGCCGCGCCGTCGCTTGCTGGATCTGCAGGCTCGCCCCGAGTGCCAGCGTCGGGTGTGGTCGCCACGCGATCGCCGGAGCGACGTTCAAGGTGGCCAGCTCTGACGTCAAGGCGTGGTAGCGTCCGACGAAGTCGATGTCGTACTTCGTCACCAGACCCCATGGGCTGGTCGCCGCGATACCAAAAGTGAGGTCGCTCCCGATCTGTGCCGTGCCGTAGAGTGCTAACACTCCCGCATCGCCAACCGCTTCGCTGCCGACAGTCCCGGTGATTGGGCTCGCTCCGAACGCAGGGCCCAAGAAAGCATCGCCGCCCCGCGTCGCAACTCTCGGCATGAGGAGGCTGGTTGAGACGGCAGCTTGTCTCCCCGTCAGGAGCGCAATAGCTGCGGGGTTGAAAGAGAGCGCGGACGGGCTGCCGGCCTGCGCGGTTGCGCCCGCAAAGGACGCACCCTGAGCAACTGCACTCTGCTCGCGCAAGGCATAGCCGGATGCGAGGGCCTCTGCGCTGGCACTCGCCGCCAGAATGGCGATCAGTACACCGCGACAGTAAGTCAGCGTCACTGAGCAATTCGAGGGAAGTGCTTTGGCCAATGCGCCCTGCTCGCCCGGGTTGTATACTGCGACGCCACCGTAGAGCAGCTCGGGCACCGCGCAGGTGAGCGGCGACCGGAGCGCGAAGTTTTGAGGTCGTTGATGCCGTCTCGAATTGGTTCGAGCAGTATGCGGGTCCGCGCTAGCCTTGCGACCCGGCGCGCTGACCTGCGGCGCTGCATTGGCGCTCCGCGACTAGGCGACGATCGCTTGGTGAGCGCACGCTCGCAGTTTCGGCTCATCTGATGGCAACACCCGAGGAGATCCGGGCCGAGCGGGTGGAGGCGGCGTTTCGGCAAACTCCGCTCGCGGTCGGCGTCAATCTCCTGAACGCGGCGCTGATGGCGGTCGCACTCGCCTTCTCCACCAACGAGCAAATGGCACTTCCTTGGCTCGCCGGCGCGGTTGCCGTGGCGGTACTGCGCCTAGCAATCTGGCGTGCAAGACGCGGCCGTAGCAACGCGGTGCCGAACGCGCACTGGGGAACCGTAAGTGCATGCAGCGCTGCCGCGGCAGGCGTGTTCTGGGGCAGCGGCGCCGCATGGCTCTGGCCTCAATCGGAGCCGCTGCAACTCTTCTGGATTTTCGTGGTCGGCGGCATGTGCACCGGTGCCGCAGCGCTTCACCACGCGCACCTTCCGACGGCGCTCGCCTTCATCCTTCCGGCAGGATTGCCGATCGCCCTTAGCCTAGCCGGTCAGGGGACAGAGCGTGGTCTCGCTAGTGCAGCCATGGCCGCGGTCTATCTGGCCGCGCTGACTGTCAGCGCAGTCCGCGCCAGCGCCTATTTCGGCGACAACCTCGGGCTGCGACTGGACCTTACCCGCCGCACGCGCGAACTGGACGCAGTGAATGCCGAGTTGCTGGCGGAGGTGGCCGAGCATCGCGCGACCGCGGCAAGTCTTCGCCACGCGCAGAAGATGGAGGCGGTCGGCCAACTGGCTGGCGGCGTTGCACATGACTTCAATAACATCCTCCAGGCTGTTTCAGGCGGTGCGGCACTGATCCGCCGCCACTCGCGCGATCCGCGGGTAGAGCACCTGGCCAGCCTGGTCGCGAACGCGGCGCGGCGCGGAGAGGCCGTAGCGCGACGCCTACTCGCCTTTTCGCGTCGCGGCGAGCTGCGTGCTGAAGCGGTCGACCCGTCCGAGTTGCTCGCCGGCCTGCGGGAGGTGCTCGCGGCTACTCTGGGGCCAAGCATTCAAGTGATTGTCGATGCGCCCCGCGACGTGCCTCTCGTGCTGGCCGACCGGGGGCAGCTCGAGACCGTCCTGCTCAACCTGTCCACCAACGCTCGCGACGCCATGCCTGGCGGCGGCACGCTCACGCTGGCGATCGAGACGGAGCCGCCGGACGATACCGAGCGCCTTGCCACGGGCCCGGCGCTAGCCGCGGCTCACGTTCGTATTGTGGTGCTGGACACCGGCACTGGAATGGACGCGGAGACGCTCGCGCATGCAACCGAACCATTCTTTACCACCAAAGCACAGGGCCGTGGCACAGGACTTGGGCTGGCCATGGCGCGGGACTTCGCAGAGGGGTCGGGCGGGGCGCTCGCGATCGAGAGCGCGCCGGGCCATGGCACACGAGTTGCGCTCTCGCTGCCAGTAGCACTGCCCGGCCCGCGGCAGGACGCGCCACCATATACGCCGAGCGGGCGCCGCGCGCCGCCAGGTACTTCGCCGGCGGTCGCGCCGGACGTGCTCCTCGTGGACGACGAGCCGATCGTGCGCGAGATTTTGGCGCGGCAGTTGCGGGAGGAGGGGTACACTGTCAGCGAGGCACCCGGTGGGGACGCCGCACTTGCGATGCTCGATCGTGGCGCACATGTCGATTTGCTCGTATCGGACCTGGCCATGCCCGAGCTGGACGGTATCGCGGTGATCCGCGAGGCACGGCAGCGGCGGCGGGGCCTGCCGGCCATCCTGCTCACTGGTTTTGCGGGCGACACCTCGATGTCAGTCGCCAGCGGCGCCCTAGGCGCGGGTGCTTTCGCCCTAATCCGTAAACCAGTCAGCGGCGCCGAACTTGCCGAACAGATGGCCGCGCTCCTGAGCCCACCGGCAAACGACCCGCCGCGCGATGCGCCTGCGCCGCGGATCGGGAAAGCCGCGGATCAGCCTCGCAGCTCCTAATCGCCTTCTTATGCGTCTGCCGAGTATCGCAGCGATGAGGGACGAGCGAGCCGACGCCGTGATCGGCATGGAGGAGCCCTTGCTGTTGACGCACGGCCAGAGAATTGCGGGCGTGGCCGCGGCGGCGCGGCTGCCGACGCTGTTCGTGCGCGACCTCGCCGATAGCGGGCCGCTGCTCGCCTTTGGGACGAGCCTCGTTGCCGCGGCGCGGGCCGCGGCGGGCTTGATCGACCGCGTTATCAAAGGTGCGCGGCCCGGCGACCTGCCCTTCGAGATCGTCAGGTGGCCCGAGCTGGTAGGCAACCTGCGCGTCGCGCGCGCGGTCGACTTGACGATCCCGCCCGAAGTCCTGTCCCGGGCGAATCAGCTCGTCGAGTAAGCCCGGCTGCTCGTGAGGCGGCGTGCAGTGCGGACAGTGACTGTGGTTCAGCAGCAGGGCGAGGCTCCACGCGACGTTCGATGAGCCAGCCGCCGGCCGGGGCTCTGCCGCGCATCGGCTTCCTGACCACCAATAGCTCGACCAGCCCTCCTGTCACGAGGTTCCGAGAGGAACTGCGGTGGCTCGGTCATGTCGAGAACCAGATCCGTCAAATTGAATCGGCGGCTCGCGGCCGGGTGGCGGTGACCGGCCCGCGCACTTCCGGGCGGCGCGCGATAGCCCGCGCGGCTACGCCGGGCGGCTGCGACACGGGCAAGAAGGTTATGGGTCGCAAGCGGCACGCAATGGTGGACACCGATGGTCGCGCTCTGGAGCTACACGCTCACCCCGTTAGCGTGCAGGACCGCGACTGCAACCCGCCGCTGCTCCGCGCCTCCCCGGTGGCGTTGGGACGGCACGGCTGTCGTAACTGCACTCGACGCTCTGCGCTGACGCCCTTGTGCAGCGCTGGGCAGCAAGCCGGCTTTAGCATTGCCCTTGCTTCAGGGGGGTGACAGCAATGCAACCGAGATGGCGCGCACTTCTGGTGCTGGCTGGTGCCCGCACCAGCATGGGCTTCCAGTTCCAGTCCCTCGGATCCGTTGCGCCAGAGCTGATGGCTGATCTTGGCATCCAATACGCCGAACTCGGCACACTGATCGGCTTGTACTTCACGCCTGGGCTGGCGATCGCGTTGCCAGGAGCAGCACTCGGGCGGCGGTTCGGCGATGCTCGCATGGTGACCGTCGGCCTCGTCCTGATGGCCGCGGGAGGCGCGGTCGCCGCATTGGCCCCGAATGCGGGGTGGCTGGTCGCGGGGCGACTGGCCTCAGGCACCGGCGGTGTGCTGCTCAATGTACTGATGGCGAAGATGGTTGCGGACTGGTTTGCCGGCGAGCGTGAGATCACGCTCGCGATGGCGGTGTTCATCAACTCCTTCCCCGTAGGCGTTGGGCTGGCCGTCCTGGTGTTGGCACCATTGGCGGCTGCCGCTGGCTGGTCGGCTGGGCTCGCCGTGACGGCGGGCTTTGCGCTGGCGGCTTTGCTGCTGCTGCGCGTCGGCTATGCGCCGCATCCGAACGATGGCGCCGGCGCGACGGCTTCAGCACCCTGGCGCTTGCCGGCGCACGAGGCGGCGCTGGTCTCGCTGGCCGGGGTGATGTGGGGGATCCAGAACGGCGCATTTGCGGTCATGTTCGGTTTCGCGCCGGCATTCCTTGCAGAGGCAGGTGCTTCGCCGGCCGCGGCGGGACTTTGGATTGGCGGAGCGAGTTGGGTGGCAGTGGCCGCCGGCATCGTTGCGGGAGCTCTCGTGCAGCGTGGCCTGCGGTCCTCGGTAGCTATGGCAATGGGCGTGCTGGGCTGGGCCAGCGGCCTGCTGGCTCTGGCCATGGGCGCGCCTGCAGGCCCGGCCTTGGTCGCCGCGGGGGTCGCGATGGGCATGCCGACCGGGGTGATCATGTCGCTGCCCGCGCAGGCCCTCTCGCCGGCGAACCGCGCCCTCGGCATGGGGCTGTTCTATGTGTGGCTCTACATCGGCCATGGCGGCCTGCCGCCCCTCGGCGGCTGGCTGCGCGACAGGACCGGCGGGCCCGCGGCGCCGCTGCTGCTCTGCGCGGCGCTCATCGTGGCTATGTTGCCGATGTTCGGTCTGTTCCGCGCGTGGCAAGCACGGTGGAACAGGCCTTAATGCGGGACGGATCGTAGCCGGCGTGCGACGCCTTCGTCAGCACCGGGCATCCTCGTCGCGGCACTTGGGATGTTGGCCTCGCACTTCGGGCCGAGGCCGCACCAGCGTGCCACATCGGGCCGGACTGGACCGGCTCACCTGGCCCAAATCGGACCGGCGCGTTCCTTCACTGGACGCGAGTTTTCGCCGCATTTACTTTGCAGTGCGGCGGCGCTTGTCGCGGGTGTACGATGAGATCGGCGTTCCACCCGCACCGACCGGGAGGCTCGATCCATGCACCACCGGCATGCCCTGCCCCAGCTGTCTGGGCGCTTATTGGTCACTGACGGCGGGCTGGAGACGACACTGATCTTCCATCACGGTTTCGACCTCCCGCACTTCGCCGCCTTTCCGCTGCTCGACAGCGCTGACGGGCGTGTCGCGCTGCGGCGCTACTACGACAGCTATGGCGCCGCAGCCCGGCGCAGCGGTGCGGGCTGCATCCTGGACACACCGACGTTCCGTGCCAGCCCGGACTGGGCGGCGAAGGTCGGGTATGACGCGGAGGGGCTGCGGCGCATTATCCGCGACAGCGTGAGCCTGCTGCGCGGGGTCCGCGACGCGTGGGAGACATCGGATCTGCAGGTCGTCATCAACGGCGCTATCGGCCCGCGGGGCGATGGCTATTCGGCGGTCGATGTGATGGACGCAGATATCGCTGAGGCCTTCCATGCTCCGCAGGTCCGGGCCTATGCCGAAGCGGGCACCGATCTGGTCATGGCGCAGACCATGACGCACGCGGGCGAGGCGATCGGCATCGCGCGGGCCGCGGCGAAGGCCGGGATGCCAGCGGTCATCAGCTTCACGGTGGAGACGGATGGCCGTCTTCCGGACGGAAGCTCGCTCCGCGAAGCGATCGGCGCGACGGAGGCGGCGACCAGTTCATCGCCCGTGCATTACCTGGTCAACTGTGCCCACCCGACCCACCTCGCGCCCGCGCTTGCTGAGGGCGGGGAGTGGATCCGGCGCCTTGGCGGCGTTCGCGCCAACCCGTCTCCAAAGAGCCATGCCGAACTGAACGAGTCCACGACGCTCGAGGACGGTGACCCCGACGAGCTCGCAGCACTGCTCGCCGACATGCGCCGGCGCCATCGCCACTTTACCGTGATGGGCGGCTGCTGCGGCTCCGACCATCGCCACGCGGAGAAGATCGGCTTGGCGTGCCGACTGGTGTGAGGCGCACTCTCGGCGCAGTCGACCTTGAGCATGCCGGTTGATCCCGACGTGCACGCCGGTCGACGCCGATCGCGACGAGCGGCACTAAGCTCGCAGGCCCATGGCTTGACTGCGCCTTTACAATCCATCCCGTGGCGGTCGTGCATCGCTGATGTTAGGTCTAGGGAACGTCGAGATGGTGAAGCTCGATGCGGCGGTCGCTCCCGACCCACGTAGCCGGTCCGTCCGCAGCGTGGCTCGCGCGCCCATCGGTCCTTTCTGGGATCGGCGTATCCCGAGGCGGAAGCGCGCAACTGTTCTCGCCCTGGCAGTAGGCGAAGGCCGGCGAGGGCCGGATGCGATTGCGGTCCGGGGCGTAGACGTAAGTGACCGCTGGCGGACCAGTGCCGCCAGAGGCGCGGGTTAGCGCCGCCGCGTCTTCGCATGCGCCGTGCTCAAGCGCGAAGCGCGCCGGCAGCACCGTCACGCACTCGTCGCTTCACATGAAACCCGGATTGCTCGGCAGGTAGTGCGACCAGTTCCCGAAGGGCCGGGCGGAGAGGAGGACGAAGGGCTCTTCGATCCGGAAACCGAGGCCGAATGCCACGTCCAGCATCCGCTCAGCCCTGCCCGGCACAACCATGGAAACCTGCTTCGGCTGCATCTCCAGCGTGCCACGCACGACTGCCTTCAAGGCCCCGCGCAGGTCGGCGCCAGGCGCGACGGCGAGCGGTCCGATGTGGCCGGCCGCCGAGACGTAGGCGTAGCCCACTGGCCTCCCTGCCTGCTGGATACGCAGCGCGCGAGCTGCAACGCCGCCAAGCAGGAAGGCGTGGTGGGACTCACGGCGGAAACCCAGCACCTCCTCATCAATCCGGCCCAGCCACTCGCGTGAGCCGGGCCAGGGCTCAATCGGCACCGCCTCCAGGCCCGGGGTACCGATCCGCTCAGCCGTTAACGGCACCTGCGCGACCATGCGCAGCAATGGCTCGCGCGGATAGAGCCCGTTCCGAATGTAGAGCGCCTGCGAGACCGTGTTGTACGCCATGGTAATAAGCGTCCGGTTCTCCGCGCCGTTCTCCTCCGCATGGTGCAGTGTCCTGGCCAGCATGGCTTTGCCGAGGCCCTTCGACTGGGTGCCGGGCCGGACGAAGAGCTGCGCGAGAAACCAGAACCTCTGCCGCATCCAGGAGAAGCCGAAGCCCTGCAACGTGCCCTCCGCCTCGGCGACCCACAGGTTGGACGAGGGTTCGCCGAGGGAGAAGGTCTGGAATAGCGGCGGGCCCAGCACGATGCTCGGCGGCAGGCCATGGCGGACGCGCAGGTCATTGTAGGCGTCTTGGACTATCCGCGTGGCTGGTTCGAGGTCCTCGGCCTTGGCGGCACGGTAGGTGATCTGCACGTTCCACCTCGCTTCCAAGCGGACTCGAGAGGGCTGATCTAAAGCCGCGCCTCGAGGACCATGTTGAACGGCGTTTCCGCGACACGGCGGAAGCGTGTGAAGCCGCCGGCCGCAACGACCTGGCGAAGCCGGTATTCTCCGGCCTGGGCGCCAAGGCCGAAGCCAACCTCCTGCGAGAGCGATGCTGGCGTGCAGATCATCGTCGAAGCTGCGTAGTAAACCCGTCCGACCGGATTGAGGTTGTCGCACAGCCGGTCGTGCGCGAAGGGTTCGACGATCATCCAGGTCCCGTCGGGCGTCAGCGACTGCCGTACATGCCCCGCCGCACCGGCAGGATCGCCCATGTCGTGCAGGCAGTCGAAGAACGCCACGAGGTCGTAGGTACCGGGATAGCGCTTGGCTGGCGCAACCTCGAAGCTCGTGTTGCCGGTGACACCAGCATCTGCCGCGGCCTGCTTCGCCCGCGCGATCGAGTCGGAGTGGTAGTCGAAGCCGAAGAACTGCGAGTTCGGGAAAGCCTTGGCCATCACCACGGTCGAGGCGCCATGGCCGCAACCGACATCGGCCACTCGGGCGCCGCGCTGCAGCTTCTCGATTACGCCGTCGAGCGCCGGCAACCATGAGGACACGAGGTTCGCATTGTAGCCCGGGCGGAAGAAGCGCTCGGTGCCACGAAAGAGACAGGCGCTATGATCGTGCCACCCGACGCCACGCCCCGTGCGGAAAGCGTCCGCCACCTTCGGTTCGTCAATCCAAAGGGCAGCGAACACCTCGAAGGCGCCGCCCATGAAAGCGGGGCTGTCCTCATTGGCGAAGATCGTCGCCTGTTCGGGGTTCAGGCTGAAGCGCTCGGCGGCGGCGTCGTAGTCCACGTAGCCGGCCGCCGCTTGAGCGGACAGCCATTCGCGTACATAGCGGTCGTGCGTGCCGGTGCGTGAAGCAAGCTCCGAGGCCGTGACGGGCTTGCCATTTTGCATGGCCTTGAACAGGCCGAGCCGGTCGCCGAGCAACACGAGGGCGCCGGTTGCGATTGAGCCGAGATCCCCGACCATACGGCCGAGCATCGCATTGAGCTTGTCCTGATCGGGTTCTTGCATCGCATCCTCGTTGCGTCGTCGATGATTGGATCAGGCGCGCACAAGCGACCAAGCTGCGTTGGCGCGGTCGTGCGCCTTCGCTAGGGCAGCCGATGCATCAGGAATGTCTGCTTGTAATACCCGTCGTAGATCTCCAGCGTGCGTCGCGTGTACCTGACGACGTGCAACTGCCTCGCAGCTCTGAAGGACGTGCACTCCTGCGGACTGCACCGTTGAAGAAAGCTGATGAGGATAAAAATTCCAATCTCAGAAAGCTCGACGTCGTACGCGCCCGAAACGTTGATGGCGTCGTACGTCCACTCGGCGGCGCCATTGGCACTCAGAAGCAAGACGGCGCCGTTGCTATCCGCCCACAGCCCAGCAAAGAGATAACGCGCCCGCGTAGTCGGTTGATCCGCTGAGGCAGCACCAGCAACAAGCCTAGTGTGCGGGGTGCAGGGTAGCGTGGAGGCATTGCTCAACTTGAACAGTTCTGAGTTGCAGAGGCCGATCATTGGCCAGAGCGAGAGCACAGTGGCTCCTGCTAAGCTCTGAGCAAGCGGCGTTTTGCTTTGAGGCATCTGCGCCTCTCACTGCGGACTAAATAGAACGCAAACTGGAAAATCAAAGAAATGCTAATAGGGAACCGTTCTGGTCGCATTCGCAGATTGCTATTCCTTCGGTTACGCGGGCGCGCAGCCATGAGCAGAACGCGGACTGCTACGACACTTTCGCTGAGCTAACACCGACCGGCTAGAATCACCGCCGGAACGCCTATTCACTTGCACACAGCAATTCGACCGACCTAGGCTTTTGCGTCCCAAGGCGGTCGAACCTCGATGGCGCGGCAGGCCGAGATAAGCGCGATCCGGAGATACGGGCCCAAAGCCTTACCCTGGCGCGCGGCGCTCGCCGCTACGCTGCTGATGCAGATTGTCGCGGTCTTCGCGACGCAGGCTCTCCCGGTCCTCGCACCGCTTGTGACCCGCGGCACCGGTATGGCGCCTGAGGCAATTGGTCGCGTCTATGGCGTGGCTCAGCTCGGCACCATACTGTTTCTGCTATTCGGCATGCCGGTGCTGGCGAGGCTTGGGCCGGTGCGCACCCTGCAGCTCGGCGCAGGGCTGGCTGGGCTTGGCCTCACAGCTGCCGTCTTCGGCTCGCCGTTAGCCGTTTTCGCAGCAGCGCTGCTGATCGGCCTAGGAAATGCGCCGAGTATACCGGCGGGCAGCCGCATTCTTGCAGCAACAGCACCACCCGCCCATCGCACGCTCATCTTCTCCGTCAAACAGGCCGGCGCGCCGCTTGGCGGCATGACTGCCGCCTTGGTTCTGCCATGGCTGGCGGAGAAGGCCAGCTGGCCTGCTGCACTGGCGCTCGTCATCTTTGCATTGTTCGCCGCAACGGTGACCGTTCAACCCATGCAGGCAGCACTCGATGCCGAACGCGATCGAGCCCGCGACATCAGCCCTCGCGCACTCCTGTCACCCGCGAACGTTGCGACGCTGTTCAAGGCACTGACGCTGCATCCTTTGCTCATGCCGCTCGCGGCGCTCTGCTTCGGCTTCGCGGCGGCCACTGGCTGCCTCTGGGCGCTACAGGTCAGCTTCCTTGTCGAGGCGCGCGGCGAGACCCTTGCGCAGGCCGGCTTGGCCGCGGCGGCGATGCAGGCTGGCGGTATAGCCGGCCGCCTAATCCTAGGCTGGCTAGGCGATCGGACCGGTGCCGCCACGCGCAACTTGTTGGTCCAGGCGTTCGTGGCGGCGGGATGTCTCGCGACACTCGTAATCTTGCCGGCGAGTGCGCCTCAGTTTGCCTTCCTACTGGTCTCTGCTCTGGCGGGAGCTACGGCTTCGAGTTGGCAGGGCATCGCGCTGGCTGAATTGGCGCGGGTCACACCGGCGGAGCGCGTCGCCGAGGCAACGGCTGGTGCAAGCATCATCGGCTTTCTCGGCTTTGCCGTCGGGCCTGCGGTGTGCGCCTGGGCAATTAGCGTGCTTCAGGACTGGACGGCGCCGTTGCTCGCTGTTCCGGCGCTGCTAGCTGCCGGCGCCACTCTTCTGGCTCCCCGCCTCCGGAAGGTGGCATAGCAGCGCGACAACGCCGCAGCAGTTCGGCGTCATCTGCTCGCACCGCTCCGATGCGTCGAGGATGATAAGCGTCCGCGATCGCACTTACCCGGCATTCTGCGGTTGAATGCCCGCTGCGCGGGCGGCAGCACCCCACTTCTCAAGCTCGGCCTGCACAAAGCTGCGCGTCTCGTCCGGATTGGAGGTGACGACCTCGGCGCCGAGCTGGCGATGCCGCTCGACGATGTCGGGTCGGCGCACCGCCGCGGTGATCTCGGCGTGCAGGCGGTTCAGCACGGTGGCAGGCAGGTTGGCGGGTCCAATGACCATGCCCCAAGTGGAGGCCTCGAAGCCCGGCAGCGTCTCGGCGAGGGTCGGCACGTCGGGAAGCTGTGGAGCGCGCGCTGCACCAGTCGTGGCCAATGCCTTCAGCGCGCCGGATTGGATATGGGTCAGCGCGGCGGGCACCGTGTCGAACATGATGTCGACCCGGCCCGCGATCAGGTCAGGATGCGCCTGGGTGC
Organism: Falsiroseomonas sp. HW251; assembly: GCF_050563545.1. Taxonomy (NCBI): domain Bacteria; kingdom Pseudomonadati; phylum Pseudomonadota; class Alphaproteobacteria; order Acetobacterales; family Roseomonadaceae; genus Falsiroseomonas; species Falsiroseomonas sp. HW251. The sequence continues at coordinate 73,695 of NZ_JBNXUM010000034.1, forward strand.
TGCCGCGATAAGGGACGTAAGTCATCTCGATGCCCGCGCGCTGCGCGAACAGCACGGGGGCAAGGCGTACTACGCCACCAGTACCGGCGAACGTCACGTGCCCCGACGGCTGCCGTTTCGCATGCTCGACGAGCTCCGCGGGCGTCGACGGAGCAAAGCCACGGGCGGCACAGAGCACCAGCGGTGTGCGGGTCGTCAGGGTGATGAAGCTGAAGTCGCGCATCGTGTCGAAGGGGAGGCGGTAGAACGCGGCGTTAACAGGATGTGCGACCGAGACAAGGCCCAGTGTTTGCCCGTCGGCCGGGGACTTGGCGATCGCGTCCGTACCGATCACGCCGTCGGCGCCAGCGCGATTTTCGACCGGCACCGGTACGCCGAGCGCGCTTGCCATTGGATCGGCAATGAGCCGAGCGGTGATGTCGGAGACGCCACCTGGCGTGTAAGGGACAATGATGCGGATAGGCCGCGTCGGAAAGGTCTGAGCGCCGGCCCGAGACGCGAAACCAAGCGCAGGCGCAACCGCCAGCGCGCTGCGGCGCGTGATCGTCATCATGGCGTCTCCTTCTCCCAGCGTGCGGTCGCTATGTCATGCTGCCCTGCCTGCGAATGTCCAGGGAAGAGAAAAGCGCGCCACGACCGCAGGCGTAGGCCGAACGGATGAGCTTCGCTTGCATTTCGCGCGAGCGCGATGCGAGGCATGAGAGGGCGGCCAGCGCGGTGCTGCCTGCGACGGCGTCCAGCGTCTGCTTCATCCCGTGACTTCGGTTACAGTGCGCCGGCGGCGCTGCGTGCAATTCGCTTGGCTTCATTGGCGCATAGAGCGAAGCGTCGCCCTGCGCCGCCGGTAGCTCGACCGGCGCTGCCCTGACAGGCTCTCGCCTGCAGGGCTCGGGGTGGTAGCGCCCGGCTATCGGGTGCTGAACCGGAGACCCCGACGATGAAGATTACCGACACGCAGACGCAGATCCTGGCCGCCGCGGCGGTCCATGACGCAGGCCTTCCATTTGCTTCCCGCGCATCGCTCGGCGGCGGTGCAAGCGCGCCACGTCGACGCCAGCTTTGCGGAGGTGACCCGCTTCGAGCTTGCAGGGCGCAACGTGATCGCGCTCGGCAACGCAGCCGCGCAAGCCTGCAAGCGGGGCGGCGTCGTGACTGCAGGTTCTATCATGCACCCGAGCGCGCGCGGATTCTCCGTCGAGGCGAAGGCGGCTGTTTTGGCCGATTGCATACGCCACGCTCTGGCCTGAGTGCCATTCGGCCGTCTCAGAGCATGGCGTCGGCTCGGCGGCTATGCCATCAGGCGGAATTCGCGTCGCCGCAGAATGAGATCAGCTGAGACCACGAGCGATCATTGCGGATTCCAATGGGCCTGCGCATGCCTGCGGCCCGTCGGCAGGCTTGGCGGAAGGCGATGGCCACGTCCTGCCCGCTGGCGCTTGAGCGCCGGCAGCCCGATCCCGCTCTGCTGAAACCCCTCGCGCGGGCGTTCCGGTATCAGCGGCTGCTGAACGGAGCGCGATACTGGCGCCCGACATGGTCTCACTAGTCCTCGATGGTGGCAGTCGCGTCGCGCTTCCGGCGCTGTCGAAGCCGCTTCACTTGATTTGGGCACATGAGCGGGAGCATCTGTCGTCTGGCAAGCCGCCCTGACGCGCCGAAGAGGAGGTCCAGATCGCGGGGTCACGTCCGATCCTACCGCTTCGGG
>NZ_JBNXUM010000035.1:0-73992 GCF_050563545.1 Falsiroseomonas sp. HW251
CTAGCGCCTTTTCACATCATGCGTGGATAGCCGGAGTGGGCGATGTAGTTGGCGCACTCGGCGGAGGAGAAGCAGCCGAGGCTCTGTCCGATGGCGTCCGAGAGGGTCTCGACGTCGCGCAGTGCTGCGGCGCGGACGAGGCTCTTGAGCTTGGCGAAGACCTCTGGTGAAGTGCCTCTGGTCTGACGTTGTCGGCCTCTGCCTGCTGACCAAGCGCATCGAGCGCCGACCGGCCATTCCATCGTGCCCGATGACGTTATGGAACTGCGCAGCGCGCTCGCCGCGGCCGAGGCGCACATCGCCGGCCTCGAGCAGCTCATCCACGACCTGTGGCGAGCGCGCTTCGGGCAGAGCGCCGAGCATGTCGATGCAGCGCAACTCGCGCTGACCCTCGGGGCAGCACCTCCGGCACGCGCACGACGCTGATCCGCACCGCCATCATCAACGGCGTCAACCCGCAGGCTTGGCTGACTGACGTGCTGGAGCGGATGGTCCGCGGCGCGGTCCGATCGACAGAACTCGCCACGCTGCTGCCCTGGACCTGGCAAGCGCCCGGCACCGCAGTCGCCGCAGCATAGACCTAGAGGTCCGGTACCAGAGACTCGCCAGGCGCCCCGTGGGGTCAGGACAACGCCTACCGCATCTCCTCGCAGTCGTGAACGAGCGCTGGCGCACTGAAGTGTCGCCCTTCCGCAGCGCCAACGCGGACTTTTCCCGACGGCGTTCCTGTTCGAATGGTTCGGCGGCAATGAACAGCGGTGCTAGCGCATGACGCTACGGCACCGTTGCCACCGTCACTCGACGGAGTGCCGCGAGGAGATCGCGCGCGGCGACAGGTTTGTGCAGAAGAGCAAGGGGCCCATGACCTCCGCTCCAACGCTGCAATGCCTCTGCACCACCAGCGGGCGCCGACCCAGTCACGACGACCACCGGAAGCGCAGGTCGGGTCGAACGCAATGCACGGATAAGCTCCTCACCCCGCATACCCGGCATGTTGAGGTCGGTGACGAGCAGGTCGAAGTTGCCCCTTAGGCACTGCGCCATGGCGAGGGCGGCGATCCCGTCCCACACGTGGTGGATTTCGTAGCCCTCGGCTTCCAGCAGATCGGTCAGCGAGACAGCGATCAGTGCCTCGTCCTCAGCGAACAGCACCCGCACTGTCGTGGGCATGACACCCGGTCCTATGAACATTTCGATCAGCGATACAATTAGTCCGTGTATTCACATAGGAAATACAACTTCTCGTGGGGCGGCAGACCCGTGGGGCGGGCGCCTGGCTCGAAAGCACAACGCCCGCTGCTGCCATCACTAGTTCGTTTCGCCGTTTCTAAAGACGTGCTTAGTCTTTACAATGGCGCAAAGAACGTAACGAGCCTGGCTACGGCCTGAATGGCGCACCAGCCCAGCGCGGAAGGAACCTCAGATGGGAGGGAACCGCGGCACCGGATCTGCTCGTCCGCGGGACGGTCCGGACAAATTCGCCGAGCACCTGTATGTGGTCTACCGGCACGGGCTGGGCGGCGAGTTGCGCTTCGACGATTTCATCAAGCACCAGCTCGCGAACGATCTCCTCACCGAGTTCGCCAGATCGGATCGAGAGTGGCGGAAAAGCATTCTCGCCGACGTTGCGCGGCTACTGACAGCAGAAGACTTCGAGACCGATGACGACTGGTAACGTCAGCAACTCGCCACGTTCGCTGCTGCGTCCGTAGCGCGGCCTGGAGGTCTGCCGAGCACGTGATGCTTCGCCGTGGTCGAACAGGATGCGCGCGCGCTGGTCGGGCGTAGGCCAGAGCCTCCTGCTCCTCTGTGGATCAGCATGGAACACGGATCCCGCTGAGGGGGTGATCGGCGTCCAAACGGGACCCCTTTGGTGATGGGGTTCACGGTGGTTCCTGGGACGACCGGGGCCGAGTTCGGGATGCTAGTGTGAACGGACGAACTCGACGCACGTTGAAGTGGCAGCGCCCGGAAACCCGGCGCACGAATGCGCCGTCCGCGAACAATGGGCGCGGCACGGGAGAGATTGCGATGGCCAACAGTCACGCATCCAAGATCCTGATACCCGGCCACGACGAGCCCGCAGTTCGTACCATAGGCCTCTCAGACCTGCGCGAGGCGCTGCGGCGCGGTTGGGACGACTTCATGGAAACACCGACGCAGCTTGTTTTCCTTGGCGTCATCTATCCCCTCATAGGCCTTGTCGCGGCGCGCGCCGCAGCGGGCGGATCGCTGCTGCCGCTGTTCTATCCGCTCGTCGCCGGCCTCTCGCTGATGGGCCCCTTCGCCGCGCTCGGCATCTACGAGCTGAGCCGCCGGCGCGAAGCCGGGCGCGACGCATCCTGGGTCAATGCCTTCGACGTGCTGCGCTCGCCGGCCATCGGCTCAATCGCGGGGCTCGGGCTTTTCCTGTGCATCATCTTCGTCGCCTGGCTGTTCGCCGCGCAGCTGGTCTACCGCGCGACGATGGGCGGCCTTCCGGCGCCGACATCGTTGGAGGCCTTCGCCCGGCAGGTGCTCGGCACTGCCGAAGGCTGGAGGCTGATCGTCATCGGCAACGTGGTCGGCTTCCTGTTCGCGGCGGTGGTGCTCACCCTCACGGTGGTGTCTTTCCCGATGCTGCTCGATCGCAATGTAGGGCTGGCCGAGGCGGTGCAGACTTCGGTACGGGCCGTGCAGGCAAACCCTGTCACGATGGCCGCCTGGGGCCTGATCGTCGCCGGCCTGCTGCTGCTTGGCTGCCTCCCGGCTTTCGTGGGGCTTGCCGTCGTGATGCCGTTGCTCGGCCACGCGACCTGGCATCTCTATCGGCGTGTCGTGGCATAGCAGCGCGGGGGGGGGGGGCCGGCATAACCCGCAACTGATGCCGGGGCCGAGCTCACACCGCGCCAAGAAGCCAGGCAAGCAGCAGCGCGAGCAGGATGCAGGCCACGAGGCCAAGCCCGATGATCGCGCGGTTGCTCAGGCGTGGCGGCGGCGGGGAACCCACGTCACCCGCCATTCGGCCCAAGGAAGGTCTCGCGCGTGAAGAGCGTGTAGTCGGACTCCAGCACCATGATCAGCGCGAACACCACGACCAGGAGCGGCGGCAGCAGGATGGCGTAGCCCAGCGCCAGCCTTTCCCAGCGCATGTGCATGAAGACCGCCACGATCAGCCCGGCCTTCAGCATCATGAAGAGCAGGATCAGCGACCAGCGCAGCAGCCCCTGCAGGTGGAAGTAGTCCACCAGGTAGGAAAAGGTGGAGAGAACGAAGAGCCATCCCCAGACAACCAGATAGAGCCGGATCGGGTGCTGCTGGCCTTCCTCGGCCGCGGTTGCGTGGGCGGATGCGTGCGCCATCGCGGCCTCCTCACCAGAGATAGAACAGGGCGAAGATGAAAACCCAGACGAGGTCCACGAAGTGCCAGTAGAGGCCGGCGATCTCGACCATCTCGTAGCGGCCTCTGCGGCCGGTCAGGAAGCCTGGCCGCTGATCATCCAGCGCCCCGCGCGCGACCTTGCGGGCCATGACCAGCAGGATGATCACGCCGATCGTGACATGCGTGCCGTGGAAGCCGGTGATGGTGAAGAACGAAGCGCCAAACTGCGCGGCGCCCCACGGATTGCCCCAGGGACGCACGCCTTCGCGGATCAGCTTCGTCCATTCGAAGGCCTGCATGCTGACGAAGGTCGCGCCGAAGATCGCCGTCACCACCAGCAGCGCCGCCGTCTTCACGCGATCGCGGCGGTAGGCGCAGTTCACCGCCATGGCCATGGTGCCGCTGCTGCTGATCAGCACGAAGGTCATGATCGCGATGAGGATCAGCGGCAAATGCCTGCCGCCGATCTCGAGGGCGAAGACCTCGCTCGGGTTCGGCCAGGGCACCGTCGTCGAGCTGCGCACCGTCATATAGGACAGCAGGAAGCAGCTGAAGATGAAGGTGTCGCTGAGCAGGAAGATCCACATCATGACCTTCCCCCAGGACGCCCCCTTGAAGGAGCGCTGGTCGGACGACCAGTCAGCGACCACGCCGCGCCAGCCCTCCGGACGGACGGTGGTGCTGGCGCTGGCGGTAGCCGGGATGGTGTCCATCCTCTGTCCTATCTGAAGGGCGCCGTGCAGAGCGCGACGAGCCAGTCGAAGGAAGGCGAGAAGGCGAGTGTGGCGAACAGGACGAGCCAGGCGAGCAGCAGGAAGTGCCAGTAGGCCGCGCAGAGCTCGACGCCGAGCCGCAGCCTTTCCATCCGCGCCCCGCGACGCAGCGTCGCCCCGACACGGCCGAGCGCCACGAGACCGCCCAGCACGTGCAGCCCGTGCACGGCGGTGATGAGGTAGAAGAAGGCATCGGCCGGATTGCCAGCGGGCAGATAGCCGGCCTGCGCGAGCTGCCGCCAGGCGAGAAGCTGGCCCGCCACGAAGACCAGGCCGGCGACGCCGCCGGCGAGCAGGGCGTTCCCGGTGCCCTCGCGGTCGCCGGCTCGCACGGCGCGCACGGCCGCGTGCAGCGCGACGCTCGCCACCACCAGCACCGCGGTGTTCGCCCAGAGAAGCAGCGGGCGCGGCGGCGGGCTCCAGTCCGCCATCTCCCGCCGGATCGAGTAGGCGCTGAGAAGCAGCACCATCAGCGTCGTCGCCACGGCGATGAAGACGGCGAGCCCGATCTTGGCCGCCGGGATGGGCGGGGTGCGTGCCTCCTCCGCCACGCCGGTCTCGAGCCACGGCTTGGTCGCGATGCCCTGGCGCAGCAGCCAGACACCGGCAACCGTCGCCAGCACCGCGATGAGCAGCAGCGTGATGGTCATGCCGTCGCCTCGCCCTTGGCGGCGTGCGCCGGTGGCGGCAGTGGCTCGTTCTGCGGAACGAAGTCTTCGGGCGCGCCGGGCACCGCGTAGTCGTAGGCCCAGCGATAGACCACCGGCAGCTCGCGACCCCAATTGCCGTGGCCTGGCGGCGTCTCGGGCGTCTGCCACTCCAGCGAGGCCGCGCGCCAGGGGTTTGGGCCCGACGGCTTGCCATGCCGCAGGCTCCAGAAGGCGTTGAACAGGAACAGCATCTGCGCGGCGCCGACGATCAGCGCGACGGTGCTGATGAACATGTTGAGGTCGTGCGCCGACGCGGGGACGAAGGACGTCTCGCCGATATCATGGTAGCGCCGCGGCACGCCGAGCAGGCCTAGGTAGTGCATCGGGAAGAAGATGAGGTAGGCGCCGAGGAAGGTGACCCAGAAGTGGATCTTTCCCATGGTCTCGTCGAGCATCCGGCCCGTGACCTTGGGATACCAGTGATAGATCCCGCCATAGACCACCATCACCGGCGCGACGCCCATCACCATGTGGAAATGCGCCACAACGAACATCGTGTCGGAGAGCGGTACGTCGACCACGACGTTGCCGAGGAAGAGGCCCGTCAGCCCGCCATTGACGAAGGTGACGATGAAGCCGAGGGCGAACAGCATCGGCGTGGTGAGATGGATGTTGCCTCGCCAGAGCGTCAGCAGCCAGTTGTAGACCTTGATCGCGGTCGGGATGGCGATGATCAGGGTCGTCGTCGCGAAGAAGAACCCGAAATAGGGGTTCATCCCGCTGACATACATGTGGTGCGCCCAGACGACGAAGCTGAGCGCGCCGATGATGACGATCGCCCAGACCATCATGCGGTAGCCGAAGATGTTGCGCCGTGCATGGACGCTGATCAGGTCGGAGACGATGCCGAAGGCCGGCAGCGCGACGATGTACACCTCGGGGTGTCCGAAGAACCAGAAGAGGTGCTGGAACAGGATCGGGCTGCCGCCGCGATAGGGAAGCTGCTGACCCATCTCGATCAGCGTCGGCATGAAGAAGCTGGTGCCGAGCAGGCGGTCGAGCAGCATCATCACGCAGCCGACAAACAGGGCGGGGAAGGCCAGCAGGGCCATTACCGTCGCGGTGAAGATCCCCCAGACCGTCAGCGGCATGCGCATCAGCGTCATGCCCCGCGTGCGGGCCTGCAGCACGGTGACGACGTAGTTCAGCCCGCCCATGGTGAAGCCCGCGATGAACAGGCAGAGCGAGACGAGCATCAGCACGATGCCCCAGTCGTGCCCGGGCGTGCCGGAGGTGATCGCCTGCGGCGGATAGAGCGTCCACCCTGCGCCGGTTGGTCCGCCCGGGACGAAGAAGCTTGCCACCAGCACGAGGACGGCGAGCAGGTAGACCCAGTAGCTCAGCATGTTGACCCACGGGAACACCATGTCCCGCGCGCCCACCATGAGCGGGATCAGGAAGTTGCCGAAGCCGCCGAGGAACAGCGCGGTCAGCAGGTACACCACCATGATCATGCCGTGCATGGTGATGAACTGGTAATAGGCCTGCTGATCGATGAAATCGAAGGTGCCGGGAAAGCCGAGTTGCAGGCGCATCAACCAGGACAGCACCAGCGCGACCATGCCGATCGCCAGCGCGGTCAGTGCGTACTGCACGCCGATGACCTTGGCATCCTGGCAGAAGACGTAGCGCGTCAGCCAGGAATGCGCGTGCGGAAGCTCCATCTCCGGCACTTCGGCAGCCGGGATGGCCCTGTCGGCGCCGTGCGCGATCTCACTCATCGCAGTGCCTTCCTCCCGCCGTGTCGTACGGGGACCCGCCCCGCCGCACGGTCCTTCTCAGCGGGCCTGCAACTGCGCGTAGCTCCGCTGTCCGCTCAGCCAGGCGTGGTACTCGGCCTCGGTCTGCACCACGACGCGCCCGCGCATCACCGCGTGACCCTGGCCGCAGAGCTCGGCGCAGAGCACGTCGAAGGTCCCGGTACGGGTAGGGGTGAACCAGAAATACGTCACGGAGCCCGGGATCATGTCCATCTTCGCGCGGAACTCCGGCACGTAGAAATCGTGCAGCACGTCGATCGAGCGCAGCAGCACCCTCACCGGCTGCCCGATCGGCAGGTGCAGGTCGTCGGACTCGACAACGATGTCGTCCTGCCCGGCCGGGTCGCCCGGCACCAGGCCGACGGGGTTGTCGGGTGATATGAGCCGCGCATCCACCGCGCCGAGCCGCCCGTCGGGCCCCGGCAGACGGTAGCTCCACCGCCATTGCTGCCCGACGATCTCGACCTCGGTGGCGTTCGCCGGGACGCTGACGAACTGGCTCCAGACGAAGAGACCCGGTGCGAGCATCGCGGCGACACCGACCGCGGTCGCCACGGTCAGCCAGAGCTCGAGGCGCTTGTTCTCCGGCTCATAGGCGGCACGGTGCCCCGGCCTCGCGCGATAGCGGAACACGCACCAGGCCATGAAGAGCACGATGACCGAAAAGACGACGCCCGTGATCCAGAAGGTGATGATGATGGTGGCGTCGATGTAGCCCCAGTTCGACGCGATCGGCGTCCACCACCAGGGTGTCAGCAAGTGGAATACCACCGAGCCGACCACGACCAGCGTCAGCGCAGATGCGACCAGGAGCGCATTCATGCGCATCGCCCCCGGCCCGCGTCGCTCGACCGGGTGCCGCGAGGTAGGCCCGAAGCTGCTTCGCCCGTCGCCATTTCTTCACCTGATCCGCCACGTCATGAAGCGGAAGCTGCAGGCGCGATGTCAGGCCGCCGGCGCGCCAAGTGCCCGGCGCAATCGGCAGCACAATAGAGCGGCCCGAAGTTATGGCGGCTCACAATACGGCGCGTTCCAGCTGACCCGTGCCATCCGAACCTGCCCACAAGCGGGCCGTTGGACAGGAGCGCCGTACGGACCTAGGGCTTTGTCTGCGGCTCTCTGCCATTTCTACCGAGCGCGTCCGTCGTGCCAGAGGTCGGCCAGGGACGGGTTGAGTCCGGGTGCGCTCCCGGGGAAGGCGCCCCTGGCGCGTACCGGCGCGCGCCGTCGTTGCGATGACGATTACTCCACCTTGGCGCCGGATTCCTGCACCAGGCGCTGCCAGCGCGGCGTCTCGTTACGGATCAGCTGCGCCGCGGCGGCGGGACTGGCGCTGGACACCGCGTCGTAGCCCAGCGGCCGCAGCGCATCACGGAAGCCGCTGCCGGTCGCGACCTGGCGGATGCCGGCATGCAGCCGGGCGATCTCGGCCTCCGGCGTTGCCGCCGGGGCGAGGATCATGTTCCAGGACCGGACGTCGAACCCCGCCAGCCCCGCCGTCTCCGCGAAGGCCGGCACCTCCGGCAGGAGGGACAGCCGCGTGCCGGACGACGCGCCCATCAGCCGCACGCGCCCGCCCTCGGCCAGCGGGATCAGCGCCGAGGGCAGGTCGGCGGAGCCCTCGATCGTGCCGGCGACGACGTCCGTCGCGGCCTGAGCGCCGCCGCGATAGGGGACCAGGGTCAACTCCACCCGCGCCTGCGTGTTCAGCGCCGACATCACGAGGTGGCTGACCGTCCCCGCCCCGGCATGAGCGATGCGGATTGCGCCGGGATTGACCCGCGCCGAGGCGAGCATCGCGCCGAGGTCGGTCCAGCCGCGCTGCTGCGCCAGCGCCGCGTTCACCCCGATCAGCACCGCGCTGTCCGAGATCTGCGTGATCGCCCGGAAGTCGCGCGCGACGTCGAAGGGCATCGCCGCCTGCAGGAAGGGCGCGGCGCAGAGCGTCGCCGCGCCGATCACGCCGATGGTGGTGCCGTCCGCCGGCGCCTTGGCCACCGCATCCGCGCCGATCAGCCCGCCGCCGCCGCTGCGGTTGTCCACCACCACCGCCTGGTCCAGGACCGGCGGCAGCCGATCCGCCAGCACGCGGCCGAGGCTGTCCACCGCGCCGCCGGGCGGGAATGGGATGACGATGCGCAGCGGCCGCCGCGCCTGCGCGCGGGCCAGTGAGGGGATGGCGAGGCCGGCCAGCAGCACGCGGCGCGATGTGCGCGTCATCGAGGTCTTCTCCCGTTCCGATCAGGCCAGGATAGGGAGAGGCGGCTCAGCGCCGCAACGGGAAGGCCGCGCGCGCGGCGATGGAGGCCGGGATCGCGCCGCGCCTGGCGGCCTCCCGCCAGACGCGCCCGATCGCCGCGGCGCCGCGGCGGGTCACGGACGCCGCATCCGCGGTCAGCACGCGCCCGTCGCGCAGCAGCACGCGGCCTTCCACCATCGCCAGGACCGGGTCCGCCGCGCTGCCGTTGGTGATCAGCGCCTTCAGCGGATCCCAGACCGGCTGATAGCGAGAGGAGCCGAGGTCGAACATGATCAGGTCCGCGCGCTGCCCCGGCGCCACGAGCCCGAGGTCGTCGCGCCCGAGCGCCAACGCCGCGTCGCGTGTCGCCGCGCGCAGGATGCGCGGAGCCGACAGCCCGTGCGGCGTGCCCGACTGCACCTTGGCGAAGACCGACGCGGTGCGGATCTCCTGAAGCATGTCGAGCGTCACGCCATCGGTCCCGATGCCGAGCCTGAGCCCCGCCGCCTCCATCCGCGCCAGCGGCACGAAGCGGCCCGACCGCGCGAAGGCCAGCGGGCAGGACGCCAGCGCCGCGCCGGCCTGCGCGATGGAGGCGAATTCCTCGTCGGTCGCGAACATGCCATGCGCCAGCACCACCCCCGGCCGCAGCAGGCCGACGTCGCGCAGATGCTCGATCGAGCCCTTGCCGTGGCGTTCCTTCACCCGCGCGATCTCGATCGGGTTCTGCGCGGCGTGGATGGAGACGATGGTGTCGCGCTCCCGCGCCGCGGCGTCGATCCGGCGCAGCAGCTCCGGCGTGTTGGAATCCGGACCGTGCGGCCCGAAGCCGATGCGCGTGACGCCGCGCGGCCCTTCGTCGTAGCGGTCGAAGAGGTCGAGGATCGCCTCGAAGCCGGTCGCCTCCGGCCTCGTCCAGGTCGGCGTCCCGTCCGGCGTCATGCCGACGAGTTCGGAGAAGGTGTAGGGGCAGGACCAAGACCGCAGGCCGAGGCGCTTCGCACGCTCGACGAAGGGCCATTGCGCGACACGGTAGACGTCGAGCACGCCGGTCATGCCGGACCGCAGCCCTTCCAGCAGCGCCATCTCCGCGGCGTCGCCGATTTCCTCCTCCGTCATGACGGCGGCCGCGACGTCGCCGAGCGGCATGAGCAGCGAGAAGACGATGTGGCCTGGCAGGTCGCCCGGCGCGACGTCGTCGGCCAGGCCCCGGAACAGCGGCGCCGACAGCGCGTGGTTGTGCAGGTTGATCAGGCCGGGCAGCAGCAGCGCTTCCGGAACCACGATCCGTTCGGCGTCGAGCGTCGGCCGTTCCGTCACGACGTCCGCGATGCGCCCCTCGCGCACGATCACATGCACGCCGGTACGCAGGCCGTTCTCCGCATCCCAAGCCCAGCCAGGTTCGATCACGAGGGTCATGCGGCGAGCCTAGCAGCAAGCGCCGGGGCATGGCAGGCGCGGCGCCTCGATGCGCCGGGCTAGCGGCCCACCATGGCGTAGGACGATCGAGACAAAGCCCTTTGACGACGATTCCCCAGGCGCGGCGCCGGTGGCCGCGCGACGAAGAGCCGCAGGCGCCGCGCACGCCGGGTGATGCGATCGGCGTCGCGGACCCGCAACCGACGATGCCGATACACGACGGTGGCCATCTGACGCGCGTCGGGCTCTTGGACCGGGTTGGGCGCCGTGCCGACGCTCGCTCGCGCCGGCTTGCGAGCCGGCGCGCTTCGGAGCGCGCCCCGCCCCGCCCGAGGACCCAGGGTCGCAGGCGGCCGTCCGGGCGCCGGAAGAGGACCGCGTCGTGCGCCGCGAGGTCGCCCACACCGCCGGGCACCCCGCGGCGCCAGAGGTAGCGCGCAGCGACATCAATGATCCCACTGCGTGACAGGCCGTCACCCCAGCAGTCGCTGCCCGCCGAGCAGCCCCGTCAGCCCCGGCCGCATGCCCATCGCGCGCTCCGCGAAGGCGCGCTTCAGCGCGGGGATGCGGTCCACCGCGGCGATGCCAAGCCGCCGCGCGAGCCGCACCGGCCCGATGTCGTTGCCGAACAGCTTCTCCAGCGCATGCGTCGCGCCGAGCATCAGCATCGCATCGGGCCTGGCCCGCGCCTGGTAGCGCGCCAGCACCGCGGCGCCGCCAGGATCCTCGTTGGCGCTGACGGCCGCGATCACCTCCTCGGCCAGCGCGGCGACGTCGCGGAAGCCGAGATTGAGCCCCTGCCCCGCGATGGGATGGATGCCATGCGCGGCATCGCCCACCAGCGCCAGGCGCGTGTCGGTGAAGCGCTGCGCCCAGAGCGCCGACAGCGGATAGGACCAGCGCCCCCCGATCGGCCGCACCCCGCCGAGATGCCCGCCCAATCGCCGCGCAAGCTCGCGCCCGAAGCGCTCATCGTCCAGCGCGAGCGCGCGGCGCGCGACATCCGTCCGCTCCGACCAGACATAGGCCGAGGCATGCGGGAAGCCGGCACTGCCGAAGCCGCCGGGTCCGGCCAGCGGCAGCTGCGCGAAGGGCCCGTTCGGCAGGAACATCTCGAGCGCGGTGCCGCGATGGGGCTTCTCATGCGCAAAGGCGCCGACCAGGCCGAGCTGGCCGTAGTCCCAGCGCGTGACGGGGATGCCGGCCTGGCGGCGGAGCGGGCTGTCGCGCCCCTCGGCGCCGACGACGAGCCGCGCGCGGATGGTCGGGCCGCCGGCGATGCGGATCTCCGCCTGGTCAAGGTGGCGGGTGACGGTCGCCTCGGCGGGGGCGAAGGCGCGCAGGTTGGGCAGCCGCGGCAGGGCCGCGTTGAGCGCGACGCGGAGCGCGCGGGCCTCCACCATCCAGCCGAAGGGCTCGCCGGTGCCGACCTCGGCACTCTCGAAGTCGAGCCCGAGGCGGGAGGGGCGGGCGCCGGGCCGGCCGTCGCGTACGCGGATATGGCGGATCGCCTGGGGCTCGGCGGGCAGGCGGGCCCAGATGCCGGCGGCGTCGAGCAGGCGGCGGGAGGTCAGCGCGATCGCATAGGCCCGGCCGTCGAATTCCGGGAGCTCCATCGGCGGCAGGGGCGCGCGGTCCACCACGGCGGCGGGCAGCCCCGCCGCGGCGAGCGTGGCGGCGAGCGTCGCGCCCACCGGGCCGGCGCCGATGACGCAGGCCGTGACGTCGAGGGTCTCGGTCATGCCTGCCAAGGTCGCACGCCACCCGGATTCGGCAAGGGAGAGGCAATTGCCCAGGATTTGGGCAGCATCTGTGACCTCTGCGCGACGGCTTCGGCGGGCGCTCGAGCCCCAGGCGGGCGGGAAGCCAGGGCGGAGGCGCGGGAATCGGGCCGTGCCCGAACCGCCCCCGGGATGGCACGCGGCTTGGATTGCGCACCCCATTCCGCCCGGAAAAAGGGGATGACGGCGCGATGAAGCTCGTGATGGCGATCATCAAGCCCTTCAAGCTCGACGAGGTGCGCGACGCGCTCACCCCGCTTGGCGTGCAGGGGCTGACGGTGACCGAGGTGAAGGGGTTCGGCCGGCAGAAGGGCCAGACCGAGATCTACCGCGGTGCCGAATACCATGTGTCCTTCCTGCCCAAGCTGAAGATCGAGGTCGCAGTCCCCGGCGAGATGGCGGATGCCGTGGTCGAGGCGATCGCGGGTGCCGCGCGCACCGGCAAGATCGGCGACGGCAAGATCTTCGTCGTGGACCTGGAGCGCGCGCTGCGCATCCGGACCGGCGAGACGGACAATTCCGCGCTGTGAGGCGCGACAAGTCGAACAAGGAACACACGGAATGAAGACCCTCGCGCGCGCGGCGCTCCTCGCGCTTCCGGCGATGCTGGCGGCGGGCGCCAGCTTCGCCGCCGACGACGCCAAGATCGACACCGGCGACACCGCCTGGATGCTGGTCAGCACCGCGCTGGTGCTGATGATGACGGTGCCGGGCGTGGCCCTGTTCTACGCGGGCATGGTCCGCAAGAAGAACGTGCTGGCCACGATGATGCAGTCCTTCGCCGTCACGGCGCTGGTGACGGTGATCTGGATGGTGGTGGGCTACAGCCTGGCCTTCGGCGAGGGCAATGCCTGGATCGGCGACCTGTCGCGCCTGCTGCTGCGCGGCATGGCGGAAGGCTGGGACAAGCCCTTCACCCTGGGCTCGGGCGACGGCGCGGTGGCGACGACGATCCCGGAAAGCGTGTTCGCGATGTTCCAGATGACCTTCGCGATCATCACCGCCGCGCTGATCACCGGCGCGGTGGCGGACCGCATGAAGTTCTCGGCGCTGCTGGTCTTCATCACGCTCTGGGTGCTGGCGGTCTATGCGCCGATTGCGCACTGGGTGTGGCATCCGAACGGGTGGATCTTGGCGCTCGGCGCGCTGGACTTCGCGGGCGGCACGGTGGTGCACATCAACGCTGGCGTCGCCGGCCTGGTCGCCGCGCTCGTGCTGGGCAAGCGCGTGGGCTACGGCCACGACAACATGGCGCCCTTCAACCTCGGCTTCGCCGTGATCGGCGCGAGCCTGCTCTGGGTGGGCTGGTTCGGCTTCAACGCGGGCTCGGCCGTCGGCGCCTCGGGCCGCGCCGGCATGGCGATGCTGGTGACGCAGATCGCCGCCGCGACCGCGGCGCTGGCCTGGATGATCGCGGAGTGGGCGACCAAGGGCAAGCCGAGCGTGCTCGGCGCGGTGTCCGGCGCGGTGGCGGGCCTGGTCGCGATCACCCCGGCGGCGGGCTTCGTGCTGCCCGGCCCGGCGCTGATCATCGGCGTGGTCGCGGGCCTGGCGGGCTTCTGGGGCGCGACGGCGCTCAAGCACTGGTGCGGCTACGACGACAGCCTGGATGCCTTCGGCGTGCACGGCGTCTGCGGCATCGTGGGCGCGCTGCTGACCGGCGTCTTCGCCTATGGCGCGCTGTCCGCGACGACGGCGCTGCCCGAGGGCACGAGCGGCAGCCTGGATCAGTTCATCATCCAGTGCCAGGCGGTCGGCGCGGTCTTCGCCTACACCGCGGTGGCGAGCTTCATCCTGCTGAAGGTGGTGGACGTGATCGTCGGCCTGCGCGTCAGCGAGGAGGAGGAGCGCGAGGGCCTGGACGTCGCGCTGCACGGCGAGCGCCTGGGCTAGGTTCCCGAGAGGCCGGCGGCGCGCGAAAGGCGCCGCCAGGCCTGGCCTGGAGGGGCGTCGCGGGCGACCGCGGCGCCCTTTCCTTTCCGGTGCCGCGACATGCTTCGCCTGTCGCCCTCAAGCGCCGGCGCGCCTCCGGCGCTCGGCTCGCAGGACTGCCGGCAGGCCGCATTCGCGACCTCGGCGGCCTTCGGCCGGGGCCATCGCCACGCTGGACGTTGCGACGCCATTCCGCGTAAGGCCGACGCGATGGCCATCGAGATTCCAGACGCCGCGCTCGAGGAGATCTTCTCCCGCGCCTCCGGCCCCGGCGGGCAGAACGTCAACAAGGTCGAGACCGCGGTGCAGATCCGCCTCGACCTCGGCCGCGCCGGCCTGCCGGAGCGCGTGCTCGCGCGCCTGATCGCCCTCGCAGGCAGGCGCGTGACGAACGAGGGCGTGCTGGTCATCGACGCCTCGCGCCACCGCAGCCAGGACCGCAACCGCGCCGAGGCCCGCGCGAAGCTCGACGAGCTGATCGCCAGGGCCGCCGCCCCCCCGCCGCCGCCGCGCCGCCCGACCCGGCCGACCAAGGCGTCGAAGGAGCGGCGGCTGGAGGGCAAGGCGAAGCGCGCCGGGGTGAAGAGGCTGCGGCGCGACCGGCCCGGCACGGATTGACCGTCCCCGGCCTTGCGCGACCGCCGCGGCGGGGGCTTTTCTGGCGGCGAGCAGGCCCGCCAAGGGGCCGCCATTCGGGAGGATACCGTCCATGCCAAGCCCTCTTCTGCGCAAGGGCCGCCGTGCGACCCTCGGCCTCGGCGCCGCGCTGCTCGCCGCGCCGGCGCTCCGCGCGCAGGGACGCTTCCCCGACAAGCCCGTCCGCCTGCTCGTGCCCTGGGCCGCCGGCGGCACCACCGACATCCAGATGCGCGCACTGGCCGACCAGGCCTCGCGCCGCCTCGGCCAGCCCGTGATCGTGGAGAACAAGCCCGGCGCCGGCGGCGTGCTCGGCCCGCAGCAGCTGCTGCAGGAACGGCCCGACGGCTACACCATCGCCCAGATGCCGATCAGCGTCTTCCGCCACCCCCAGATGGCGAGCCGCGCCTTGTTCAACCCGCTCGAGGACTTCACCTGGATCGTCCACCTCACGGGCTATCTCTTCGGCGTCGTCGTGCGCGCCGACGCGCCCTGGCGGACGTTCGGCGAGTTCCTGGACTACGCGAAGGCCAATCCCGGCAAGGTCAACTACGGAAGCCCGGGCGTCGGCACCTCGCTGCACATCACGATGGAGCAGATCGCGACGCAGCGGGGCATCGAGTGGACGCATGTCCCCTTCCGCGGCTGGGCGGAGAACGCGACCTCCCTGCTCGGCGGGCAGATCCAGGCCAGCGCCGACAGCTCGGGCTGGGCGGACCTGGTGCAGGCCGGGCGGATGCGGCTGCTCGTGGTCTGGACGCCGGAGCGGTCGAAGCGCTTCCCCGAAGTGCCGACCCTGAAGGAGAGCGGGATCGACATCGTCTCGGCCTCTCCCTACGGGATCGCCGGGCCGAAGGGGATGAACCCCGATGTCGTGCGCGTGCTGCACGACGCGTTCAAGGAAGCGCTCTACGACCCCGCGCATGTCGCGGTGCTGGACCGCTACGACATGGCGCCGATGTATCTCGGCCCCGAGGACTACGCGGCCTTCGCCCGAAGGACCTATGCGGAGGAGGGCGAGATGATCCGGAAGATGGGATTGAGGTTGTGACCTGACCACCGCCCATCTCCGCTGCGGCGACGACCTGCGGGAGAAGCTCCCCGCCGCGGGCTGGCAGGGCGAATACCTCGCCTTCGCCGATCCCGTCTGCCAGGGGCCGGTCGGGGCGGATGGGCTGATGGCCTATCTCGGCATCCGCGCGCGCTTCGTGGCGGCGCATTACCGCGCCGACCTCCAGGAGGTGCGGCTGCGCCTCGGCGCGGAATACATGGCACTGAACGGGCTCGACCGGTTCGAGCGTGTCATCCTGTGGTTCGAGCACGACCTCTGGGACCAGGCGGCGCTGATCCGCGTGCTGTCGCTGCTGGCGGGACGACGGGGCCTCGACGGGCGCCTCTTCCTGGTGCCGGCGGATGGGCGCCGCGGCTTCGCCGAACTGCCGCGGGACGAGCTCGCCGCGCTGGAACCGGCGGCGCTGACGCTGCGCCAGGCGGAGGCCGGCGCCGAGGCCTGGGACGCCTTCGCGGACGACGACCCGCGCGCGCTGGACGCGCTCTGGCGCCGCGCCTCGGCGCTGCCGCACCTCGCCCAGGCGCTGCGGCGGCACCTGCAGGACCTGCCCTGGACGACCGACGGGCTGTCGCTGACCGAGCGCAACCTGCTGCGTGCCGTCGCCGCCGGCGCGGCCGGCGCGGCCGCGGCGCTGGCAGCGATGACCGCGGCCGACCCGGTCTTTCCGCCCACCGACCTGATCGTCCTGGACCACCGCGCGCGGCTGTCCGAGGGGCCGAAGCGGCTGCTGGAACGCGGGGATGCCTGGCGCCTGACGCCTCGCGGGGTCGCCGTGCTGGCGGGCGAGGAGCGGCACGTTCCCTCGCCCCACTTCCAGGCCGGGGTCACCGTCGGGCCCAAAGCGCCCTGGCGCTGGGACCCGCGCTTCGGGGGCGTCATCGCGCGCTGACGGTCCGGGGCGCCGCCGGCCCGTTCCCGCGCAGCGCGGCCGCCCCGTTCCCGCGCGGCCGGGCCATCCCGCTCCCGCGCGGCGGAGCCGCGACGAACCGCAGCTCCGCGACGGTCCCGCGCCCGTCCTCGCCCGGCCGGCGGGCGAAGCGGCCGCGCAGCTGGGCCGCCAGTGCGCGCAGCAGCCGCGTGCCGAGACCCGCGCCGCCCGCCGGGGCGGCCGGCGGCGCGTCCTCCAGCTCCGCCTCGGGCGGGATGCCGATGCCGTCGTCGGCCACGGTCAGCACGAAGCTCTCCCCGTCGCGGGCGAAGCGGACGCGCACAATGCCTGATCGGGCCTCTGGGAAGGCGTATTTGAGCGCATTCGTCACGGTCTCGTTCAGCACCAGCCCCAGCGGCACGGCGCGCTCGGCCGAAAGCGGATGCGACTCCGCGCTCGCCACCAGCCGCACCGGGCGAAGGCCCTCGTTGAACTGCGCAGCCTCGATGTCGGCGCAGAGGCCCTGGACGAAGTGGCGCGTGTCCACCGTCGCTTCCTCCTCACCGCGATCCAGCCCGTCGTCGAGCTCGAGCCGCGCATGCACCCGCGACAGGGCCAGGGCATGGTCCGCGGCCTCGCGCAGCGCTTCCCGCGCGGCGGCGGAGGGGGCGAGCCTCGCGCGCAGCATCAGCAGCCCGACGAGGGAGCCGAGGTCGTTGCGCGTGCGGTGACGGAATTCCCGCAGCAGGATGCCGCGCGCCCGTTCCGCGGCCAGCAGCGCTGCGTTCATGGCCTGAAGCTGCGCGACCGCGCGGTGCAGCGCCTCGATCACAACGGACATTGCGACCCCGACCGCGACGAAGAGGCCGAGCGCGATCCATTCGCGTTCTCCCATCGGCAGCAGCGAGCCCGTTGGCGGCAGGTAGAGCCAGGTGCCGAGCAGCGCCCCGAGCGCGGTCGCGAAGAAGCCCGCGCCGTGGTCGAACAGCGCGGACGCCGCCAGCACGGCGATCAGGAAATGCCCGAAGGCATAGCCCGGCGCCTGTCCCGCGGCGAAGGCGTGGCGCGCGGCGAACACCGCAAGGACCAGCGCAAGCGTCGCGGCGTAGCGGGTGGTGACGGGCCAGGCCCGGGTGCGCTGCAGGATGGAGGCGAGCGAGGGCCAGACCGGCATGCAGGCCCAACGGCGCAAAGCGAAGGCGGCTTTGCCCGGCCTTGGCGGATGGCCGGATCGTGAAGCCGTCAGGGGTCTTGCCGGATAGTGGCGAAGAACAAGCGCAGGAGTTCCGCCGCCTCGCTCTCCCGCATGCCGCCGATCGTCTCGGGGGCGTGGTGGCAGGTGGGTTGCGCGAAGAAGCGCGGCCCGTGCTCCACGGCGCCGCCCTTGGGGTCGTAGGCGCCGAAGACGACGCGCCGGACGCGGAAGAAGCTGGCCGCGGCGGCGCACATCGCGCAGGGCTCCAGCGTGACCCAGAGCGTGGCCTGCGGCAGGACCTTGTCGCCAACCGTGGCCGCCGCCTGGCGCAGCGCCAGCATCTCGGCATGGGCCGAGGGGTCGCGACGTGCCTCGACCTCGTTGCCGGCGCGGGACATCACCGCGCCGGCGCCATCGGTGACGACGGCGCCGACCGGCACCTCGCCGCGGGCAGCGGCAGCGCGGGCTTCGACCAGGGCCAGTTCCATCGGCGACATGGCGCATGCTTGCCGCGACACGGCGCGGAGGTCTAGCAACGCGGCATGGCGAAGAGACCGGTGATCGGCGTCACCCTGGATGCGGAACCCGCGGGCGGCTGGTCGAAGCTGCCGTGGTACGCGCTGCGCCGGAACTATTTTTCGAGTGTGATCGCCGCCGGCGGGCTGCCCGTCGCGCTGCCGCACCACCCCGAACTCGCCGCCGAGTATCTCGACGCGCTGGACGGGCTGCTCGTGACAGGCGGCGCCTTCGACGTGGACCCCGCACTATGGGGCGGCGGGGCGCCACATCCCAAGGTCACGCTGAAGCCAGGCCGCACCGATTTCGAGCTGGCGGCGGTGCGCGAGGCGCTGGCGAGGGACATTCCGCTGCTCGGCATCTGCGGGGGCCAGCAGCTCCTGGCCGTCGCCTTCGGCGGCACGCTGATCCAGCACATCCCCGACGAGGTCGAGGGCGCGCTGGCGCATGAGCAGCCCAACCCGCGCACCGAGCCCGGCCACGAGGTCGCGGTCGCCGGCGGCACGCTGCTGGCGTCCATCGTTGGCGCGAAGACGCTCGCCGTGAACAGCGCGCACCACCAGGCCGTGGCGACGCCGGGCAAGGGCGCGGTGGTGAACGCCGTGGCACCCGACGGCGTGGTGGAGGGGGTCGAGCATCCGGGTTACCGCTTCGCCCTCGGCGTGCAGTGGCATCCGGAATACGCGGTGGACCCGCGCGACCCCGCGATTTTCGACGCCTTCGTCCGGGCGTCGCGCGGATGAGCGGGGAAGAGGACGATCCTGGGAAGGGCGAGCGCATCGCCAAGTGGCTCGCCCGCGCCGGCGTCGCCTCGCGGCGGGAGGCCGAGAAGCTGATCGCGGACGGCAAGGTGAAGCTCAACGGCAAGGTCGTGGAGACGCCCGCCACCTTCGTCGCCGCCGGCGACAAGGTGAATGTCGAGGGCAAGCCCGTCGCGCCGCCGGAGCGCACGCGCCTCTTCCGCTACCACAAGCCCGACGGCCTTGTGACAACGCATCGCGACCCGCAGGGCCGGCCCACGGTGTTCGAGAAGCTGCCGCCGGGCCTGCCGCGCGTGGTCTCGATCGGGCGGCTCGATCTCAATTCCGAGGGGCTTCTGCTGCTGACCAACGACGGCGAGCTCGCCCGGCGGCTGGAACTGCCCTCCAACGGCTGGCTGCGCCGCTACCGCGTGCGCGTCCATGGCGCGGTGGACGAGAAGCAGCTGGCCTATCTTGCGCGCGGGATCACGGTGGAGGGCGTCGCCTATGGCCCGATCGAGGCCGGGCTCGATTCGCGCCAGGGCGCCAATGCCTGGCTCACCGTCAGCCTCAAGGAAGGCAAGAACCGCGAGGTCCGGCGCGTCATGGCGCATCTCGGTCTGCAGGTGACGCGGCTGATCCGGGTCGCCTATGGCCCCTTCCAGCTCGGCGCCCTGCCGCGCGCCGGCGTCGAGGAAGTGCATCCCCGCATCCTGCGCGACCAGCTCGGCATAGGGGAGAAGCCGGTGCGCCGCCGCGGCGCGGAACCGGCGCCGGAAGCACCGCCCGCGCCGCCGGGATCGCGCACCATCCCCCGCGCCCGCAACGCCGCGCCGCGCAGGCCGCATGCGAATCGTCGCCGGCCGTCACCGCGGTCGTAGCCTGGTCGCGCCGAAGGGCGAGGCGACGCGCCCCACCGCCGACCGCGTGCGACAGGCGCTGTTCGACATGCTGTGGCACGCGCCCTGGGCCGGCCGCGAGCGGATCGAGGGCGCGCGCGTGCTGGACGCCTTCGCCGGCACCGGCGCGCTGGGCCTGGAGGCGCTGTCGCGCGGCGCGGCGGGCGCGGTGTTCTTCGAGCCCGACCGCGCCGCGCTCGCGTCGCTGCGCGCCAACATCGCGGCGCTGAAGGAGGATGACGCGGCCCGCGTCATCCCCGGCGACGCGACTAGGCCGCCGCGCGCGGACGCGCCCTGCGGCCTCGTCTTCCTCGACCCGCCCTACGGGAAGTCGCTGGTGCCGCGCGCCGTCGACGCGCTGCGCGCCGCCGGCTGGATCGCCGGCGACGCGCTGATCGTCGCGGAAGTCGCGAAGACCGAACCGCTCGACCTGCCGGGCTTCGAGCAGGTCGCGGAGCGCGCGCATGGCGCGGCGCGCCTGGTCATCCTGCGTGCCACCGCACCTTCCGTGTCACCGCCATCACCACCGACAGCGCCGTGAACAGCGCGAGCGTGCCGACCAGCAGCGCATAGGCCTCGAGGCTGAGCACCACGTGCAGGAAGCCGAACAGCGCCGCCAGCACGCCGGCCAGCACCAGCCCGAGCGTCGGCCGCGTCACGACAGCGGTGTAAATGGAGGCCTGCAGCACCACCATCGCCGCGGCGAGCGCATAGGCCGCAGTGAAGCCCAGCGGTTCCCCGATAGCCAGCAGCAGCAGCGGGAACAGCACCACCGAGGCGCCGAGCAGGCCGTACTGCACGGCATGCAGCCGGACGCGGGCCGTCAGCTCGAAGATCGCGCAGGTCACGAAGGTCAGCGCCAGGAAGAACAGCGTGTATTTCGATGCGCGGCTGACCATGCGGTAGGTCGGCACGGCCTCCGGCAGGTCCACGCCGACGGCCTGCGCCATCAGCCCGGCGTCGTTGCGGCAGGCCCCGAGGTTGCGGCGGACGACCGGCACGCGCAGCCCCGTGCTCCACTCCGCCTCGAAGCCGGCTTCCTCCACGCTGCTGCGCGCCGGCAGCTCGGCGCCGCGGAAACTCGGCGTCGGCCAGGCGCCGGCGATGGCGATTGTGCTGCGCCGCGCGACGGGAACGACGCCGAAACCGGTGGAGCCCCGGAGTTCCAGCCGCAGGTCGAAGGCGAGCGGCCGGCCGGGCTCCGGCGGGCCGTCCAGGCCGAGCGGCCACCGCAGCGCCTCCTGCGGCCCGCAGAGGCCGATATCGGGCTCGATCTCGCCGGGCAGGATGCCGCGGCCGTCGAACGTCAGCAGCGGCGCCATGCCCGCTGGGCGCAGCTCGTTGCTGCCGGCGATGAGGTAGGCCTCGGACCAGAGCAGTTCCGCCTCTGGCACGCCGGGCACGGATACCTCCGGCAGGGCGAAGCTGCCGGCGAGGCCGAGCCGCGCCAGGTAGACCGTCGCCTCGAACAGGCCGCGGCGGCGTGTCTCCGGCGCGAGGTCGGCGCTGGCGCGAAGGCTGGAGGGCAGGACCGCGACGCTGCCGCGCTGCGTGGTCATGGCGCCGTTCGCGTCGCGCTGCACCGGCGCGCGCCAGGGGATGACGAGGGCTGGCCCGAAGACGGTCTGCGGCCCCGCCCATCCCCGCGCGATCTCGGCCTGCACGGCGGCGCGGCGGCCTTCGCGCTCCTCGATCAGGTCGCCGATCATCCATTGCGGGACGGTCAGCAGCAGCAGCATGCCGAGGACGGTGAGCACCTTGCGGGTCGTGGCGAAGCGGCCGGGCGTGGCGAGCGGCGGCGCGGCGATGGCGTCTGACATGGCGATGATCCCTCCTGGTGGAGGCGCCATGCTGGGCCGCGCCTGTGCAGCGCGGACGGAGGGCGCTTGCACGGCGCGTGATGTTTCGTGCAAATCCCGTGCAGATGCCCAAGATCCTGGTCGCCGACGACGACCCGCATATCCGCAGCGTGCTGTGCTTCGCCCTCTCGCGCGACGGCTTCGCGACGGTGGAGGCCGCCGATGGCGCCGCCGCGCTGGCGGCGATCGGGCGCGAGAAGCCGGACCTGGTGCTGCTCGACATCGTCATGCCGGAGATGGACGGGACCGAGGTCTGCCGGCGGCTGCGGAAGACATCCGCGCTGCCGGTGATCTTCCTCTCCTCGCGCGACGAGGAGATGGACCGCGTGCTCGGCCTCGAGCTCGGCGGCGACGACTACGTGACGAAGCCCTTCTCCCCGCGCGAGGTGGTTGCGCGCGTGCGCGCCGTGCTGCGGCGCGGGCAGCCGAAGGACGCGGAAGCCAGGCTGGTGCGCGGTCGGCTGACCCTGGACGCAGAGCGCTTCGAGGTCGCCTGGGACGGCACGAAGGTCGATCTGACCGTCACCGAATTCGCGATCCTGCGCGCGCTGGCCGCCGTGCCCGGCCGCGTGCTGACGCGCGACGCGCTGATGGACGTCGCCTATCCCGACCGGCGCGTGGTCAGCGACCGCACCATGGACAGCCACATCCGCCACATCCGCCAGAAATTCGCCGCACTCGGCGCCGATCCCATCGGGACCGTCCATGGCCTCGGCTACCGCTTCGCCGGGTGAGATGATGGCCCTTGCGCAATTGGTGGAGGATGGCGGCCCGCCGCTTCCTTGGCGGGCCGAGCGGCCGAACGGCTGCCGCCGCAAGTGCGGCGAGCCAAGCGCGCGGATGCGCGCGCCCGGCGCTTGAGGGCGGAGAACGACAGCGTATGGCCGGAGGCCATACGCAAACCGCGGATCCGCACGGTGCTGCTGGTCGCGAGCCTGCTGATCCTGGCGGCGCCGCTGGCCGGGATCTGGCTGCTGCGGATCTACGAAAGCGCGCTGGTGCGCCAGACCGAGACGGAGCTGATCGGCCAGGCCGCCGTCATCGCCGCGGCCTATCGCACGGGATACGCGGGCCCGCGCGCGTCGCCCGATGGCGAATGGGCGCCGCGGCCGGCGATGCTGGATCTCGCGCGCGATACCGTGCTGCCGTCGCCGGCGCCTGCGCGTCCGGTGGAGACGCCGCCCGATCCGCGCGCGCGCGAGGCCGGCGCGGCGCTGCAGCCCGTGCTGGCAGAGGCGCAGCGGACGACGCTCGCCGCCATGCGCATCCTAGATGCGCGGGGCATCGTCGTCGCGAGCAGCGGCGGCGATGCCGGCCTGTCGCTCGCGGACCAGAAGGAGGTGTCGGACGCGCTGGCTGGCCGCGCGGCCGCGGTGATCCGCGCGCGCGTGCTGTCGCCCGACCAGCCCACGGGATCGGGCGGCATCAGCCGCGCCGCGGCGATCCGCGTCTTCGTCGCCCAGCCCGTCACGCAGGACGGGCGGGTCATCGGCGCCGTCCTGCTCTCCCGCACGCCGGTCAGCCTCGACCAGGCGCTGCGCGGCAAGCGGGCGGAGATCGCGATCGCCGCGGCGATCCTGCTGCTGCTGGCCGGCGCCGTCGCGCTGTTCACCGCGACGACGGTCAGCCGCCCGATCCAGGCCGTCACCGCGCAGGCCCGCGCGGTCGCCGCCGGCGGCGCGCTGCCCGAAGGGCGCGTGCGCGGATCGGTGGTGCGGGAGGCCGACGAGCTCTCCGCCGCCATCCACGCCATGGCGGCGACGCTGAAGCGCCGCGCCGACTACATCGAGGGGTTCGCCACCGAGGTCAGCCACGAGTTCAAGACGCCGCTGGCGGCGCTGCGCGGCGCGCTGGAGCTGCTGCGCGACCACGGTCCGGCGATGACGGAGGCCGAGCGCGACCGCTTCCTGTCGCATGGCGTGGAGGACGTGCAGCGCCTCGACCGACTGGTGCGCCGCCTGCTGGATCTCGCACGGGCCGAGGCGCCGCAGCCCCGGGCGCCGGCGTCCTGCGCCCTGCGCCAGACGGTGGAGCAGGCGGCGGCGCCGCACCGCGCGGCGGGCCTCGCCGTCGCGATCGACCTGCCCGCAATCGAGGTCGCGCTGCCCGCAGAGACGCTGCGCGCGATCGTCGCCAACCTGCTCGACAATGTCCGCCAGCACGCCGGTGCCGGCGCCGCCGCGACCATCGCCTTCGAGGGCGAGCGGGACGGCATGGCGTGCGTGCTGGTCAGCGACGACGGCGCCGGCGTGTCGGAGGGCAACGCCGCGCGCATCTTCGACCGCTTCTTCACCACCGCGCGGGAGGCCGGCGGAACCGGGCTCGGCCTGCCTCTGGTGCGATCCAGCCTGGAAGCGGCTGGCGGCGGGATCGAGCTCGCCCGGCGCGCGCCCGGCGCGGCGTTCCGGCTCAGGCTGCGGCTGGCAAGGTGACGCCCAACCGCGCGTAGAGCTCGCGCAGCTTCGCGTCATAGGCCTCTGCGCTGAACATCGCGGCACGGCGCGGGCCGCGCGCGGCGAGCTCGGCGCGGAGATCGGCGTCGGCGTCCAGCGTGCGGATCGCCTCGGCCATCGCGCCGGTGTCGTAGGGATCGACCAGCAGCGCGGCGTCGCCCGCGACCTCCGGCAGCGAAGCCTGGTTGGAGGTCATCACCGGCGTGCCGAGCTGCATCGCCTCCAGCACCGGCAGGCCGAAGCCTTCATACAGCGAGGGGAACATCACGGCGCGCGCGCCGCGGATCAGCCCGACCAGCAGGCGGAAGGGCACGTAATCGATCAGGATGACGCGGTCGCGCAGCCGGCGCTTCAGGCGCTGCACGCCCTCGGCCGGGCCGCGCGGGATGAATTCGCGGCTGTCGTCCTCGTAGAGCAGGCCGAGTTCCTGGTGGCTGTTCCAGGCATGCTTGCCGCAGATCACCAGCGGATGCGGGGAGCCCGAGGCGATGTAGGCCTCGATCAGGCGGCCGACGTTCTTCTTCGGCTCGATCGCGCCGAAGAACAGGAAGTAGCCCTGCCAGCGCAGGCCGAAGCCGCCCTCGAGCTCCGCCGCGACCATCGATTCCGGCTTGGCCGCGATGCGCGGCGGGATGCCGACAGCCTGGCCGGTGTTGGTGACCTTCTCGCGCGGGACACCGAGGAGGTTGACGATGTCGGCCTTCGACGCCTCGCTGACCGTGACGATGTGGTCCGCGCGTTCGCCGATCGCGCGCACCGTGCCGAGGTAGCGCCGCTTCTTGTCGAGCGTCGCATAGGGCAGTCGCAGCGGCACGAGGTCGTGGATGGTGTAGATGTTGGGGACCGGCTTGCCGTCCGGCCCTTCGGCGGTCAGCGGCACGGGATAGGTCCAGTGCATCATCGCGGCCTGGCTGGGCAGGCGGACGCGGCCGAAGCGGTGGCTGGCGCCGAAGCCCAGCACGGCAGAGCGGTAGAGCCCCGGCACGTTCCAGATGCGGTCGAAGGCGGGCAGGCGCGCTTCCAGCGCCGCGGTCTCGACCTTGCCGGTGACGGGCACGGCGGTGGCGTCCACGCCGGCACGCAGCCGGATCATGCGCGAGAGGTCGTCGAAGGGCCGGCGCCACCAGGCCACGCCGCTGCGCGGGTCGAAGAAGGTGACCTCCCGCAGCAATTCGTCGGGGCCGGAGGAGGCGCGCTGGCCGTAGAGCACGCCGACCTCGGCGCCGAGCGCCTTCAGCCGGTGCGACAGGCCGCGGGCATAGGTCGCGACGCCCGTGCCCTGCTCGAGCGCGAGGTTGTAACCGTCGATCGCGATGAGTGGCTTGGTCACGTCTGTCTCCGACCGGTCGCGCAGCGATAGGCGCGAAACCCTTAACCCTTCAGTGCCCGCCAGCCGATGTCGCGCCGGCAGAAGCCGCCCGGCCAGTCTACCGCATCCACCGCGGCGTAGGCCGCATCGCGCGCGTCGCGAAGCGTCTTCCCCGTCGCCGCGATGCCGAGCACGCGGCCGCCATCGGCGACCAGCGCGCCGTCGGCCCGCAGCGCGGTGCCGGCGTGGAAGACCTGCGCGCCGGGGATCCGGGCGGCAGCTTCCAGGCCGCGGATCTCCGTGCCTTTGCGCGGCGTGCCGGGATAGCCCTCGGCGGCCATGACGACGACCATCGCGGGGTCGTTCTCCCAGCGGAGGTCGAAATTCGTCAGCGCGCCGTCGCAGGCCGCGAGCAGCGCGGCGAGCAGGTCGGAGCGCAGGCGCATCATCAGCACCTGGCATTCGGGATCGCCGAACCGGACGTTGAACTCGATGAGCTTCGGGCCGCTTGCGGTCAGCATCAGCCCGGCAAAGAGCACGCCGCGGAAGGGCGTGCCGCGGCGCGTCATCTCGTCCAACGTGGGCTGCACGATGGTCGCCATCACCTCGTCGCGCAGCGCGTCGGTGAAGGCAGGCGGCGGGGAATAGGCGCCCATGCCGCCGGTGTTGGGTCCCACGTCGCCGTCGCCGACGCGCTTGTGGTCCTGCGCGGCGGCCATGGGCAGCGCCGTGGTGCCGTCGCAGAGCGCGAAGAAGGAGATCTCCTCGCCGAGGAGGCATTCCTCGATCAGCACCGTCGCGCCGGCCGCGCCATGGATGCGGGATTCCATGATCTCGGCGACCGCTTCCTCGGCCTCGGCGACGGTCGCAGCGACGACGACGCCCTTGCCGGCGGCGAGACCATCGGCCTTGACCACGATGGGCGCGCCCTGGGCGCGGATGTAGGCCTTCGCGGCAGCGGGCTCGTCGAAGCGTCGCCAGTGCGCGCCGGGGACGCCGGCGGCGTCGGCGACTTCCCGCGTGAAGGCCTTGCTGCCTTCGAGCGTCGCGGCCGCGGCGGTCGGGCCGAAGCAGCGGATGCCGGCGGCGGCGCAGGCATCCGCCAGGCCGAGGGTCAGCGGCGCCTCCGGCCCGGCGACCACCAGGTCAACCCGTTCCGCCTCCGCGAAGTCCAGCAGCCGCGGGATGTCCGTCGCGGACACCAGCACGCATTCCGCGACTTCCGCGATGCCCGGATTCCCCGGCGCGCACCACAGCTTCGTGAGAAGCGGCGAGCCCGCCAGCGCCCAGCACAGCGCATGCTCGCGGCCGCCGCCGCCCACCACCAGGACCCGCATCCCATGCCCCCGTGACCGCGCGGAAGGTTCCGCGCGGCCGGGTCCTAGCATAGGGTGGGGCGATGGACACGACTCCGCCCGGACCCGGATCCCGCGCGCCTGACGGCGCGACGAATGTTCCGGAATTCAGCGTCGGCGAGATCTCCGGCGCCGTGCGCAAGACGCTCGAGACCGCCTTCGGCCGCATCCGCGTCCGCGGCGAGATCACGGAGTGCAAGCGCTACCCCTCCGGCCACATCTACCTCTCTCTCAAGGACGAGAACGCGAAGCTGGAATCGGTGGTCTGGAAGACCAGCGTGCCGCGGCTGTCGGTGCAGCCGGAGAACGGCGTCGAGGTCATCGCGACGGGCCGCATCACCACCTATGCCGACCGGTCGAAGTACCAGCTGGTCATCGACCGACTGGAATATGCGGGCGAAGGCGCTCTGCTCGCGCGGATCGAGAAGCTGAAGGCTAAGCTGGCGGCGGAAGGCCTGTTCGAGCGCAAGCGCGACCTGCCGCGGCTGCCGATCGTCGTCGGCGTGGTGACCAGCGAGGCCGGCGCGGTCATCCAGGACATCAAGACGACGATCGCGCGGCGATTCCCGCGCCGGATCATCCTGTGGCCCGTGCCGGTGCAGGGGCTGGGCGCGGCGGAAAGGATCGCCGCCGCCATCGCCGGCTTCGGGGCGCTGAAGCCGGGCGGGCCGATCCCGCGCCCCGACGTGCTGATCGTCGCGCGCGGCGGCGGCAGCCTGGAGGACCTCATGGCCTTCAACGAGGAGGTCGTGGTCCGCGCCGCCGCCGCCTGTCCCATCCCGCTGATCTCGGCGGTGGGGCATGAGACCGACACCACGCTGATCGACTTCGCCTCCGACCGCCGCGCGCCGACGCCGACCGCGGCCGCCGAGCTCGCCGTGCCGGCGCGGGCCGAGCTGCTGGCCGGGCTGGAGCAGACCGCCGCGCGGCTGCGCGGCGCGGCGGTGCGCGAGGTCAACGCGCGCCACACCGCGCTGCTGCGGCTGGAGAAGCGCCTGCCCGACATCCCGGCGCGGGTGATGGACTATCGTCGCCGCCTGGACGAGGCCGGGGAGAACCTGCCCGACGCGCTGCGCGCCTTCGTCCGCGCGAAGCGCGAGGCGCTGGCGCCGTTGTCCGTCCCGCATCCCCGGACCGCCATCGCGGCGAAGCGCCATGCGGTGGAGCTGCTGGACGGCAGGCGCTCGGCGGCCTTCGCGCGACGCCTGCAGCGCGCGCAGGGCGCACGGGCGCTGGCGGCCTTCTCGGCCTCCCCGGTGCTGGCGCTGATGCGCGAGAAACGGACCAGGCTGGACGGGCTGTCGCGGCAGCTCGAGGCACTTTCCTACAACGCGATCCTGTCGCGCGGCTTCGCGCTGGTCCGCGACGCCGCGGGGGAGCCGCTGACCCGCGCGGCCGATGTTGCGCCAGGCGCGAAGCTCACCATCGCCTTCGCCGACGGCCAGGTCGCGGCGACGGCGGACGGAGAGTCCGCGAAGCGCAAGGCGAAGCCCGCCATGGCTCAGGGCTCGCTGCTGTGATCGGGCGGCGCAACCTGCTGGCCTCGCCTGCTCTGCTGCTGGCGCGCGGCGCGGGCGCGGAGGAATGGCGGGGCTCGCCGGCGCAGGGCGCGCTGGTCGTCGGGCGCACCGATCCCGGCACGCGCATGACGCTGGACGGCCGCGCGGTGCGCGTCAGCCCCGCCGGCGATTTCTGCTTCGGCTTCGGTCGCGATGCCCCTGCGACGGCGACGCTGGTTGTGACGCCGCCGAGCGGCCGCGCGCAGACCCGCACGATCCAGGTCCGCAAGCGGCAATGGGACGTTCAGAACATCACGGGCCTGCCGCCCGCCCAGGTCACGCCAGACGAGGCCGCGCTGCGCCGGATCATGGCGGAACGCGAGACCCTGGCCGCCGCGCGCGCGACCGATAGCGACCTGACGGGCTTCACGGAGACGCTGGCCTGGCCGGCGCGCGGGCGGATCAGTGGCGTCTTCGGCAGCCAGCGCGTGCTTAACGGCCAGCCGCGCCAGCCCCATTACGGCTTCGACATTGCGGTGCCCACGGGCACGCCGCTGGCCTGCGTACTGTCGGGCCGCGTCACGCTCTCGGCCGAGCAGTTCTTCTTCGGCAACCTGATCGTGGTGGACCACGGCCACGGCGTGAACTCGCTCTACGCGCATCTGTCGGCGCGCATGGTCAATGTCGGCGACATCGTGAGCCGCGGGCAGGTCATCGCGCAGTCCGGCGCGACGGGACGCGTGACGGGGCCTCACCTGCATTTCTCGCTGTCCTGGTACCAAACCTGGCTCGATCCGCAGCCGCTGTTTCCGGCTTGATCCCGGGAAACACGCCCGCGACGCCGCGTTCACGACGGGAGGAGAATCGCACCCATGCCCGACGACACCTACGCCATCTACCCCAGCCTGAAGGGCAAGGTCGTGCTGATCACAGGCGGCGCGTCCGGCATCGGCGCCGAGATGGTCGCGCAGTTCGCGCGGCAAGGCAGCCGCGTCGCCTTCCTCGACTTCGACCGGGAACACGGCGCGAAGGTCGCGGAGGCCACTGGCTCGCTGTTCCGGTTTTGCGACCTCCGGGACATCGCGGCGTTGCGGGCCGCGATCGCGCAGGTCAAGGCGCAACTCGGCCCGGTGAACGTGCTGGTGAACAACGCCGCGCGCGACGACCGTCACCCCATGGAGACCGTCGAGCCCGAGTACTGGGACGAGCGGATGCACACCAATCTCCGCCACTTCTTCTTCGCCGCGCAGGCCGTGGCACCCGACATGCGCGCGGCCAAGGCAGGGTCCATCGTCAACATGGGCAGCGTGAGCTGGATGAAGGCGCAGGGCGGCATGCCGGCCTACACCACGGCGAAGGCGGCGATCCGCGGCATGACGCGCGGCCTGGCGCGCGACCTCGGCGGCGACGGCATCCGCTGCAACGAGGTCGTGCCGGGCTGGGTCTTCACGGAGCGGCAGGAGCATCTCTGGGCCACGCCGGAATCCGTGGCGCGCACGCTGGAAGGCCAGTGCCTGCACCGCAAGGTGATGCCGCCGGACCTGGCGCGGATGGTGCTGTGGCTTGCCGCTGACGACAGCGCGATGGTCACGGCGCAGTACTTCGTGGTGGATGGCGGCGCGGTGTAGGCTGGGGCGCCATGACGCCCTTCAGGCTGCACATTCCCGACGACGCGATTGCCGACCTGCGGGAGAGGCTTGCCCGCACGCGGCTGCCCGACCAGGCGCCCGGCGACCCCTGGGCCTACGGCACCAGCGTGGACTACCTGTCGGGGCTGGTCGCGCATTGGCGCGATGGTTTCGACTGGCGCGTGCAGGAAGCCGCGTTGAACGCCTTCCCGCAGTATCGCGCGCCCCTGCACGACATCGACCTGCATTTCCTCTTCGTGCCGGGCAAGGGCCCGAAGCCCCTGCCGCTGCTGCTGATGCATGGCTGGCCGGGATCGGTGTTCGAGTTCCT
The DNA here is from genome assembly GCF_050563545.1 of Falsiroseomonas sp. HW251. Lineage (NCBI taxonomy): Bacteria > Pseudomonadati > Pseudomonadota > Alphaproteobacteria > Acetobacterales > Roseomonadaceae > Falsiroseomonas > Falsiroseomonas sp. HW251. Next base: position 30,336 of record NZ_JBNXUM010000035.1, read on the forward strand.
CGACATCATCCCACGCCTGACCGATCCCGCATCCTTCGGCGGCGATCCCGCGGACGCATTCACCGTGATCGCGCCGTCGCTGCCGGGCTACGGCCTGTCCTTCGCGCCGGGCCAGAGGCGCTTCGCGATCGAGGATATCGCGGACTGCCTGGCCGAGCTGATGACGGAGGTGCTGGGCTATCCGCGTTTCGCCGCGCAGGGCGGCGACTGGGGCGGGTTCACGGCGTCCTGCCTCGGCGTGCGGCATGCCGAGAAGCTGATCGGCATCCACCTCAACATGCTCTCGATCCGGCCCGACCTGCCGCCGCCGTCGAACCCGACGGAGGAGGAGCGGCGCTATCTGGCCGAGGTCGCGGCCTGGATGAGGGAGGAGACGGGCTATCAGTGGATCCAGGGCACGCGGCCGCAGACGCTGTCCTTCGCGCTGAACGACAGCCCCGCGGGGATGGCCGCCTGGATCGTCGAGAAGTTCCGCGCCTGGACCGACAATGACGGCAGCATCGAGAGCGCGGTGGATCGCGACCGAATGCTGGCTAACATCTCGCTCTACTGGTTCACCGGCTGCATCGGCGCGAGCTTCTGGCCGTACTACGCGCGGCTGCACGGCGCCTGGCCGATCCCGGACGGGCGGACGGTGGACGTGCCGATGGGCTATGCGGCCTTTCCGAAGGAGATCCGGCGGCCGCCGCGCAGCATCGCGGAGAAGACCTATACCGACATCCGCCGCTGGACGGTGATGGAGCGCGGGGGGCATTTCGCGGCACTCGAGCAGCCGGCCGCGCTGACCGGCGAGATTGCGACGTTCTTTCGCGGGTTGAGGTAGCGGGCTGCGTAAGCCCTCTCCCCCCTGCGGGTGGAGAGGTTTCTCCTGCTCGCCCTACCCCACTTCCTTCCAGAAGAAGGCCGACCCCTCCAGCTTCGCGTGATCCGGCGAGAGCGCAAACCGCGGCACCACGCCGAGCAATTGCCAGCCCAGCGCGCGATACAGGTGGTACGCCGCGCTCTGCTCCACCGTGTCCAGCGTCAGCAGCCGCCTGCCGGCGTCGCGCGCCACCGCCTCCACCCGCGTCATCAACGCGCGCGCGATGCCCAGCCGCCGCGCGGAGGGATCCACCAGCAGCTTCGCGACATCCGCGCGGTGCGCCTGGTTCGGCTGGCCGGCATACACGAGTTGCACGCTGCCGCGGATCGCGCCGTCCACCCGCGCGACCAGCAGCCGCTTCTCGCCGTCCTTCATGGGGCCGAGCACGTTGAACCGCCACCAGGCCTCGCTGTCGGCCTGGCTGAAGGGCAGGATGAAGTTGACGCTCGCGCCGCCCTCGACGCAGGCGCGCATGATGGCGGCGAGCGTCGCGAGCTGTCGCTCGGCGCCGTCGCTGTCGAGTTCCTCGATGACCATCGGTGTCCTCACGGGGGGCAGATCGCGACGACGTAGCGGGCCGGCCCGCGTCCGGCGTTGCGGAAACGCGTCGGGCCGCGCAGCTTCACGCGCGCGCAGTCGCCGGCGCGCAGCGCGAAGCTCTGGCCGGCGTCGCCGAATTCCAGCGCGCCCGACAACACCAGCACATGCTGTTCCATCCCCGGCACGGGCGGCGTGTCGTAGTCGATGGCGACGCCGGCGGGCAGCTCGGCCTCCACGATCTCGACGCGCAGCCCCGGCCCGGGCGGCGACGCCGCGCGGCGGCGGAAGCCGTTGCTGGGATCGGTCCAGAATCGCTGGTCGGCGGCGCGCACCAGGGCCGGCGCCTCGCCCTCGGCGGCCGCCATCAGCCGCGACAGCGTCCAGCCATGCGCGGCGCAGAGACGGTTGAGCTGCACCGCGGTCGGGCTGACCTCGGCGCGTTCGATGCGCGAGAGCGTGGCACGGCTGATCCCCGTTGCGGCGGCGAGGTCGTCGAGCGACATCGCATGCCCGACCCGCAGCGCGGCCAGGCGTTCCGCCAGGCGGCGGCCCATGACGTCGGGCTCGACATCCTCTCGCATGAGAGAATACCTCTCATACTCGAGACGTCAGCGCAAGCGTTCCCCGACAAAGGCGGCCGCGGCGTCCAGCCCGCCCCAGGTTGCGATGTCGTCATGGCCGGCGTTCGGCAGCTCGTGAAGTTCGACGGGCGCGGTCGCGGCGGCCTTCAGGCGATGCGCCATCTCCACCGGCACCAGCCCGTCGCGCGCCCCGTGCAGGATCAGGATCGGCGCGCGTACCGCGGGGATGCGCGACAGGCTGTCGTAGCGGTCACGCAGCAGCAGCGTCGCGGGCAGCAGCGGATAGTGCCGGTGCGCCAGGTCGAGCAGGCTGGTGTAGGGGCTTTCCAGCACGACCGCGGCCACCGCGTCGGGCTGTTCCGCCGCCAGCCGGATCGCGATGCCGGTGCCAAGCGACTCGCCCCACAGCACGATGCGCGACGGCGCGATGCCGGCCGCGCGCAACGAAGCCAGGCCCGCGCGCGCGTCCTCGGTCAGCCCGTCCTCGGACGGCGAGCCCGGGTTGCCGCCATAGCCCCGCCACTCCACGAAGAGCGCGCCCCAGCCCTGCCGCGCGAAATACCGCGCGCGCTCCGCGCGGTAGGCGACGTGGCCGCCATTGCCATGGAGATAGAGGATCACCGGCGCGCGGTCCGTCGCCGCCGGCAGCGACCAGGCGAGGAGCGACAGGCCGTCCGCGGTGCGAAGCCGAGTCTCCCTGATCTCGTTCAGGCCGAGCAGGGCTGGCGGCGGCGGCGGCGTGACGTCGGGGAAGTAGATCAGCCGGTCCTGCAGCGCGTAGAGCATCGCCCCCGCGCCGCCGAGCGTCAGCACGAAGGCGAGGGCGCCCGCGAGCAGCGCCACATCAATCCCTGTCCCGCGGCCCCGGCGCCAGGACCTCGCGCTTGCCGACGTGGTTGGCGGGGCTCACCACGCCTTCCTTCTCCATTTGCTCGATCAGCTTCGCGGCCTTGTTGTAGCCGATGCCGAGGTGGCGCTGGATGAAGCTCGTGCTCGCCTTGCCCTCGCGCGTCACGACGTCCACGGCGCGGTCATACAGCGAGCCCTCGCCATCCGTGTTGCCGCCGAGCATCCCCGCCGCGGCGCCGATGTCGCCGTCCTCGTCCTCGACCTCCGTCACCTCGTCCACGTAGCTCGGCTCGCCCTGGGCGCGCAGGAACTCGACGATGTGCTCGACCTCCTGGTCGGTCACGAAGGGGCCGTGCACGCGGCTGATGCGGCCGCCGCCGGCCATGTGCAGCATGTCGCCCTGGCCCAGGAGCTGCTCCGCGCCCTGCTCGCCCAGGATCGTGCGGCTGTCGATCTTCGACGTGACCTGGAAGGAAATCCGCGTCGGGAAGTTCGCCTTGATCGTGCCGGTGATGACGTCCACCGAGGGCCGCTGCGTCGCCATGATGACGTGGATGCCCGCCGCGCGCGCCATCTGCGCGAGCCGCTGCACCGCCGCCTCGATCTCCTTGCCGGCGACGATCATCAGGTCGGCCATCTCGTCGATGACGACGACGATCATCGGCAGCGGCTCCAGCGCCAGCGGCTGGTCCTCGAACAGAGGCTTGTTCGTCTCGGGGTCGAAGCCGACCTGGACGCGGCGCGTCATCACCTCGCCACGCTGGCGGGCGGCGGCGACCTTGTCGTTGTAGCCCGCGATATTGCGCACGCCGAGCTGGCTCATCGCCTTGTAGCGGCGCTCCATCTCCCGCACCGTCCACTTCAGCGCGCCGATCGCCTTGCGCGGGTCGGTGACGACCGGCGCCAGCAGATGCGGGATGCGGTCATAGACCGACAGCTCCAGCATCTTCGGGTCGATCATGATGAAACGGCACTCGTCGGGGCTCAGGCGATAGAGCAGCGACAGGATCATCGTGTTGATCGCGACCGACTTGCCCGAACCCGTGGTGCCCGCGATCAGCAGATGCGGCATGCGCGCGAGGTCGGCGATGACCGAGGCACCGCCGATGTCCTTGCCGAGCGCGAGGTTCAGCCGGCCGGGATGCCGCGCCCAGTCCTCGGAGGTGAAGAGCTCGGACAGCAGCACGGTCTCGCGCCGGGCATTCGGCAGCTCGATGCCGATGACGTTGCGCCCCGGGACGGTCGCGATGCGCACCGCGGTGACCGACATGGACCGCGCGATGTCGTCGGCGAGGCCGATGACGCGCGCCGACTTGGTGCCCGGTGCGGGCTCCAGCTCGTAGAGCGTGACGACGGGGCCGGGGCGGATCTCCGCGATGCGGCCGCGGACGCCGTAATCCTCCAGCACCGTCTCCAGCATGCGGGCATTGCCCTGCAGCGCCTCCTCGGACGGGCCGGCGGCGCGCTTGACCGGCGGCCCGGTGAGCAGATCGAGCGGCGGGAACTGCCAGCCGTCATGCAGAGGGAGCGTGGCTTGGCGCGCCGCCGGCGCCGGCTTCGGCGCGGCGCGTTCCGCCACGCGCGGGCCGGCGGGCTTGCGGGCCGGGGCCGCCGCTTCCTCGCGCGCGGCGGCGCGGGCGACGGCGAAGTCGGGCTCCTGCCGGCGCAGCACGGCGCCGGTGGGTGCTTCCTCCGCCACCTCGTCTGCGCGGCGCAGCATGTCGGCGAGCGGCACGCCGGCCTCGCGCCCGCGCCGCAATGCGCCGGCGATGGCGCGGAAGGGCCAGGCGATCGCGCCGCCGATGCCCCGTCCGATGCGGGAGAGGAGGCCGGTGCGCCGCGCGCCCTCGGCCGCCGCCGATGCCGCGCGGCCGGCGCCGGAGGCCGCGACCAGCGCGGCCGATCCCGCGGCCTTGCCGGCGCGGCGCCATTCGCCGGGCGTCAGCCCCAGCGCGACGAAGGACAGGAGCGCCGTGATGCTGAACAGCACGAGATGCGCGATGCCCGATCCGACCGGCCCCAGCACGCGGCCGAGCAGGCCGAGCACGGCTTCCGCCAGCAGCGGCCCGGCGGCGCCCGCGGCCCCGGCCGGCGCCGGCGCGCCGTCCGGCAGCGGCAGCAGCGCCAACGACGCCGCGGTCAGCGGCAGGGCCATCAGCAGGCAGATCAGGCGGATGACGAAGGGCGACAGGCCCCGATGCGTCGCCAGCCGCCAGGCCCAGGTCATCAGGCAGGCCACCGGCAGCCAGGCCGCATAGCCCACGCCCTGCAGCAGCACGTCCGAGACATGCGCGCCCCAGGGCCCGGCGAGGTTCGCGGTGTGGCGGGAGGTCGCGGTGGACCAGGAGGGGTCGGCGGGGTCGTAGCTCGCCAGCGCCACGATGCAGACCAGCCCGCCCAGCACCAGCAGCAGGGCGAGCAGTTCCTGCACGCGGCGCCTGATCGCGGTCTTGACGGCGGGCGAGGCGAAGCGGCGCTGGGCGGCGGCGAGCCGGTCCCCCACGGCGCCCTGGCGGCCCTCGATGGCGCGCGGCATGCGGTTCCCTGGTCCTGAAGCGGGTTCGCAGTTCTATACCGGAACCCCATGGAATTGCACGGCTGTCTTGGGGGGACCTCCCAAGGCCGGGCCGCGGCGCAACGAACGCGGCGCCGTCCCGCCCGTTAGGCCCCCTCCCCCGCAAGGAGATGCCCATGTCCGCCAGCCACAAGCCCCTCGCCCTCGTCACCGGCGCCTCCTCCGGCATCGGGCTCGAGCTCGCGAAGCTCTGTGCCCAGGCCGGTCATGATTTGCTCGTCGCCGCCGACCGGCCGCTCGACCAGGCGAAGCAGGAGCTTTCGGCCGCCGGCGCCAGAGTCGAGACCGTGCAGGCCGATCTTTCGACCGAGGACGGCGTGAAGAAGCTGGTCGAGGCCGCGAAGGGGCGCCCGATCGAGATCCTCTGCGCCAATGCCGGCCACGGGCTGGGCCAGGCCTTCCTCGACCAGGATTGGAAGGCGGTCCGGCACGTCATCGACACCAACGTCACGGGCACGCTCGCCCTGCTGCACGAGATCGGCCGGCAGATGCGCCAGGCGCATCACGGCAGGATACTGGTGACGGGCAGCATCGCGGGCTACGAGCCCGGCGCCTACCAGGCCGTCTACAACGGCACCAAGGCCTTCGTGGACAGCTTCGCGGTCGCGATGCGGGAGGAGCTCAGGGACACCGGCGTCACCGTGACGCTGCTGATGCCCAGCGCGACGGAGACCGAGTTCTTCGACCGCGCGGGGATGGAGGACACCAAGGTCGGCCAGTCCAGCAAGGACGATCCCGCCGATGTCGCGAAGACCGGCTTCGACGCCATGATGCGCGGCGACGCCGATGTCGTGCATGGCCTCAAGAACAAGATCATGACCGCCGCGGCGGACGTGCTGCCCGCCAGTGTCAGCGCGCGCCAGCACGCGAAGATGGCCAAGCCCGGCAGCGGGAAGGAGTAGCAACTTTCCGCCGCCGTATATGTCATGCGCGAAACCGACGCCGTCCTTGGTGACATCGGGGTGAAACGCGGGCCGGGTAGCCTCCCTCCTATCGACGGGAAGGAGACTGCCATGCGCCGCATTGCCATCGCGCTCACTGGCCTGCTGGCCGCCGCCTCGCCGGCCAGCGCGCAGATCCAGTACTGGCTGCCGAACGGGCCCGGCGGCACGACCTATAACAATCCGCAGGGCTCGCTCAGCGGCACTTATTACGAGCACGCGCTGCAGCGCTACGCCGACCAGCAGCGCTGGGCCCGCCAGCGCCAGCAGCAGGCCGCCGCCGGCGGCGGCGCACCGGCCGCGGTGTCGCGCGATCCGTCCTTCCGCCTGTCCAATGCCGGCGGGCGCACGATTCGCGAGGTCTATGTGTCCTCGGCGACCGACAGCGGCTGGGGCGCCGATCGGCTCGGCAGCGGCGTGCTGCAGCCCGGCCAGGCGCTGATGATCCGCCTGCCCGGCGGCCAGTGCGTCAACGACGTGCGCGTGGTCTTCATGAACGGCCAGGCGCAAGAGCGCCGGCAGGTGGATACCTGCGCGCTGACCGACATGGCCTTCCGCTGACACGGAATGCGGGTGCGGCGCGCAAGCGCCGTGCCCTTTAAGGCCGCGCCAAGCATTTCGGTCTAGGGCAGCGCGCATGCCGGCGCCGCCCACCCCCCTTCCCTCCATCGCGGGCCGGCGTCGGCTGGGGATGGCGCTGATCGCGGGGGCGCTGGTGCTGCTGTCGGCCCTCGGCGGCGCGGCGGCCTTCCACAGCAACCGCCACCTTAACCAGAAGCAGTCGCTGATGGTCGCGCTGCATGGCCAGGCGTCCGAGGGGCGGCGGCTCGCGCTGATGGTGGCGGACGCCATTGCCGCGACGCGGCAATGGCTGCTGACCGGCGGTGCTGAGGATCGCGCCGCCGCACAGCGCGCCGCGGATGCGCTGGCCGATGCCGGGCGCGAGCTCGCCGGGCGCCTCGCCCAGCCGCTCGCCGATCGCGGCCTGCCGCCAGTGGGCGACGCGCTGGAACATGTGCTGCGCCTGCGCGACCAGATCGCCTCGATCGCGGAGCGCGAGGGCACCGCCGCCGCCGCGTCCTCCACCCTCGTCGGCGCCGGGGCGGCGACGACGGCGGGGCTGCGCCGCGTGCTCGACGAGTTCGACCGCGCGGTGGAGCGGGAGGTCAGGCAGCTCGACGCCGACCTGCGCGACGGCCAGGTGACGGGGCTCGCGCTGATCGGCGGCTCCTCGGCCGCGATGCTCTCGCTGCTGCTGGCGGCGGTGGGGATGCTGGCGCGGCGGCAGCGCGCGGCGGAACGCGCGAGCCTGGCGATGGACCGCCGCGGCCAGGACGTCGCCACGCTGTTCCGCATGGGCGAGCTGCTGCAGAGCTCCGTCACGCCCGACGACATCCGCCGCATCGTCTCCCACACCGCGGAGGAGCTGCTGCCGGACCTGTCCGGCGCCTTCTATGTCTTCAACAACTCGCGCGACCGGCTGGATATCCTGGGCCTCTGGGGTCACGCGCGGCTGCCACCTGATCTGCCGGAGCACCTGGCGCCGTCGGATTGCTGGGCGCTGAAGCGCGGCCGGCTGCACGGGCGCGCCATCGGCGACACGCTGCGCTGCGACCATGCTGGGGACGCCGCGTCGCTCGCGCTCTGCGTGCCGATGCAGGCGCGTGGCGAGGTCTATGGCCTGCTGCAGTTCTACGACGATGGCGCGGGCCGGCTGCCCGCGGAGACGGTCGAGCTGGCGCAGGCGCTGGCGGATGGCGTGTCGCTGGCGCTGGCGAACCTCGCGCTGCGGGAGAAGCTCAGGAACCAGGCGCTGCGGGACGAGCTGACGGGCCTCTACAACCGCCGCTTCCTGGAGGAGACGCTGGCGCGGCTGGTCGCGCATGCCGAGCGGCGCGGCGCGCCGGTCTCGGTGCTGATGCTCGACCTCGACCATTTCAAGCAGGTCAACGACCGCCACGGGCACGCCGTGGGCGACGCGGTGCTGCGGGAGGTCGGGGCGCTGCTGACGGCGCGGCTGCGGCGGATGGACATCGCCTGCCGCTACGGCGGGGAGGAGCTGATCGTGCTGCTGCCGGATTGCCCTGCGACCGACGCGCTGGCGCGGGCCAACGACATCTGCGCGGCCGTCCGCGCGCTGCGGGAGCGCGCCGAGAGCATCCTGCCCGCCGTCACAGTCTCGATCGGCGTCGCGACCTGGCCCGAGCATGGCGAGCAGGTCGGCAAGGTGATCGAGGCCGCGGACGCCGCGCTCTATGCCGCCAAGCGGGCCGGGCGGGACCGGGCGGTGCCGGCGGAGGCCGCGGCGCCTGCCCTCGGGCTGCCGGTCGAGGGACACGGCGCGGTCCTGGCGGCGGATTGACCGCGACCGGCCCGCCGGCGCGGCCCCTTCGCCTTTCTTTTTCCCCAGTGCTGCGGTTTATGAGGGCGACCGTTCCGGCCAGGACAAGTTGATGCCGTCTGCTTCCCCCATTGTGCCCGTGATCCTCTCCGGCGGCACGGGCACCAGGCTCTGGCCCGTCTCGCGGGAAGCCTATCCCAAGCAGTTCTGGCCGCTGGCGACGGCGCGATCCATGCTGCAGGACACCGCCGCGCGCGCCGGCGGCGACGGCTTCGCGCCGCCCATGGTGGTCTGCAACGAAGGCCACCGCTTCATCGTCGCCGAGCAGCTCGCCGAAATCGGGATCGGGCAGCCCCGCATCGTGCTGGAGCCCGCGGGCCGCAACTCCGCCCCCGCCATCGCGGTCGCCGCCGTGCTGAACGAGGCGACGCCGGACGCGGTGCTGTGGATCCTGGCGGCCGACCATGCCGTTGCGAACCCCGCGGAACTCCACGCCGCCCTGTCCGCGGCCGCGGCCGCCGCGCGGGCCGGGCGCATTGCCACCTTCGGCATCCGCCCGACCCGCCCCGAGACCGGCTACGGCTACATCGAGGCCGGCGAGGCGCTGCCCGGCATCGAGGCCGTGGGCCACAAGGCCTATGCCGTCGCACGCTTCCTGGAGAAGCCCGACGCCGCGACCGCTGAACGCTTCGTCGCGGGCGGGCGCCATCTCTGGAACAGCGGCATGTTCGTCGCCACCGCCGGCACGCTGGTCGCGGAGCTGAAGACGCATGCGCCCGACGTGCTGGACGCCGCGCGGCGCGCGGTGGCGGAGGGCACGCAGGACCTCGGCTTCGTGCGGCTCGGCGAGGGCTTTGCGCAGGCGCCCTCCATCTCAATCGATCATGCGGTGATGGAGCGCACGCGGCTCGCGGCCGTCGTGCCCTGCGATCCCGGCTGGTCTGATGTCGGGGCCTGGGACGCGATCTGGGACATCGCGGCGAAGGACGCGCAGGGCAACGCCACGGCCGGGCCGGTCGCGCTGGTGGATGCGCGGAACTGCCTGGTGCGGTCGGAAGGCATGCTGGCCGCGGTCGTGGGCCTTGAGGACGTGGTGCTGGTCGTGACCGACGACGCCGTGCTCGCCTGCCGGCGCGACCGCGCGCAGGACGTCAAGAAGCTCGTGGAACGGCTGAAGGCGGAGAAGCGGAAGGAAGCGCGCGAGCACCGCAAGGTCTACCGTCCCTGGGGCAGCTACGAAGGGATCGCGCTCGGCACCCGCTTCCAGGTCAAGCGAATCACGGTGCGGCCCGGCGCCAAGCTCAGCCTGCAGAAGCACCACCACCGCGCGGAGCACTGGGTGGTGGTTGGCGGCACCGCGATCGTCGAGCGCGACAAGGAGCGCATCCTGCTGCGAGAGAACGAGAGCGTCTACCTGCCGCTGGGCTGCGTGCACCGCATGGAGAACCCGGGCATGATCCCGCTGACCATGATCGAGGTGCAGTCCGGCGCCTATCTCGGCGAGGACGACATCGTCCGCTTCGAGGACACTTACGGGCGGGCGTAAAAGGGCCCTCTCCACCCGCAAGGGGGGAGAGGGTGGGGTGAGGGGGGCGTGCAGGATGCGAAGGAAATCCCGGCGTCTGAGCGTCCCCCTCACCCACCGTCCGACGCCCTTGGCGTCGAACCCCCCATAAGCGGGGGAGAAGGCTTGGCGCCGATGGACACCTCACCTCCCGCCACCCTGATCGCTCAGGCCGACGCCGCGCGCGACGCCGGCGCCTGGCGGGACGCCGCGCGGCTATACGCCGCCCATCTCGGCACGGCCCAGAACGACTGGGGCATCTGGGTCCAGCACGGCCACTGCCTGCGCGAGGCCGGCGATGCCGAGGGCGCGCTGGCGAGCTACCGGCGCGCCGAGGCCGGGCGCCCGGACGATGCCGACGTGCAACTCCATCTCGGCCATGCGCTGCGGCTGACGGGCGACGCCGCCGGGGCGCGGGCGGCCTATGGGCGCGCGCTCGACCTCGATCCCGCGGCTGACGCCCCCTGGCAGGAGGTGCTGCGGCTGCTCGCCACGCCGGGGGGCGCCGCGGCGCCGGGGCTATCGCTGCTCGACGACCTGCGCCTGGTCTTCGACGTCTCCGACCTGTTTTCCTGGTTCGGGACGCATCGCGCGGCCTCCGGCATCCAGCGCATCCAGGTCGAGATCGCGGAAGGCGCGCGCGCCGGATTCGCGACGATCCGCCACGCCGTCTTCCTGCCGGAGCGCGCGGCCTGGCGCGAGATGCCGCCCGAGGCCTTCCGGCGCCTGGTCGGCCTCTCGCGCCTCGGCGCCGATCCCTCGGACCCCGCCTGGCGGGAGACGCGGTCGCAGGTCGCGGCCCTGCTCGACGCCTCGCCTGACATGGCCTTCGAGCCGGGCGAGTGGCTGGTGAACCTCGGCACGTCCTGGCAGCTCGACGGCTATCACCAGGCGGTACGGGAGGCGAAGGGGCGCGGGCTGCGTCACGCCGCCCTGGTGCACGACGCCGGGCCCGTGACGGTGCCGGAGCACGGCCCGCCCGAGGTGGCCGCGCGCTTCGCGCAGTGGTTCGCGGGGCTCGGCGCGACGGCCGACCTGGTGCTGGCGGTGTCGGAGGCGACGCGCGCCGACATCGAGCGCCTGGCGGCCAGGGCGATGCCCGGCCTGCCCTTCCCGCCCGTGCGCGTGCTGCGCCCCGACGCCGCGCCGCGGCCGCTCCCGTTGGGCGACCATCCGCGGCTCGCGGAGATGCTGGCCGAACCCTTCGTGCTCTTCGTGGCGACGATCGAGAGCCGCAAGGACCACCTGTTCGTCCTCAACGCTTGGCTGGCGCTGCTGCGTCGGGATGGGGCGCGGCTGCCGCGGCTGCTGCTGGTCGGGCGCGCAGGGTTCGGGGGCGAGCCCGCCATCGCGCTGCTGCGGCGCGCGCCGGCGCTGGAGGGGCGTGTCGTGTGGCTGGACGACGTGTCGGACGGCGCGCTGGCGGTGCTGCGCGCGCGCTGCCTGTTCGCCATCCACCACGCGGCGTACGAGGGCTGGGGCCTGCCGGTGACCGAGGCGCTGGCCGCCGGCAAGGCGCTGGTGGCGCCCGCGCATTCCGGCCTGCTGGAGGCCGCGCAGGGCCTCGCGCTGTCCTATGCCCCGGGCAGCGAGCCCGAATTCGTCGCCGCGATCGAGCGGCTCCTCTTCGAGCCCGGCGCGCGGGAGACGGCGGAGGCGCGCATCGCCGCGGCGCTCCGGCTGCGCGACTGGGGCGCGGTGGCGCAGGAACTGCTGGACATCCTGCACGAGGCGCTGCCGGCGCCCGCCGACGCGCCGCCGCCGGCTCTCGGCGTGACGCATCCGCTGGGGCTGCCGGTGCTGGCGCGGCCCTCCCTTCCGCTGGCCTGGGCGGAGCGGCTGCGGGAGGGGCGGGGATGGCGCGCGCCGGAGGCTTGGGGATGCTGGACGCGACCGGGCCGGGCCATGCTGCGGCTGCCGCTGCCCGACGGGTCGGGGAAGCTGCGCCTGCACCTCGCGCTGCGCGGCGCGCCGGCGGCGCGGCAGGTGGTGCTGCGCGTCGGACGCGGCGCGCGCGTGACGCTGGAGGTCCCGGCCGAGGCGCGGCCGGTGACGGTGCTGGCGGTGCCGGAAGGCGCGGCCGAGGCGGCAGTGACGATCGAGACCACGGTGGCCGAGGGTGACCCGGCGCCCGGCATCGGCGTCGGCGTGGTCGCGCTCATGGCCTGCGCCGCCGGCGACGTCGCGTCGCGCCTCGCCTTCCTCGAGAGGCTGAGCTTCGTCTGGCCCGATCCCGCCTAGGCCGATGCACGGCCGCGAATGCGGCCGCGCGCACAGTGCTTCAGTTCAGCCAGCGCCCAGCGCGTCGGCGCGCAAGCCAAGCGACCGGAGGTCGCGCCGGCGCTTGAGGCTATCAATTGAAGAACACCCTCGCCGACAGCGCGCTCTGGAAGATCAGGTTGAACAGGTCGCGCGTCAGCTGGAAGTTCTTGGGATCCAGACGCGGCAGGGCAATCAGCTCGTCGCCGGGCTGCGGCGCCTCGGTCGGGTCGATGACGAGCTCGCCGCTCGGCTTGCGGATCATCAGCGACTCGCCCTCGCCGCGCTCGGCATAGCCGCCGGCGGCGCGCACGAAATCGTCGAGCCGCATCGTGGGCCGCCAGACGACGGCCTGCGGCGCCCTCACTTCGCCCGAGACCAGCACCGTCTCCTGCTTCTCGGGGATGACGATGGTGTCGCCGTCCTGCACGCGGACATCGGCGCAGCGGCCGCTGCGGTCCATCACGACCAGCCGCCCCTCGGGCTGCACGCGGCGGGCGCGCTGGATGTAGCTGAGCACCAGGTTGGCTTCCGAGGCGCGGACCTCCGCGACGCCGGTGGTGGTGGACTGCGTCAGGAACATCTGCCGTTCCAGCCGGTCCATCGCCTCGTTGATGGTGCGCTGCTGAGCCTGCGCCAGGCCGGGGCGCAGGATGAAGACGCCGCGCGTGTCCGCCAGGCGCGGATCCACCTCGACGTAGTCGAGCAGCGTGCAGAGCGTGGTGTCACGCGCGGCGATCAGCACGGATGGCCCGATACGGCTGCCCTCGACGCTGACGCGCACGGTCTGCGGCGGCGCGTCGGTGATGAAGCTGACGGTGTCCTGGTCCAGCAGCTGGACCGTGTTCAGCTCCCGCAGGCTGACATAGCGCGCGAAGGGCTGGCTGTTGCGCGTGCCGCGGATCACCGCATTGGTGGCGGAGGGTAGCGGCGAGGCCAGGCGGATCAGCTCCCCGCCCGACATGGTGCGGCCGGAGACCTCGAAGAGGTAGTTGTTGCGCACCGCGCCGTCGGCGCCGACCACCGCGCCCTGGGCGGCCACGATGATGGTGTCGCCGAGCTGCATCTGCACCTCGGGCAGCTGTCCCGTCAGAAGGAAGCGGTAGAGGTCGATACGCGCGATGGTCTGCCCGCCGCGGCGGACCTGGATGTCGCGGTATGAGCCGCGGCCGGGATCCACGCCGCCCGCGCGGGAGAGGTAGTCGAGCACGGTCTCGGCGGCGGTGCCGGTGTGGCGTCCGGGCATGCGCACGAAGCCCGTGACGAAGATGCCGACCTGGCCGGTCGTCATCACCATCGCATAGACCTGCACCTGCTGGGCGTAGATCTTGCCGACCTCGGCCGCGACGATGCGCTGGATGTCGCCCGCGCGCACGCCGGCGACGCGCACCGGCCCGACCTGCGGGACGAAGATGTTGCCGTCATTGTCCACGGAGCCGACGATGTTGCCCTCGACGAAGCCCCAGAGCGTGACGGAGATGCGGTCGCCGACCTGGATGACGTAGTTCGGGTTCGGCGCGTCGGTCGGGCTCGGCGCGCCGCGGGTGAAGAGCGAGGCGCCGAAGACGGCGGTGGCGGGCCCGGCGATGCGGTTGGGATCGCCGAGCGGTCCGACCGCGATCGCGCCGGCCTCGGCCGCGGTGGCGGCGCCGACCCGGTTCATGTTCAGCGGGTCGTTGCGGTTCAGCAGCGCGTCGACGCCGGGCGCAGGGCCAACCCCGCTGGGCGTCATCTGGCCGGGCATCTGGCCCGGCATCGTCGGCAGCGCCGAGCCCATCGTACCCGGCGGCAGGCTCCCCGGCGTGGTGGAGGGCGCGGAGGGCGAGCCCACGCCGGGCCGCATCAGCGCGGGCGGCAGGACCTGCGCGCCCGCCGGCAGGGCAGCCGCCAGCATCGCCGCGACGGCGGCGTAACGAACCTTGGAGAGAAACATCAGGCGGCGTGCTCCCGCGCGCTCACGACCAGCAGCCAGCCGATGCCGAACAGCACGGAGAGGCTGAGGAAGACGGTGAAGGTGTTGAAGGTGGCCTTGGGGTAGGTCGCCGTCTCGGGCATGTGCGGCTCCGAGATGCGGGCGATGAAGACGGTCTGGCGCAGCGCGTCGGTGCGCGCCGTCTCGAGTGTCGCGGTGGCCGAGGCGAGCTGGCGTTCCGCCAGCTGCCGCTCGAGGTCGAGCCGCTCATAGGCCGCGACCTGCTGGGTCAGGCGCTCGTCGCCGCGGGTGGAACGCTCGCGCTCGGCGTTGATCTGCGCCTGCAGCGCGGAGATGCGGTTCTGCAGCGCCTGCAGCTGCGGGTTGTCCGGCCGCATGAAGGCGCGGCGTTCGGCGAAATCGGTGCGCGCCTGCGCCAGCGCGGCCTGCAGCGAGCTGATGGTGCCGACCTGCGCGCCGGCGGTCGCCTGCGGGTCGAAGGCCTGCTCGCGCTCGCGGAAGGCGATCATCGCCTCCCGCGCGTTGACCATGCGCTGCTCGGACTTGTCCACGTCCTCCTGCGCGACGCGCAGCGCGTCGGCGGTCAGGCGGTCGTTCAGCGTGTTGACCAGCGCTTCCGAGATGCGCAGCACCTGCTGGGCCAGCAGGCGCGCATCGGCGGCCTGGAAGGCCTGGACGCGCAGCTTCAGCACGCCGGTGTCGGCGTCCTGCTCCACCGCGACCCGGCGGCGGAAGTACCACAGCATCCATTCCAGCGGCGGCTGCTCCCACCAGAGGCGGGCGAGGAAGTCGGCCTCCGGCGCGCGCCACAGCGAGACGTAGTCCACCTCGCGCCGCAGCGCGATCAGCGCGGCGGGGCTGTCGAGGTAGGACATGATCGCACGCGCCTCGTCCTGCCCGGGGCGCGCGGCGGTCAGCGCGCTCAGCGCGGCCATGCGCCCGCCGGCCGATGCGTCGCCCGATCCGGTGGAGCCGCCCCCGGCGGCGCTGCTGCTGCGGTTCCGGACGAGGAAGCGCGCCTCCGATTCGTAGACGTCGGCGGCGACGAAGACGAAGTAGCCCGCGAGCGCCACGGTGGGCAGCACGACGAGCAGAAGGAACCACTGCCACACGCCGAGCCGCCGGCGCGGCGGCCGCCGGATGGCGCGCCTCGGCTCGGCGGTCGGCGTCAGCCCCGCCGCGACGAGCGGTTCAGAGACTCTCGTAGGTGGCGATAGCTTCATCGAGATCCTCGAAGAAGGTCAGGAAGCCGTCGTGCAGGATGGCGGCCGTCCGGCAGAAGGTCCGGACGTGGTTGGGCGTGTGCGAGACCAGCACGAGCGCGCTGTCCTGCAGCTTGTTCTCGAGCCGCTGCTGCGTGCGCTCGATGAAGCGGTGGTCGCCGACGCTGGTCGCCTCGTCGATGAGGTAGCATTCGAAATCCATCGCCAGCGACAGGCCGAGCAGCAGGCGCGACATCATGCCGGCGGAGTAGGTCCCGATCGGCATGTCCATGTAGTCGCCGAGCTCGGCGAACTCGTCCACCCGCTCCACCAGCTCTTCGGGATCGAGGTCGTAGATCCGCGCGACGAAGCGGGCGTTGTCCGAGCCGGTCAGCGCGTGGTGCACGCCGATCCCGTGCGCCAGCGGCCAGGACACGCTCATGCGGCGCTCGATCCGGCCGACATTGGGGAACTCGACCCCGCTCAGCAGCCGCATCAGCGTGGACTTGCCCGCGCCGTTGCGCCCGAGCACGCCGAGCCGATCGCCTGGCCGGATGACGAAGGTCGCGTCGCGCAGGATCCAGCGCCGCCCGACGCCTCGGACCTGGTAGAACTTGGAGACGCCCTCGGCCAGGATCATGGCCTCAGAACTCGAGCCGCGGGCGCACGGCGCGGAGCGCGGCCAGCCCGATCAGGTTGACGATCGCGACCCAGAAGGCGGTGTAGCCGACGTCGAAATAGGTCGGCATCAGGTGCCCGAAGAAGCCTTCCCGCACCATCTCGTGCATGTTGGCCTGCGGGTTCCACAGCAGGATCTCGCGCAGCTTCGGCGGCAGGCTGTCCAGCGTGACCAGCGCGCCGGAGAGCGGCAGCGACAGGTAGACCAGCGGGTGGATCAGCCTCTCCGCCACCTCCGACGCCGCCGCCGCTGCCGCGGCGCAGAGCCCGAGCCCGTGCGCGTAGAGGAAAAGCAGCACCAGCCCGACCAGCAGGATGGGCACGTTGTTCGGCGGCAGGTCCGCCCAGACCGCGACGCCGATCACGATCACCGCCATCACCGTGATCACCGCCGCGAATTCCAGCGCATGCCGCGCCAGCACCACGTCCAGCAGCTTGATCTGGGAGTGGTAGAGCAGCGACATGTTCGCCTGCAGCGTCCCCGGCGCGCGGGAGATGATCGCGCGGAAGGTGAAGTAGGGGAGGTAGCCGACCAGGGTGAAGACGAAGATCGGGATGCCGGGATAATGGCTCCCCATCCCCATCACCGACTTGATCGTCGCGATCGCGCCGGCGAGCATCAGCGGCTCGAGGAAGAGCCAGAGGAAGCCGACCTGGTTGCGCCCGAAGCGGGTCTGCATCTCCCGCAGCAGAAGCGCCTGGATCACCCGGAACTGCAGCTGGAATCCGCGCAGCGTGCGGGAGACGCCGCTTTCCTGCCCTGCCGGTCCGGACCAGGCGCTGCCGCTCACCGAGGCACCCCGCCGCCCGGCAGGAGAGGCCGCGCCAGCGCCCACTGCCCGCTCTCGGCGGCGCAGACGACCTGGACGCGCTGCGCCACGCCGGAGCCGATCATCAGCTCCCGGCATTCGCGCCCGCTCGCGGCGAAGTAGCGGCGGGTCATCTGCACCACCGCCGGACGGCCATCAGCCAGCAGGATGCTGCTGCGCTCGCCGGGGGTCGCCTGCACCGCGAAGGCGACGAGGGGGTCGGCCGGGACCGCCGGCGTGGCGGCGGCCGCGGCATCCGTGCCGGATGTCGAGCTGCAGCCGGCCAGCAGGGTCGCCAGGACCAGCGCCAGGCCGCCAGCCCTCGTGGCACGCCGGGCGAGTCGGCGGGCGCGCGGACACGTGTCTTGAATCATCGGGCCGGACACTAGCGGAAGGCCCCCCCAGAGGCAAAACGGTATGACCAAACGGAACGTGACGCGCGCGGTGGTTGCAGCCGCCCGGGTTCCGGCGGCGCGCTTCCGGTCTATCCTGCCGCCGTGCCGGACCGCCCCGAGACAGCGCCGCTTCGCCTGCCCGCCCGTCCGATCGCGGCCTGGCCGCACCTGCCGGCCTTCTTCCCCGGCCGCGCAATCGAGGCCGACGACGCTGCGCCGGAGCCCTTCGCCTTCGGTCCCTTTCGCCCGGCGCGTATCGGCGGGCGGGAGGTGCCGGTCGCGCTGGTAACGGGCGCGCCGCCCGACCCGCTCGGCGCCGCCCTGGCCGGCGTCGCCACGCCGCCGCCGGGGCTGCCGGCCCTGCTCGATCGAATCGTCGCGGCGCGGATCGGCGGGCCGCCGGGGCTGGCCGATCCCGGCGGCGGCGCGCTCGGGCTGGCGCCGCGCGGGGCGATCCTGGTGCTCGATCCCTGCAATCCCGCAGGGGCGGCGGAGGCCGCGGCGGTGCTGGACTCGGCACGCGCCACGGGCAGGCCCGTGCTGCTCGCCGCCGATCCCTTCGCCGGCGGGGCGCCGGTGCTGCCGGGCGCTCATGGGCCGCTCGATCCCTGGACGCTGCTGGACGCCGCGGCGGAGCTGCGCGGCGGATCGCGGGAGATGGCGCTGCTGGCCATGGCGGCCGGGGTGCGGGTGACGGCCGGGGCGCTCGCCGGCGCCGATCCCGCCGCGACCTGGGCCGCGCTGCTGGCGGCGACGCGCTGCGCCGATCCCTTCCGCGACGCCCCCTGTTCCCTGGAGGACGCGGTCGAGCTGATGGCGCTGTGGAAGACGCGCGCGGCGGAGGGGCGGCAGGTCGCCTCCTGCCTCGGCTTCCACCCGTACAAGCGGCCCGGCGTGATCGCGCTGCTCGGGGGCGAGGCCCGGCCGGAGTTCGGCTGGGACGCCGCCCGCGCCATCGCCACCGCCCGGGCGCGGGGCGGCGCCGTGCTGGCCTGGAGCGCCTCGGCGCCGGCCGACCTGCGCGAGCGCGCGGCGGCGGCGGGCGTCGGGCTGCTCTGGCTCGAAGATGGCTTCATCCGCTCCGCCGGTCTGGGCGCGGCCTTCCGGCCGGGCGCGTCCTTCGCGCTCGACACGCGCGGGCCCTACTACGACCCCGCCCAGCCAAGCGACCTGGAGCATCTGCTGCAAACCATTGACGCTTCGCCAAGGCTGCTGGCGCGAGCGGCCGCGCTGCGGAGGTCGGTCGTCGAGCGCGGCGTGACAAAATACAACGTCGGCGGCGCGGCGCCCGACATCGCCGCCCCCGCGGGCCGGCGCGTAATCCTGGTGCCCGGCCAGGTGGAGGACGACGCCTCGGTCCTGAAGGGCGGCGGCGGGATCCGGTCGAATCTGGCGCTGCTGGAGGCGGTCCGCGCGGCCGAGCCGGACGCCTTCCTCGTCTACAAGCCGCATCCCGACATCGAGGCCGGCTTCCGCCGCGGCCGCATCCCGGCGGCGCGCCTCGCCGCGCTCGCCGACCAGGTGCTGGAGAAGGCGGCGATGGACCAGGTGCTGAGGCGCGTGGACGCGGTGCACACCCTGACCTCGCTCACGGGGTTCGAGGCGCTGCTGCGCGGCGTGCCGGTGACCTGCTGGGGCCGTCCCTTCTATACGGGCTGGGGGCTGACCGAGGATCGCGCACCGATCCCGCGCCGGACGCGGCGGCTGACCCTTGACGAGCTCGTGGCCGGGGCGCTGATCCTCTATCCCCGCTGCGTCGATCCGCTGACAGGCCTGCCCTGCCCGCCGGAGGTGCTGCTGGAGCGGATGGGACGGCCGGAGCTGTTCCCGCCGGGCCGGCGGTCGCGGGTGCGCGCGGTGGAGGGCTTCGTGCGGCGCAGCCTGTCCCGGCTGCGGCGCCTGCGGTGACGTTCCAGGGCTTGGTCGTCACCGGCGCCTCGCGCGGGCTGGGCGCCGCGCTGGCACGCCGGTTCGCGGCGCCGGGCGTGCGGATGCTGCTGGTCGCGCGGTCGGAGGCGCCGCTGCGGGAGGTCGCGGCGGGCTGCGGGTCGCGCGGCGCGGCGGTCTCGGTCGCGGCGCTGGACGTCGCGGACGCCGCGGCGCTGGCGGCGGCGCTGGCAGCGTTCGAATCGGGCGGGCCCGTCGACCTCGCCATCGCGAATGCCGGGATCGCGTCGGGGACGGCGCCGGACGGAAGCCCCGAATCGGCCGGGGACGCGGCGCGGGTGGTGGCGGTGAACCTGCTCGGCGCGATGCACCTGGTCGGGCCGCTGCTGCCGGGGATGCGGGCGCGCGGGGCGGGATCGGTCGCGCTGGTCGCCTCGCTCGCCGGGCTGCGCGGGCTGCCGGATTGCCCGGCCTATTCCGCCAGCAAGGCCGGGATGATTGCCTGGGGCGAGGCGTTGCGTGCTGCCGAGTCGCGGCGCGGCATCCGCGTCACCGTCGCCTGCCCCGGCTTCTTCGAGAGCGCCATGGGCGACCGCTTCCACGGCTGGAAGCCGCTTCGCCTGACGACCGAGCAGGCCGCCGCGCGCGTCGAGGCGGCCATCCGCGCTGGCCGCGGTCGGTTGGCCTTTCCTGGGCCGCTCGCCTGGCTCGCGCGACTCGGGGCCGCGCTGCCGCCCGGGATCGGCGACCGGGCGGTCAGGGGGATGCGGTTCAGGGTGCGGAGCGAATAGGTCCCTACTTTACCGTGCCGCCCATGGGCTGGCTGCTGAAGCCGGGCTGCGCACCATAGCCGGGCTGCACGCCATAGCCGGGCTGCGCGCCGACGCCGGCCACCGGCCCGCCCGCCGCGCGCGCCAGCCGCACACGGTCGCCGCGGGAGATCATCACGCGCTCGCCGGGCTGCAGGCCGAGCTCGTTGGTCTGCACCACCGCGATGTCGCCGCCGCGATCCTCGCGCACGATGAACTCGACGGCCTGGCCCTGGCCCACGGTGCTGCCGATCGCGTTGCCGGCCATGCCGCCGAGGATGGCGCCGCCGATGCCGGCCAGCGCGTTGGACCGCCAGTCGCCGCCGATGAAGCTGCCGGCAACGCCGCCGGCCACCGCCCCCGCCACCGTCCCGACACCCCCGCCGCCGCCCTGCACCTGCACCGGACGGGCGCCGACGATGGTGCCGTAGGACACGCTCGCCGCCTGGTTCATGCCGCCGGGGCCGAAGGTGGTGCCCGTGTTCTGCGGCGCGCAGGCCGCGACCGCGACCAGCGACAAGGCGGCGATCAGGGGAAGGGTAGGCGTGCGCAGGCGCATGGTCTCGACTCCTCCGGCTGGTGGGACGGCTGCCCACCTGGGGTTGCCGCATCCTGCACGATTTCGGCGTCGCTGGCGAACCCGTCAACACGAACCCGCGCGCAGGGCGACTCGCTGCCACGATTCCGCCCCTATCCCATCCTTGCCTGTCCGCGACGCAGGGGAGTAAGGGTTGGGTTCTTGGACTTGCGTCGGGCCCTGAACCGGGGCCCTGGGGTTGCCGGAAGGCAGCCCCGAACCGCGTGCTTGAACGACGGGACGGATGTCGGGGTTGGCCCGAGGATGCCTTTGCCGCAGGGGAGCGGCCGGCGTCAGGGGGGGCGGGCCTCGGTTGAACCGGCTCCCGGCAACCGACGGAGTGCGAGCATGGACCGGTCCCGGTCGAGCAGGCGTGCGCGGACCATCATGGCTGTCCTGATGGTGGGCGCGCTGGCGGCCTGTGGCGGCACGCAGCAGGTCGTGAGCGACGGCCCGGGCTGGCACCGCCCGACGAGCTACGATCCGCCGGGGCCGCCGCACGATCCCTGGGGTCCTTACATCCAGCAGGCCTCCCGCCGCTACGACGTGCCGGAGCGCTGGATCCGCGAGGTGATGCGCCAGGAATCCGGCGGCCGCGCCTCCGCCACCTCGCGCGTCGGCGCGATGGGGCTGATGCAGGTGATGCCCGGGACCTATGCGGAACTCGCGCGCCGGCACGGTTTCGGTTCCGATCCCTACCACCCCTGGGACAACATCATGTCGGGCACGGCCTATATCCGGCAGATGTACGATCTCTATGGCTCGCCGGGGTTCCTCGCGGCCTACAATGGGGGGCCGCGGCGGCTCGAGGATTACCTCTGGGGCAATCGCGGCCTGCCGAACGAGACGCGCAACTACGTCGCGCGCATCGGGCCGCGCATCCAGGGCGCCCAGCCCAACCGCCCGGCACCGCCCGAGGTCTACGCCGCCGCCGAGATGCCGCTCGACATCCCGCCTGGGCCGCGGCGCGCCGACCCCTCCACCATGCTCGCGCTGCGGCAGCAGCGCCAGGTCGCCGAGCCGCAGATCCAGGTCGCCCAGCTGCCGCCCGGCCCGGTCGTGCGGATGGAGCCGGTGGACAGCGCGTCACTGCCCGCGGCGCGCACGCAGATCGCCTCGGCCGGCAACGTGGTCGCGATGGAGCCCGTGGTCAGCGCCGGGGATTTCCAGCGCCGGATGGAGCCGATCGTCAGCCCCGGGGACCGTGTCTCCGGCGACCGGATGCAGATCGCCGCGCCGCTCACGCTTGGCGCGGTGACGCGGATGGAGCCCGTGGTCAGCCCCGGCGATCCCGGCACGGTCCGCGCCGAGCCGCTGGCTCCGCCGCCGGCGGCGCGGCCGACGAGCGGCGTGCTCGCCTCGAACCAGCCCCTGACGCGGGGCGGGCTGTCGCTGATCCCGCAGGCGCATGCCGGCACGCTGCCCGCGGCGCCGCGCCAGGCCGCGCCGGCGATGGGCGGGAACTGGGGCGTGCAGGTCGGCGCCTTTGCCTCGGAGAATCTGGCGCGCAGCGCGGCCGCGCAGGCGCGCGATGCGGCGGGCGCGTCCGGCGCCCGCGTCGTCGTGGAGCGGGCGGGCGGCGGGCTGTTCCGTGCGCGCCTGGTCGGCTTCGGCAACCGCGGCGCGGCGGACCAGGCCTGCGACCGCCTGCGCGGGCGCGGCGCGTGCATGATCGTCGCGCCGGGGGCCTGAGCAGGCGCCAGGCCCCCACCCCGACCCTCCCCCGCTGCGCGGGAGAGGGAGCGGTGGCGCCATTTTCCCTCTCCCGCTTGCGGGGCAGGGTGGCCGCGCAGCGGCCGGGTGGGGGTCAGCGCTACCGGGCGGCTTCATGACCCCCCTCGTCATCCTCGGCGCCGGCGGGCACGCCAAGCCGGTCATCGAGACGCTCCGCGCCATGGGCATGGAGCCAGTCGGCGTCCTTGACGACGCACCGCGCGGCGTCGTGCTCGGCATCGCGCAGCTCGGGACGCTGGCCGACCTCCCCCGCTTCGCAGGCCAGGCCGCCGCCATCGCGATCGGCGACAACGCGACCCGCGCGCGGCTCGGCCAGGCCTGCCGCGACGCGGGCATCGCGCTGCCCGCCCTCGTCCACCCCGGCGCGATCGTCTCTCCCACCGCCGTGATCGAGGCCGGCGCCCAGGTCATGGCGCGCGCCGCCATCGGCGCCGAGGCCCGGATCGGCAGGCTGGCCCTGGTCAACACCGGCGCCATCGTCGAGCACGACTGCGTGCTGGAAGAGGCCGCGCATCTCGGCCCGGGCGCGGTCCTCTGCGGCTTCGTCCGCCTCGGCGCGCGGGCGCTGGTGGGGGCGGGCGCCGTGGTGCGGCCCGGCGTCGCGATCGGCGCGGACGCGACGGTCGCGCCGGGCGCGGCGGTGGCCGAAGCCGTCGCGGAGGGCGCGCGGGTCGGCGGGGTTCCCGCTAAACCGATCTGAGCGGGGGTTTGCGCCGCCGGCGCCGCGCTGCAAGGTCGCGCCATGCACGCCCTCGACCCGCTGCTGCGCCCGCGCTCCCTCGCCATCGTCGGCGCCTCCGACGATCCCACGCGCATCGGCGGGCGCCCGATCGCCAACATGCTGAAGTTCGGCTTCGCCGGCCGCCTGCTGCCGGTGAACCCGAACCGCGCGACGGTGCAGGGCCTGCCGGCCTTCCCCGACATCCCATCCCTGCCAGAGACCCCCGACGCCGCCATCATCGCCATCCCCGGCGAGGCCGCGATCGCGGCGGCCGCGGCACTCGGCGCACGAGGCTGCAGGGCCGCGATCGTCTACACCGCGGGCTTCGCGGAGACCGGCGAGGCCGGCGCCGCGCTGCAGGACCGCCTGGTCGCCGCGGCGCGCCAGGGCGGCATGCGGATCGTCGGGCCGAACTGCCTCGGGCTCTTCAATGGCGGGCTCGGCTATTTCCCGATCTTCACGGCGAGCCTCGAGCGCGGCTGGAAGCCCGGGAAGCTCGGCATCGCGAGCCAGTCCGGCGCCTATGGCACGCATCTGTTCGCCGCCGCGCGCGCGCGCGGCATCGGCACGGCGGTGCTGACGACCACCGGCAACGAGGCCGACCTGCAGGTCGCCGACTTCATCGAATGGATGGCCGGCGCCGAGGAGGTCGAGGTCATCGCGGCTTACGCCGAGGGCATCCGCGACGGCGCGCGCTTCGTCGCCGCGCTGGAAGCCGCGAGGCGCGCGAGAAAGCCGGTGACACTCATGAAAGTCGGGCGCAGCGAGGTTGGCGGCGCGGCCGCGCAGTCCCACACGGCCTCCATCGCCGGCGACGACCGCGTGCTGGACGCGGTGCTGGCCGATCTCGGCGTGCATCGCGCGCGCACGACGGAGGAGCTGCTCGACGTCTGCTACGTCGCGCAGAAGCGCATCTACCCCGCGCGCAATACCCTCGGCGTCGTCACGATCTCGGGCGGCGCCGGGGTGCTGATCGCCGACGCCGCGGAAGCCGCGGGGCTGGCCATGCCGCCGATGCCGGAGGCGGCGCAGGAAAGGCTGAAGGCCCTCGTGCCCTTCGCCAGCCCGCGCAATCCCGTGGACTGCACCGCGCAGGCCTTCAACGACATGGGCGTGGTCGAGGCCTTCGCAGAGAGCATGGCGCGCGACGGCGGCTACACGAGCCTGCTGGCGTTCTTCACGGCGTGGGGCGACAGCACGACGATGACGCCGCCGCTGCGCAAGGCGCTGAAGGCGGTGCTGGACCGCCATCCCGACCGGCTGTTTGTCCTGTCCATCCTCGCCTCGCCGGAACGGACGCGGCAATGGGAGGAGGACGGCTTCCTGGTCTTCGAGGATCCCTCCCGCGCCGTCGTCGCGCTGACGGCGATGGGCCGCTTTGGC
The DNA here is from genome assembly GCF_050563545.1 of Falsiroseomonas sp. HW251. Lineage (NCBI taxonomy): Bacteria > Pseudomonadati > Pseudomonadota > Alphaproteobacteria > Acetobacterales > Roseomonadaceae > Falsiroseomonas > Falsiroseomonas sp. HW251. Next base: position 54,976 of record NZ_JBNXUM010000035.1, read on the forward strand.
GAAGCCTTCGCCCGCCATGCGGCCGCGAGCGCTGCGCCGCCGGCCATTGCGCTGCCCGACGCCGCGCCGAACGAGGCGGAAGCGAAGAACATCCTGGCCGCCGCGGGTGTGCCGATGGTCCCCGAACGCGCCTGCTCGACCGCAGAGGAGGCCGTCGCCGCCGCGCGCGAATTCGGCTTTCCCGTGGTCGCGAAACTCCTCTCGCCCGACATCCTGCACAAGAGCGAGATCGGCGGCGTGCTGCTCGACCTGAAGGACGAGGCCGCGGTGCGGTCGGGGTTCACCCTGCTGATGACGCGCGCCGCCGCGCGCGCGCCGGGCGCGCGGGTGGACGGTGTGCTGATCGCGCGCCAGGTGCGCGACGCCGTGGAGATGGCGATCGGCGTGGTGCGCGACGCGACCTTCGGCCCCGTCGCGATGGTGGGTCTCGGCGGCGTCTTCATCGAGACCTTCCGCGACGTCGCCTTCCGCCGCTGCCCGGTGTCGGAAGAGGATGCGGTCGCCATGATCCGCTCGCTGCGCGGCTTCCCGCTTCTCGACGGCGCGCGCGGCAAGCCGAAGGCCGACATCCCTGCGATCGCCCGCGCGCTTTCCGCGCTGTCGCGCTTCGGCACTCTGCCGCGCGTCGTCTCCGCCGAGGTGAACCCGCTGATGGCGCTGCCCGACGGCGCCGTCGCGGCTGATGCCGTGATCGAATTAGGGGAGTGACGGACGTGGTGGCATATCTGGTGGACGCCGGCTGGGTGTCGCTTGCTGCGCTCGGGCTCATGTTCGTCTTCCTGCTCTTCGCGCTCCGACTGTCGCGCCGCAACAGCCGGTACCTGACCAGCAATGCGACGCATGTCGAGGAAGCCCTTGCGCTGCAGCGCCGCACGGTCGACCTGCTCGAGGCGATCCTCGAGGAGCATCGGCGCGGCCGCGCGTCCTGACCCATGCCCATCCACTACGAGACGCTGCTGAACTTCCCGATCCCCGAGATCCGCCAGCGCCTGCGCTGGCAGGACAGCGCGCTCTATGCGCTGAGCCTCGGCTGCGGGCAGGACCCGATGGACGAGGCCGATCTGCGCTTCGTCACGGAGGGGCCGGCGATGCAGGCCCTGCCCAGCATGGCCGTCGTGCTCGGTTATCCCGGCTTCTGGCTGGGCAATCCCGCGACCGGCGTGGACGCGCTGCGCCTCGTTCATGGCGAGCAGGCGGTGACGATCCACGCACCCCTGCCGGTGGAAGGTGAGGTGATCGGCCGGTCGCGCGTCACCGGCCTGGTGGATCGCGGCGAGGGCAAGGGCGCGCTGCTCTATTCCGAGCGCGTGATCCTGGATGCCGCCACCGAGGTCAGGCTCGCGACGCTGGAGCAGACGACCTTCCTGCGCGGCGACGGCGGCTTTGCCAAGGGGCGCGAGATCCCGGCCGGGACGGTGAAGCAGCCCGCGGCGGAACCGGAGGGTGAACCGGCGATCGTGGTGGATCTGCCGACGCGGCCCGAGGGGGCGCTGCTCTACCGGCTGAACGGCGATCACAACCCGCTGCACAGCGACCCCACCGTCGCGGCGAAGGCCGGCTTCCCGCGGCCGATCCTGCATGGCCTCGCGACCTTCGGCATCGTCGGCCGCGCGCTGCTGCGCGGCGCCTGCGGCGGCGATCCCACGCGCTTCGGGCGCATGGAATGCCGCTTCTCCGCGCCCGTCTTTCCCGGCGAGACCATCCGCACAGAGATTTGGCCCCTGCCGGACGGCGCGGCCTTCCGCGCGAGCGTGGTGGAGCGCGACGTGAAGGTGGTGGGCAACGGCCTGTTCCGCGCCGCGCTGGACGCGCCGGTCGCCCGCCGTTAGACCCACCCCCGGAGGAGGCTGCAGCGGTGATCAACAAGATCGTGCGCTCCATCGCGGAAGCGCTGGACGGCGTGAAGGACGGCTCGACCGTGCTGATGGGCGGCTTCGGCGCCGTCGGCCAGCCCGACGAGCTTATCGAGGGCCTGATCGAGCAGGGCGCCAAGGACCTGACGGTCGTCGCCAACAACGCGGGCGCCGGGCGCGTCGGCCTCGCGAAGCTGATGGCCGAGGGCCGCGTGCGGAAGATCATCTGCTCCTTCCCGCGCTCCGCCGGCTCCGTCGTGTTCGAGGATCTCTATCGCGCGGGGAAGCTCGAACTCGAGATCGTGCCGCAGGGCACGCTGGCCGAGCGCATGCGCGCCGCGGGCGCCGGCGTCGCCGCCTTCTTCACGCCGACGGGGGCGGGCACGAAGCTCGCGCAGGGCAAGGAAGTGCGGGTCTTCGACGGGCGCGAGCACGTCATGGAATACGCGCTGAAGGGCGATGTCGCCCTGGTCGAGGCCTGGGAGGCCGACCGCTGGGGCAACCTGACCTATCGCGAGAGCGGGCGGAACTTCAACCCGGTGATGGCGACCGCCGCGGCGATGACCGTCGCGCAGGTCCACCACATCCGCGCGCTCGGCGAGATCGCGCCGGACAACGTGCATACGCCCGGCATTTTCGTGAACCGCGTGCTGCAGCTGCGCCGCGGCCCGGAATGGTATTGAGGAGGGAGCCGCCGCCATGTGGAACCGCACGCAGATGGCCGCCCGCGTCGCGCAGGACATCCCGGAGGGCTGGTTCGTCAACCTCGGCATCGGCATCCCGACAATGGTCGCCGACCACGTGCCGACGGAGCGCGAGGTGATCCTGCACAGCGAGAACGGCATCCTCGGCATGGGCCCCGCGCCGGCGCCGGACAAGGTCGACCCCTGGCTGGTGAATGCGGGCAAGCAGCCCGTGACGCTGCGTCCGGGCGGGTCCTTCTTCCACCATGCCGACAGCTTCGCGATGATCCGCGGCGGGCATATCGACCTCTGCGTCCTCGGCGCCTTCGAGGTTGCCGAGAACGGCGACATCGCGAACTGGGCGACGAGCGAGAACGACAGCGCCCCGGCCGTCGGCGGCGCGATGGACCTGGCGGCGGGCGCGAAGCGGCTCTGGGTGGTGATGGAGCACACGACGAAGGACGGCACGCCGAAGCTGGTCGAGAGCTGCGGCTATCCGCTGACGGCGAAATCGGCGGTGCAGCGGGTCTACACCAACCTCGCCGTGGTGGACGTCGTGGCCGGCCGTGGCTTCGTGGTGAAGGAGATCGTGCCGGGGATGTCGCTGGCGGACGTCCAGGCCAAGACCGCCGCAACGTTGCACACCGATGGCTGAGATGCGCATCGCCGAAGCCCGCGACGGTGGCGTGCTGACGCTGACGCTGGACTACCCCGCGCGGCGCAACGCACTCGCCATGCCGCTGCGGGAGGCGCTGCACGACATCCTGGAAGCCGCGCAGTCCGACCAGGCCATCCGCGCCATCGTGCTGACCGGCGCGGGCGGCGTCTTCTGCTCGGGCGGCGACATCTCCGGCATGAACGTGACGGAGAGCCTCGGCGGACTCGATCGCATGCGGCGCACGCACCGAATCATCCGGCTGATGGTGGCGGGGCGCGTCCCCATCGTCGCGGCGGTGGAGGGCTGGTGCGTCGGCGCGGGCCTCTCCATCGCCTGCGCCTGCGACACCGTCGTGGCGGCCGAGGATGCGAAGTTCATGGCGGGCTTCGGCAAGGTCGGGCTGATGGCCGATCTCGGCCTGCCCTTCACCCTGCCCGCGCGCATCGGCAACGGCCGCGCGCGGCAGATGTTCCTCTACGGCACGCAACTCGACGCTGCGGCAGCGGAGCGCATCGGCCTCGTGGACCAGATCGTGCCGAAGGGCGGCGCGCTGGACGCGGCCACAGAGAAGGCGCGCTTCCTCGCGGCCCAGGCGCCGCTGCCGATCGCGCTGACGAAGCGCATCCTGGCCGAGGGCCTCGAGCGCGCGCTGGAAGATGAGAGGCAGTTCCAGACCGCCTGCTTCCTCAGCGAGGACCACGCCGAGGGCAAGGCCGCTTTCCTCGCGAAGCGCGAGCCGGATTTCGGGCCGCGTTGACGCGCGGCGGGTTCGCGGGGAGCATGTCCCGACGACCCGGAGACACCGCATGACCGAGTTCTGGCGCCTGCCCGCGACCGACATCGCCGCGCTGGTGCGCGCGCGCGAGGCCAGCGCGGCGGAGGTCGCGAAGGATGCGCTGGCCCGCCTTGACGCCGCCAACCCCGCGATCAACGCCGTCGTGGACCACCGGCCCGAGGAGGTGCTGGCCGAGGCCGCGCGCGTGGACGCCGCGATCGCGCGCGGTGAGGACCCCGGCCCCATGGCCGGCGTGCCCGTGACCATCAAGGTCAACGCCGACCAGAAGGGCTTCGCCACCACCAACGGCCTGCGCATCCAGAAGGACGCGATCGCGGCCGAGGACAACCCGGTCGTCGCCAATCTCCGCAACGCGGGCGCGGTGATCCTGGGCCGGACCAACACGCCGGCCTTCTCGCTGCGCTGGTTCACGAAGAACAGCCTGCATGGCCACACGAAGAACCCTTGGGACCCCGCGATCACGCCGGGCGGGTCCTCGGGCGGCGCGGCGGCGGCGACCGCGGCGGGGATCGGCGCGATCGGGCATGGCACCGACATCGGCGGCTCGATCCGCTACCCCGCCTATGCCTGCGGCATCCACGGGCTGCGACCGACGCTCGGGCGCATCCCCGCGATCAACCTGACGCAGCCCGACCGTCACATTGGCGGGCAGATCATGGCGGTGCACGGGCCCCTCGCGCGGACCATCGCGGATGTGAAGCTGGCGTTCCACGCGATGGCCGCGCGCGACCCGCGCGAGCCCTGGTGGGCGCCCGCGCCAATGGTCGGCCCGCCCGCGCCGAAGCGCGTCGCGCTCTGCGTGAAGCCGGAAGGCCTGGCGACGGTGCCCGACGTCGAGGCCGCACTGCGCGACGCCGCGTCACGGCTGGAGAAGGCGGGCTGGACGGTGGAGGAAGCGCCCCTCCCCCCGCTGCGCCGCCCCGCGGAACTCCAGGCGCTGCTCTGGCTTGCCGAGACGCGCCGCGGCTTCAACAAGGCGATCGCCGCGGAAGCCGACCCGGATGCGACCTTCATCTATGCGCAGATGGAGGCGCTCTGCCCCGCGCCCGACCTGCATGCCTTCATGGATGCGCTGCAGGCGCGCGCCGGCTTCCTGCGCGAATGGATGCTGTTCTTCGAACGCTTCCCCCTGGCGCTCTGCCCCGTCAGCGCGGAACTCCCCTTCCCCGACCAGTGCGACGTCGAGAGCATGGAGAGCTTCCGCCGCATCATGGAAGCGCAGCTGACCCAGGTCGGCCTGCCGCTGATGGGCCTGCCGGGGCTGACGGTCACGACCGGCCTGGTCGGCCGCACGCCGGTCGGCGTGCAGCTTCTCGCCGGCCGCTACCGCGAGGACCTGCTGCTGGACGCCGGCGCGGCGATCGAGGCCGCCGGCGTGCCGGCGACGCCGGTCGAGCCGGTGCGATGAGCATGCGCCAGGCGTGAAACACCGCCGACACGCACGAAACCCGTATGTCGGCGCGTGAAACCCGTATGTCGTTGCCCTAGCCGCGGCGCCGATGCTTGATCGGCGCGCCGGATACGGAGACACGCGATGCGCACCGTCTTCCTCCTCGCTGCCGCCGCCTTCCCGCTCGCCGCTTCGCTCGCCGCCGAGCCGCTGCCCATGCCCCAGGGCCGGTCGTCGCGCCTCGTCCTCGGCGCCGACGGCGTGCAGATCTATGCCTGCGAACCGCGCGACGGCCGGCATGCCTGGGTCTTCAAGGGGCCGGAGGCCGCGCTGTTCGACGGCTCGGGCCGCCAGGTCGGCACGCATGGAGCCGGGCCGTTCTGGCGCATTGCGGCGGACGGCTCGATGGTGACCGGCGAGGTCGCGGCGAGCTCGCCCTCGCCCGCGGCCGGCGCGATCCCCTGGCTGCTGCTGCGCGCACGCGCCCATGAAGGCGAGGGCGCGATGGCCGGCGTGATGTGGATCCGGCGCGTGGACACCGCGGGCGGGACGGCGCCGGCGCAGGGCTGCGACGCGTCGCAGGCCGGCAGCGTCGCGCGCATGCGCTATTCCGCGACCTACGAGTTCCTCGGCGAGTAGCGCAGGCGCTACGCGTCGCCGACGATCTGCCGTACGCGGCCGGTGCCTTCGCAGGTCGGGCAGACGGCCTCGCCCTTGCGGCCCGTGCCGCCGCAGGCGGGGCAGGTCACCTCGCCGCTCTGGCTTTCGCCGGGCTGGTCGCCAGGGCGCTTCGGAGCTTCGGCCATGCGGCCCCGAACGCGGCCCAGCGGCGCCGGGTTCAGTTGGCGATGCGGACGTAGCGCAGCGGGAACCAGTTGTCGGCCTGCTGCACGAGCTGGACGTTGGTCCGCGCCGCCCAGACCACGGTCTGCTGGTGCAGCGGCACATGCCCGACCTGCTCGAGGTGGATGCGCGTGGCCTCCGCGATCATGTCGGTGCGGCGCGCTGGATCGGTCTCGACCGCCATCTGCGTTGTCAGCTCGTCGAAGCGGGCATTGGACCAGCCACCGACGTTGAACAACCCGCGGTCGGCCTGGCGCGTCGCCATGATGTTGAAGAAGGTGTTCTGGGCGTCATAGGTGTTGGGCGTCCAGCCCAGCATGTAGAAGCTGGTCTGGTACCGCGGGCCCAGGATCTCCGCGAAGTAGCGCGCGCGGGGCTGCGCGTTCAGCGTCACGCGGATGCCGATGCGGGCCAGCATGGAGACCACCGCCGTGCAGATCGCCTCGTCGTTGACGTAGCGGTCGTTCGGGCAGTCCAGCGTCACGCCGAAGCCGTTCGGGAAGCCCGCCTCGGCCAGCAGCCGGCGCGCCTGGTCGGGGTTCGCCGCGGTCACGCGGTCCTCGGCCTCGACGAAGCCGTTGACGCCGGGGCCGTTCATCACCGTCGTCGCGCGCGCCTGGCCGCGCATCACGCTGCGCACGATCGCGGGGCGGTCGATCGCCAGGTTCACGGCCTGGCGCACGCGCAGGTCCTGGAACGGATTGCGGCCGCGCACGTCGGACTTCAGCAGCTCCGGCCGCATCTGGTCGAAGCCCAGGAAGATCGTGCGCAGCTCCGCCTGCTGCAGCACGCGCAGGTTCGGCGTGCGGGCCAGCCGATCGGTGTCCTGCGGCGGCACGGTGTAGACCATGTCCACCTCGCCGCTGATGAGTGCGGCGATGCGCGTCGCGTCGTTGGCGATGACGTTGAACTCGACGCGCTGGAGGTTGTGCTCCGGCCGGTCCCACCAGCCGGGGTTCGGCGCCAGGACAGTGCGGCGGTCGGGCTCTCGGCTGACCAGCAGGAAGGGGCCGGTGCCCATCGCGTTGCGGGTGGCGAAATTCTCCTCCCGCGTCGTGAGGTCGGCGCTGCGCGTGGCGTTGTTCCGCTCCGCCCAGGCGCGCGACATCATGCCGATGCCGGTGATCTCCTCGAGGAAGATCGGGTTGGGGACATGCGTCTCGATGTCAACCGTGCGGTCGTCCACCTTGCGGGCTTCCTTGATGGAGGCCAGCGTGCCCGCGACGTTGGAGCCCTGGCTGCGCGCGCGGATGATGGAGAAGACGACGTCGTCGGCCGTGAAGGGCGTGCCGTCGGAGAAGCGCACATTGTCCCGCAGGTGGAAGCGCCAGACCGTCGGCGCGGTCTGTTCCCAACGCGCGGCGAGCGCGGGCTCGACCTTCAGCTCGCGGTTCCGGCGGACCAGCGGCTCGTAGACATTGGCCATGAAGCTCAGCAGGAAGGTCTCCTGCCTGGCGTAGGGGTCCATGGAGTTGACGTCGCCGTCATTGGCCCAGCGGAAGGTCTGGGCGTTTGCCGCCGTGGAGGCGAGCAGGGCGGCGGCGAGAAGCGTGCGGCGCATGGATGGTCCCCCGTTCGATCCGCAGAAAAGAAAACGGGGCCCGAAGGCCCCGTCGAGGTAGCGCCCTTTCGGGCGAAACGGCCGCCTTGCCGACGGCCGATCCAGTCAGGCCGCGCGCAGCGCCCGCGGCAAGTCGGCGACGGCGTTGTCGATCAGCTTCGCATCGGCCTTCACGTCGAGGCTCGCGGCCAGCACGTCCCGCGCGGCGGCCACGGCGACCTCGGTCGCGGCGTTGCGGACCTCGGCAACCGCGGAGGCCTCGGCGGCGGCGATGCGGTCCATCGCCATGCGCTCGCGGCGCTTGGCGGCCGCCTCGGCGTCGGCTGCGGCGGCCTGGGCGACGCGCTCGGCCTCGGTCCTGGCGCGCGCGAGCAGGTCCTCGGCTTCCTTCAGCGCGGCGGCGCGGTCGGCCTCGGCCTGGCGCAGCAGCGCCTCGGCCTCGGCGCGCAGGCGCGCGGCCTCGTCGAGGTCGCTGCGGATCTTGACCGCACGCGCGTCGATCATCGGCGCTAGGCGCGCCCAGATCATCTTCCCGAAGATGGCGAAGAAGATGACGAACGACATCGCGACCCAGAACTTCGGGTCGAGGTAGAAATGCTCGTAGACATGCGCGCCGCTGTGGGCGGCGGCGTCCTGGGCGGCGGGGCTCGGCGTGGCCATCGTGCCTGTTCCTTACGAGCCGCGGGTGGCGAGGGCGTCGCGCGCGCCGAGAACCTTGTCCACGGCCGCGTTCACCGCGGTGGCGTCGGCCTGGCCGGTCAGCTTGGCGACGAGGTTGTGCGTGGTGTCCACGGAGACCTGGCGCAGCGCGCCCATCGCGGCGTCGCGCGCGGCGGCGATGCGGGTCTCCGCTTCCTCGATCTGCTTCGCGAGCTTCGCGTTCAGCGTCTCGGCCCGCCTGGCGGCCTCGGCCTGGGCGCCCTGCATCGCGGAGGCGATGGAGGATTGCGCGTCGGCGCGCGCCTTGGCGGTGGCCTCGCGATGCGCGGCCATGGCCGCGTCGGCTTCGGCCTTGGCGGCCTGGGCGGCTTCCAGGTCGCCGCGGATGCGGCCGTCGCGATGCTCCAGCACCTCGGCCACGCGCGGCAGCGCGTAGGTCGCCATGACGTAGCAGAGCAGGCCGAAGATGATCAGCAGCCAGACGACCTGGGCGATCAGCAGCGGATTGCCGAAATCGAGCTGCGGCATCTCTCTCCCCTCTCTCAGCCCATCACGGACGCGCCGCGAGGCGCGCCCGTCGATCCGGCCGGGCGGACCCGGCGAGCGGGATCAGGTGAAGAGGATGAGGAAGGCGATCAGCAGCGCGAAGAGCGCGACCGCTTCCGTCAGCGCGAAGCCCAGGATGCCGATCGGGAAGACCGCGTCGCGGGCGGAGGGGTTGCGGCCGACGGCGGAGACCATCGAGGAGAAGATCGACCCGATGCCGATGCCCACGCCCGCGAGGGCGATGACGGCGAGGCCGGCGCCAAGCGCCTTCGCAGCAGCAACTTCCATGGTGAATGTCCTTCCGTGTGTCCGGTTGGGGTGTGGGCTGTCCGCCGAGGCTCAGTGCAGGTGCACGGCGTCGTGGAGGTAGATGCAGGTCAGGATCGCGAAGACATAGGCCTGCAGGAAAGCGACGAGCAGCTCGAAGCCGATCAGCGCGACATTGAGCGCTAGCGGCAGCGAGGCGCCGAGGAAGCCGGCCACGCCCGCCGAGCCCATCAGCACGACGAAGGTGGCGAACACCTTCAGCATAACGTGGCCGGCGACCATGTTGGCGAAGAGACGGACCGAGAGGCTGACCGGGCGGGAGAGGTAGGAGATCAGCTCGATCGGGATGATCAGCGGGGCCAGCGCCTTGGGCGCGCCCTCGGGGAAGAAGTAGCTGAAGAAATGCGTTCCGTGGATCGCCAGCGCCACCACCGTGATCAGGATGAAGACGATCGCGGCCAGCGCGAAGGTCACCACGATGTGGCTGGTGAAGGTGAAGGCGAAGGGCAGCAGGCCGATCAGGTTGCCGAACAGGACAAACATGAACAGCGAGAAGACGAAGGGGAAGAACCGCTTTCCCTCGTCGCCGATCTGGTTGATGCAGAGCGACTGGATGAACTCGTAGGCGCTTTCCGTCAGCGACTGCAGGCGGCCCGGCACGATCGCGCGGCGGCTCATGCCCAGCATGACCATCGCGGTGATCAGCCCGACCGCAAGGAGCATGTGCGCGGTGGACTGGGTGAAGCCCACGGACGCGCCGAGCCGGCCCAGCACGGGCACAAGCTCGAACTGGCCGAGCGCGTCGATCGTTTGGCCTTCCGCCGCCACCTGAGCCTCTCCCGCACCCGCGCGGGCCACGGCCCGCTGTCGCCTTCGAACCGGCCGCGATTGCCGCCCCCGCCATCGGGAGCGATCACGGGCCTATTTCACAGGCTTCCGGGGGTAGAACAGGCGATAGACGTTCAGAACCCCGGCCGCGCTGCCGAGCACGAAGAACAGGAGGAAGAGCCAGGGCCAGGTGCCGAGCCAGCGGTCCAACAACCAGCCGAGCCCGATACCCGCGATCAGGGCCGAGACCACCTCGACCCCGGCCCGGAACCCGATCCCCCAGGGCCCGGTCGGCAACTGTCCCGTGGTGGCGGGCTTGGGGTCGATCCCCTGCCGCTCCCGGGCCTGCCGCAGCCGCTCCTCGAAATCGTTCTCAGGCACGCCAGCTCCTCCTTGCGGTCCCCCGCCCGGAAGGCGGCCTGCTCCTACGGTGCGGGGGGGCGGGTGTCAAGGCGAGGCCTGCCGCATTGCAGCATCATGCGCGCGGCCGCCGAGCGGATGATGCGGCGTGACGTCCTCCAGCCGGTCGATCTCCCGCAATGACGGGAACAGGCGCATCCACAGCACGGCGACGACCACCGTCCCGATCCCGCCCAGCACCACCGCGGCGACGGGACCGAGCAGTGCGGCAGCCACCCCGGATTCGAACTCGCCGAGCTGGTTCGAGGTTCCGATGAAGACCGAGTTCACCGCTGCGACGCGCCCGCGCATCTCGTCCGGCGTGCCGAGCTGCACCAGGGACTGGCGCACCACCACGCTGACGACGTCCGCGCCGCCGAGGACCGCGAGCGCCAGCATGGACAGCGGCAGGCTGGTGGACAGCCCGAAGGCCACTGTCGCCGCGCCGAAGACGATCACCGCCCGGAACATGGAGCGCCCGGCCTGCCGGCCGAGCGGGCGCCAGGCCAGCCACAGCGACATCGCCAACGCGCCCATCGCCGGCGCCGCCCGCAGCAGGCCGAGCCCCCAGGGGCCGGTGTGCAGGATGTCGCGGGCATAGATCGGCAGCAGCGCCGTCGCCCCGCCCAGCAGCACCGCCAGGAGGTCGAGCGACACGGCCCCGATCAGGGCGGGCCTGGCGCGCAGGAAGCCGATGCCTCCCAGCAGGCTTTCCAGCGTGACGCGCCCGCGCGGCATGCGCCGCGTCTCCGGCGGGATCGCCAGCACCATCGCGGCCGCCGCCAGCACCGCCGCCGCCGCCGCGGCATAGACGACGGGCGGCCCGGCAAGCCCATAGGCCAGCCCGCCCGCCGCCGGCCCGCCGATCGTCGCGAACTGCGTGGTGGAGGTGGACAGCGCCTGCGCGCGCGGCAGCGCCTGCGCCGTCGCGACGGAGGAGATCAGCGCCTGCTGCGCCGGCATCTCCAGCGCGCGGGTCGTGCCGATCAGCGCGGCGAAGGCGAAGATCGCCCGCGCATCCACCGATCCCGCCAGGCTGCCCGCCGCCAGCACCGCGGTCGCGATCGCCGTCGCGATCCGGCAGCACGCCACGACGACGCGACGATCGAAGCGGTCTGCCGCCAGCCCCGCCGCCGGCAGTAGCAGGAGCGTCGGCACGAACTGCGCGAGCCCCACGAAGCCGAGCGCCAGCGCGCTGTCCGTGAGGTCGTAGACCTGCCACCCCACCGCTACGACCTGCATCTGCAGCGCGAGGCCCGAGAGCAGGCGGGAGGCAAGGAAGAGCGCGAAGGGCGGCTGCCGCCAGAGCGGCAGCGCGGCGGACCGGGCGGCGGGCATCGCGGCATCGGACCATCCGGACGGGGCCGGCGTAAAGCCGCCCTTGCATCATCGCGTCGGCGAAACTAGTTGTCTGGGACCGTTGGCAAGGAATGAGATCCCCCCGAGCTGGCGGCAGGCGGGCGGTCATATGCCCACGGGCCGCCCGCCGACCCCCCCTCCGCCTGCCCGCGCTCAGTCGCCGATGAAGCCGCCGGACTGGCGCTGCCAGAGTCTGGCGTAGACACCGCCCAGCGCCAGCAGGGCGGCATGCGTCCCCTGCTCCGCCACGCGGCCATGGTCCAGAACGACCAGGCGGTCCATGCGGCTCAGCGTGGAGAGGCGATGCGCCACGGCGATGACGGTCTTGCCGGCCATCAGCTCCGCCAGGGATTCCTGGATCGCCGCCTCGACCTCGGAATCGAGCGCGCTGGTGGCCTCGTCCAGCACCAGGATCGGCGCGTCCTTCAGCAGCACGCGGGCGATCGCGATGCGCTGGCGCTGCCCGCCCGACAGCTTCACGCCGCGTTCGCCGACATGCGCGTCGTAGCCCGACCGCCCACGCCAATCCTCGAGCGCGGCGATGAACTCATGTGCCTCGGCGCGGCGCGCGGCCTGCTCGACTTCCTCCTGCGTCGCGTCGGGGCGGCCGTAGCGGACGTTGTCGCGGATCGAGCGGTGCAGCAGCGCGGTGTCCTGCGTGACGACGCCGACCGCGGCGCGGATCGATTCCTGCGTCACGCCCGCGATGTCCTGACCGTCCACCAGGATGCGGCCCTGCTCGGGGTGGAAGAAGCGCAGCAGCAGGTTGATCGCGGTGGTCTTGCCCGCGCCGGAATGGCCGACCAGGCCGACGCGTTCCCCCGGCGCGACGGCCAGGTCGAAGCCGCGCAGCACCCCGGTTTCGCGGCCATAGCCGAAGGTCACGCGCTCGAACCGGATCGCGCCCTGCGTCACGGCCAGCGGCACGGCGCCTGGCGGGTCGGGCGCGGTCGGTGGGACGGCGATGGAGCCCATCGCCTCCTGCACCACGCCGATGTTCTCGAAGATGCCGGCGACGTTGAAGGCGACCCAGCCCGAGATGTTGGCAATCTGCCAGGCCATGGGCAGGGCCGCGGCGACCATCGCGAGCGGAACCTCGCCTTTCGTCCAGAGCCAGATCGCGACGGACGCCGTCGCCACGATCATCGTCGCGTTCAGCGTGGAGAGCAGCAGCGAGTTCAGCGTGACCAGGCGCGTCTGCCGGCCGAAGTCGCGGTTCAGCCGCTCCAGCCCCTCGCGCACGAAGGCGTCCTCCTGCTCGGCGCGGGCGAAGAGCTTGACCGTCTGGATGTTGGTGTAGCTGTCCACCACGCGCCCGGTGAGCAGGCTGCGCGATTCGCTGGCCTTGCGGCTGCGTTCGCGCATGCGCGGCACGATCACGCGCAGCAGCGTAGCATAGAGCGCGAACCAGCAGAGGATCGGGACGGCGAGCCGCCAGTCCGTCGTCGCCAGCGCAAGCGCCGCGCCGGTGCCGTAGACCAGGATGTACCAGACCGCGCTGACGGACTGCACGACGGATTCCCGCAGCGCGGGCCCGGCCTGCATGACGCGGTTGGCGATGCGACCGGCGAAATCCTCCTGGAAGAAGGGCAGGCCCTGGCGGACGACGTGCCAGTGGCTCTGCCAGCGGATCATCGACGTTACGCCGGGCACGATGCCCTGCTGCGTCACGAGGTTCTGGGCGAGGATCGCGACGGGCCGGCAGACCAGCATCACGGCGGCCATGCCCGCCAGCGTCCCGCCGGCCTGCGCGAAGAGCTCCTCCGGCCCGTATCGTTCCAGCATGCCGATCACGCGCCCGATGAAGAGCGGGATGAGCAGGTCGAGCAGCGCGACGGCGAGCCCCGCGGCGAAGAGAGCGGCGAACAGCGCGCGCGCCTGGCGCGCGAAATGCAGATAGAAGCCGACGAGGGATTTCGGCGGCGCGTCCTCGGGCACCGGCACGCCGAGCAGCCGCGCCGCCGGCTCGCCGGGCGGCGCAACGGGGTCTATCGCGTTCTCGAAAAAGCGGAATGGCAGCACGCCGGCAGGACGCGCCGCTTCGCCCGCCGCGTCAACCAGGCTTGCGGGATGCCAGGCGCGCTGCCACGCGCGCGGGATCGTCGGGCGCGGGGATCTCGCGCGGCGCGAAGCGCAGCATCAGCCAGCCCAGCACGCCCGCGATGCAGGAGCCGAACAGGATGCCGAGCTTCGCCTTGCCCTGCAGCGCCTCGGCGCCGGGGAAGGCCAGCAGCGCGATGAAGAGGCTCATCGTGAAGCCGATGCCGCAGAGCAACGACACGCCGACCAGTTGCAGCCACCCCGCGCCCATGGGCAGGTCCGCCCATCGCAGCCGGATCGCGATCGCCGACGCCCCGAACACGCCGACCAGCTTGCCGACCGCCAGCCCCAGCATCACGCCAAGCGTGACGGGATCGAACATCAGGCCGGTGCCGAATTCCGGGATCGCGACCCCCGCATTGGCGAAGCCGAAGACCGGCACGACGAGGAAGGCGACAGGTTTGTGCAGCGCGTGCTCCAGCCGGTGAAGCAGCGATTCCGCATCGTCCGGCGCGCCGGGCGCTTTGCGCAGCGGGATCGCGAAGGCCAGCAGCACGCCGGCGACCGTGGCGTGCACGCCCGATCGCAGCACCGCGACCCAGAGCACCGCGCCGATCAGCAGGTAGGGCCACATCGTCTCGCGCAACCCGTATCGCTTCATCGCGAACAGCGCGGCGACGAAGGCCGCAGCCAGGACCAGGTCGCCGACGGAGATGTCGGCGGTGTAGACCAGCGCGATGATCAGCACCGCGCCGAGGTCGTCGATGATCGCCAGCGCCGTGAGGAACACCTTGAGCGAGACCGGCACGCGGTTGCCCAGCAGCGCCAATACGCCGAGCGCGAAGGCGATGTCGGTCGCCGTCGGGATCGCCCAGCCCGCATGGGTCTCGGGATTGCCGTGGTTCAGCGCGACGTAGATCAGCGCCGGCACCGCCATGCCGCCGGCCGCGGCGACGCCGGGCAGCACGCGCCGCGACCAGGTGGAAAGCTGCCCGTCCACGACCTCGCGCTTGATCTCGAGCCCGACGAGCAGGAAGAACACCGCCATCAGCCCGTCATTGATCCAGTGCTCGAGGCTGAGCGGGCCGAGATAGGTCTTGAGCGCGCCGAAATAGGCGGGCGCGAGGGGCGAGTTCGCGATGACCAGCGCCGCCGCCGCCGCCGCCATCAGCACGAGGCCGCCGGCCGCGCCGCTGTCCAGGAAGTCGCGCAGCGCCGATCGCGGTCGGGTCGTCGTCGGCTCGGCCATCTCGTCTGCTCGTGCGGTGCGGGTGTTGCGACGCATCTAGGAATGTCGCGCCGCGCAAGCAACGCCTATCCCGCCGGCGGGATGCGAGTTCCCGCTGCCTGCCAGGCCAGGAGCCGCGGATCGTCGCGCATGTCGGCCACCAGCCACGTCATCCGGTCCAGGAACCAGAGTTTCGCGAGAAGCGCAACGAGGAGACCCGTCAGCGCGGCCCAGGGCACCAGCCAGCCGAGACCATAGAGCAGGAGGAGGCCGCCTGCGGCAGATAGGGCATTGAGCCGCGCCGGCAGCACGCGATGCCGCGCCGGCACCGGGACCTCGCCGCGCGCAAGCCAGAGCCGCTCCCCCAGCACGGCCCGGGATTCCCAGCTGTCCAGCGAGGCCGGGGGCGGGAAGAAGCGCGGATTGATCCAGGTCCAGGCGAGCAGCAGCACGACCGGCACCACCGCCCACCAGCCGATCCAGTCGCGGCTCCAGGCCGCGAGCGCGAGCAGCGGCAGGATCGGCACGCGCGTCCAGACGGACCATGGGTTCGCGTGCCGCGCCCAGGCCTCGTCGTCCATGCCGTGGCTGCGCGCGATGCGCGCCTCCAGGGTCATCCGCCGGACATGCGGCGCACGATTTCGTCCGTCCCGACATCCTCGACATGGGTCGCGAGGTGCCAGCGATGGCCGAAGGGATCCGTGACCGTGCCCATGCGGTCGCCGAAGGGCTGGTCGGCAACGGGCCGCTCCGCCGTCGCGCCGGCCGCCAGCGCCCTGGCGAAGGCGGCGTCCACGTCCTCGACATAGTGCACGAAGGAGACCGGCGTGCCGCGATAGTGCAGCGGGCCGAAGGCGCCGTAGGACGGCGCCTGTTCGCCGATCATCAGCAGCGTGTCGCCGATGCGGAATTCCGCGTGCATGACGCTGTCGCCCGGGCCGGGGATGCGCATCGTCACGACCGCGCCGAAGGCCTCGGCATACCAGGCGAGCGCGCGCCTGGCGTCCTCCGCGACGAGATAGGCCGTGACGCGATGATAGCCGGCGGGGATCGGGTCGACAGGCATGGGCGCCTCCTGAGGGTTGCGCGCGAAGGATGCGCGCTTGGTGCCAGGCGCATCAAGAACGTATCATGAACTTGAACGCGGCCGGGGCCTTGCGCGATCGCGCCCCGCGCCCTTCCACTCCGCGGACCGCGACGTTATCACACCGGCGTCATGGAAGGGCCCGTAGCCGCATGGACCTGATCCTCGGCGCCTGCGCCGGCTATCCGCCGCATCGCATCGCCCATTTCGCGGAAAGCCTGCGCCGCTGGTACGAGGGCGAGGTCGTGTTCCTCACCGCCGCGCTGCCGCCGGCGACGCAGGCGATGCTGAGCCGCCACCGCATCACCCAGCTCGACATTGACGTCCCGCCCCCGCTGTCCGACATCCAGCACCGCCGCTACGCCGCCTATGCCGACATCCTGCGTGACAGGCCGGCGGTGCGGCGCGTGCTGATGCTCGACGTGCGCGACGTGTGGTTCCAGGCCGATCCCTTCCCGATGCTGCCCGACGCGCCGCTGGCCTGCTTCCTCGAGGACCAGTTCATCATGCACTGCGGCAGCAACAGCGCCTGGATCGCCGCGCGTTATGGCCAGGCGCGGCTGGCGGCGATCGGCGGGCGCCCGATCTCCTGCTCCGGCACGGTCGGCGGCACGCGCGAGGGCGTGCTGCGCTACCTCGCCCTGATGGCGCGCGAGGTCGGGCAGTCGCCGCCCGGCATGCCGCGCGGGGTCGACCAGGGCATCCACAACCACCTGCTGGCCGGCGAGATCGAGGACGCCGTGCTGGTGCCGAACCGCACCGGCCTGGTGCAGACGCTGCATTACCAGCAGGTCTTCGCCTTCGACCGGCAGGGCCGCATGGTCAATGCCGACGGCCGCGTCTGCCCGGTGATCCACCAGTTCGATCGCTTTCCCCAGTTCTTCCCGCTGCTCGGCATTTCCCACGGCAGCTTCATGGCGTGACGACCGCGTCCCCGTCCTTCAGAAGGGCGGCGCCGGGACAAAGCGGGAGCCGTGCCGCAGGAAGAGCATGTCCACCTGCACCAGGAGGCCCTGCCCGGGCAGGCGGATGTCGTCCAGGATGTCGAAGGCGGTGAAGCCCATCGCCTCCATCCCCGCCAGCACCTCCGCGATCAGCGGCGCGCCGGCGTTGTAGGGGCGCAGCGCAACCTCCATCTGCACCGCCTCCAGCGCCTCCAGCCGTGATCCGGCGCCGCGCAGGATGTCGAGCTCGGCGCCCTGCACGTCGAGCTTCGCGAGCGCATAGTGCCGGGGATCGCCGGCCAGCCGCGCCGCCAGGCTGCGCTGCACGACCCGCCGGGCTTCCCGCGGGAAGCGCGTGTTCTCGGCATAGAGCGAGGAGCCGGTTTGCACGCCGGCATGCACGACGTGGAAGTCGCGCTCCACGCCGTCCTCGCGGCCGAGCACGGCGATCCCCGCGGTCGCGTTGCCGATCCGCGCCGCCGCGGTGGCGAGCGCGACCGCATTCTCCTCCAGCGCATCGAGCAGCCGGATATGCGCCTCGGGGAAGAGCCGGCGCGCGGCGATCGCCCATTCCCCGCGATAGGCGCCGATGTCGAGGATGGCCTCTGGCGCGAAGCCGGCCGCGCGCAGCCGTGCCAGCGCCGCGAAGGCGCGGCTCGTCTCCTGCACGGCGGTCAGCCCGCCACCGGCCCTTCCGCGAGTTCCACCGCGCGCTGCAGGTCCACGCTCAGCAGCCGCGACACGCCGCGTTCCTGCATCGTCACGCCGTACAGGCGATGCATGCGCGCCATGGTCAGCGGGTGGTGCGTCACGATCAGGAAGCGCGTGCCGCCCTTGCCGCTGTCGTCCTCCGCCGCCATCACCTCCAGCAGGTCGCACAGGCGCTCGACGTTGGCGTCGTCCAGCGGCGCGTCCACCTCGTCCAGCACGCAAACCGGCGCGGGGTTGCAGCGGAACACCGCGAAGATCAGGGACAGCGCGGTCAGCGCCTGCTCGCCGCCGGACAGCAGGTTGAGCGAGGCAAGCTTCTTGCCTGGCGGCTCCGCGTAGATCTCGAGCCCGGCTTCCAGCGGATCGTCCGAGCCGACGAGGGCGAGATGCGCGCGGCCGCCGCCGAACAGGCGGGTGAAGAGGCCGCGGAACTCTGCATCCACCTTATCGAAGACGACGCGCAGCCGCTCGCGACCCTCTCGGTTCAGGTGCCCGATGGATCCCCGCAGCTTGGCGATCGCCGTCGCGACCTCCTGCCGCTCCGCGTCGATCGCGCCGCGGCGGGCATCGAGCTCGTTCAGCTCCTGCTCGGCGCGGAGATTGACCGGACCCATCTCCTCGCGCTCGCGTGTCAGGCGCTCCATTTTGCGGCGCGCCTTCTCCTCGGCCGCCTCGGTGAGTTCGGGCACGTCGGTCGGCAGCTCGGCATGGCCTTCGCCGAGGCGCTCCGTCACGCGTTCCTCGACCGACAGCGCGGCGGCCTCGGCGGTCTCCACCGCGGCCTCGGCGCGCACCTGACCCTCGCGCGCCGCGGCGAAGCGCGCGTCGCAGTCGCGGCGATGCTGGGTGGCCTCGCGCAACTCGACCTCAGCGTCGCGCAGGGCCATCGCGGCGAGCTTGTGCGCGGCCTCCGCCTCCGCCAGCAGCCGCGCCGCTTCGGCGCGGCGGACGGCGGCGGCTTCCGGTGCCTCGGCGAGCGTGGTGACCCCGGCCTCGGCCTCGGCCAGGCGCGAGGCGATTTCCTCCTCGCGCGCGCCGGCCTCGGCGCGGCGGGTTTCCCATTCCTCGCGCTCCGGCCCGATCGTCTCCTGCCGCGCGGCCAGGCGCGTGGCCTCGGCGGCGAGCGCCGCGCGCGCATCGCGCGCCTCCGCTTCCGCGCGACGGGCG
>NZ_JBNXUM010000036.1:0-72127 GCF_050563545.1 Falsiroseomonas sp. HW251
TCGGGACAACGGAAGCGGCGGACCGCGAGGCGCAGTTCAACCATGCGGCCGTGCGAGGGAAGGTCCAGCAGGCGCCGCGTGTAGCTGCTGTGGAGGCGCGCCGACCGGACCCCGCAGTCGGGACAGAAGCCCTCCAGCATGGCGCTTCGCACGGTCATGGCGATGCGCGTGCTGCCGATCTCGACCTCATCGAGCACCAATCCGACCGGGATGACCGCGTGGAAATCGGGGCCGAACATGGCGGAGCCTTTGAGTTGAGTGCACCTCCTACGCGCCACCAACGCCATCGTCCGATCACCTGCACGGAAAGTGAGTCAGAGCCCTTGTTCCATGCTGATCCACAGCGCCGCTTCGGTAAGCGGGATCTGCGGGTCGGGTGGAGTGATGCTGTGCTTCATACTTAGACCTACTCACCGACCCGCTGATCCGTCCCACTCACGCGAAGAGCCCGGCGGCGAGCAGGCGCAGCCGCATCTCCTGCAGGCGCCGATAAAGGACGGAGCGAGTCAGAGGCCCGCGCTGGGCGAGATCGTGCGGCGTGCAGTCGGCCAGCGCGACGCAGATCGGGTAGTCGCGCCCATCGAGCGCGGCACTCGCGCGGTTCAGATTGAGTCGACGTTCGGCCGCCGCCACCGCGTCGGTCTGCTGGCCGCACCAGGCGGCATATCCCTCGGACTCCGGGATCACCTCCTCCAGCGTGAGGTGCTCCATATTTCCCTGACCGAAGTCGCAGACGGGCTGGTCGAGCCGTGCCTCATGACGGCGCGCCCGCTCGCGGCGCTCACGCTCCGCGATGCGGATGCCGCGGTGCCGGAAGCAGACGGTGGCGAAGGCCTCAAGGCTGCCGCGCTCGGCATCGAAAGCAGGCAGCCGCGCCAGGAAGTCCAGCAGCATCTCCTGCCGGATGTCCTCCACTTGGTGGGACGGCAGCCGAGCGATCCGGCGGACGCGCCGCGCCTCGCGCTGTGCAACGGCGTGCAGGCGCCGGAGATCGGCCAGGGACAGGGCAACGGTGGTCATTCGAGATCCCTCGGTGCTTGTGACCGAGAGAAGGAATCACGGGACGCGTCGGGGGGTGGAGGCGGAAAGGGGCGGAATGGGGAATAGAAGCCGTGCGCGACCAAATCCCCAAAACCGGATCAAGCGCTTAGTTGGTCTGAAACTTTGCAGCGGCCCAGCAGGGCAGGAATGTATCCCCCCGGAGTGCGCTGCTCCGCTGGGCTGTGGGTCCGGATCGGCAGGTTGATCCTATGCCGATCGAAATCGCCTATTCGCAGCCATGGCCGACCACGCCGGCGCGGCTCCCCACCGCCGCGGTGTGGCGAATTGCAGCACTGGTGCGCCGACAGGTGCTGGGGTCGGGCGAAGGGTTGGCGCTGCCGGCCGAGCGGCTTGCTCAGGCTGCCAGGGAGGTGTGCGTCAATGGGCGGACCATTCGCGTGGCCTGGGATCTCGCGGGTCCCGTGCATGATGCTGACGGTCGCCCAGTGCTGGGCGTCTGCGAGACCGACCCCGACCTGCCTGAGACCGCGGTTGTGTCAATCAATGGAAGTCTGCTGGCGGGCCGCCCGGACCTAGCCTCCAGCACGGCCGCACATGAGTTGGCACATGTGCTGTTCGACGTGCCACCAGTCCTGGCCGACGCAGCACCCGCGCGGCGCTATAGAAGCGCACTCAGCAGCGCCAGCGCACTATTCGATCCGACGATGATCCGCGCGGAGTGGCGCGCAAACGAGTTCATGGGGGCGCTGCTCGCTCCGCCGATCGCGCTGCACCTGCGGCTTGTCGTGCACGCCCGCGCCGAGCGGCTGCGGATGGTCTACGGCGTGCATCACGGCAGGGCGGGAAGCCGCATTCTCGCCGCGGACAACTCCCGCGAGGCGATCGAGGGCGTGCTCGCTGCCGCAGCCGCCGACTTCGGTGTGTCGGAACGCTTCGTGGCGGTGCGGGTCGCGCGCTACCGGCTGATCAAGGGAGGCTGGGTGCCGTGAGCTTCGGAGCATGTGTGCGCGCGCGGCGCACTGCGCTCGGGATCGGGCTGAACGACTTCGCCGAGCGCCTCGATGTGTCACCCGCCTACTGGTCGCGCATCGAGCGCGAGATGGAGAAGCCGCCCCGCGACGAGCTCATTGAGCGCGCAGCGGCGATCCTGGGCGTACGCATGGATGACCTGTTCGTCGAGGCGCAGCGGCTTCCGCCTGACATGCGCAAGGACATGGCCAAGGTGGTGCTTGCCTATAGGCGTATGCGTGCCATCAACCGCGGGTGACATCAGTGGTTATCGTGAGGAAGCCCTGCTATGGCCTGGCAGAGGTGCGCCAGAGGTGGGGCGTCAGCGAGCTCGACATCGCGAACTTCGCCATCGCTGGCGAGCTGACGCTGTCAATCGTCGTTGTCCGGCTCCCGCTCGAGGAAGGCTCGATCGAGGACATGGGGGACGGCGACTGGGCCAACGTCCCGGATCGGCAGCACTTCTTTACGGGCCCGCTCGACCTGGGCGCGCACGACGCCTGGGAGGTCATGACCACGGGGAGCTGCGAGGTCAGGTCCTTTCGGGCGGACCCGGAGCGCTACCGGTCAGTGGGATGGCGCGCGGATGACGATCAGGCGCTCCATGTTCTGCGCGAGCGGTTGGTCGTCCGGCATGCTGAGCTCGAGCGATTTGAAGCGGCGCAGGCATCCGCTGCCGCGGCACCGGCCGCGCCTGTTCGTGCCGTCGCGCGCGGCGCTTTGCCGAAGTACGACTGGGACGAGTTCTGGTGCGAAGCAGCCGTCCGCCTGCAGATCGACGGCATGCCCGAGAGCCAGGCAGCTATGGTGCGTCGCATGGAGGAGTGGTTCGCCGCGCGTGACCAGCACCCGGACCGCAGCACAGTGAAGAAGAAGATCGCGATGCTCTGGCGCCGCTACCAGGAGGCGGTGGCTCGCCTGCCAGCCTGAGTGCCCGTCTGCCGCGGCCAGGGCGCCAGCATGGTCCGCTCCCACTGAGTTTGAAGAACAAGGCGTACCCGAATGGAAGCTCCGGGTGGAGCGACGAGGAGATGATGCCGAGTAGGGGAAGATGAGCGTCGCCTCATCTCGGCCCCCTTGAGTTACTCAGCTGCGCAGCGATGTTTCCGCCCAAGCCACAATGCGTTCAGTACACCGGCTTTACGTCGTCGTGAGTGCGGAACGATGTTCAATTTGGTTGGGGCGGCGGAATATAGGGAGTGTCGGGTATAGAGGAGAGAAGTTCGATGGCAGCCAGGAAAGCTATATCGAAGCCCCGGTCGCGGCAGCCTGAGGCTGAAGCGGATGACGCTGTCTCGCTGCGCCAGATCCTCCAAGCTCTAGACAGGATGAGTGTCGGAAACCTCCGGCAGATCGCGAGTGCAGCCGAGGCCAAGATCCGCGACAAGGCTGAGGGCGAGAGAAGATCCCTTAAGGAGGAGATGGAACGCCGGGCGGCTGAGCTAGGCATCTCCATCCGCGAACTCTTCGGCGAGCTCACTCAGCTGGCCAAGCGTGGTCGCGCAAAGGCCTCAAAGAAGGCCGAGGGGCAGGGGCTGGCGCCGAAATACAAGGGGCCAGATGGGGAACTGTGGAGCGGTCGCGGCCGCATGCCGAGATGGCTTCAGACCGCGCAGGCTGAAGGAAAGTCGAAAGACGATTTCCTCATCAAGCAGTGAGGTTAGGGCGAGCAAATGGAGGCATCGTCGGCGGCGCCATGCTACAGCCGCCGACGATGCCTTCATTCGCTTGTCTACGTCGCTAACCCTTTAGATGCGACCACGCGGAGAGGCCGACGGCAGCAGCGCTCGAAACGCCAACGGCTGTTCCGTCGCCATTCTGAATCTGATGCGGTGGACGGCCCCTGAGCGGCATCGATGTGCCAGGCTCGCGGCTGTCGAGGGCAGCGAGCAAAGGAGCCGTCCGCCATGGAGATTACCACGATCGGCCTGGACATCGCCAAGCGGGTGTTCCAGGCGCACGGAGTTGACGCCGTCGGTCGCGCGGTGCTGCGGCGCAAGCTTGGGCGGGCCGAGGTGCTCGACTTCGTCCGCGCACTGCCGCCGTGCCTCGTGGGCATCGAGGCCTGCGGCACGGCGCATCACTGGGCGCGCGAGATCCGGGCGCTTGGCCACGAGGCGCGGCTGATCCCGGCGGCGTACGTGAAGCCCTATGTGAAGCGCGGCAAGACCGACGCGGCCGATGCCGAGGCGATCTGCGAAGCGGTGGCCCGGCCGACGATGCGCTTCGTGCCGGTGAAGACGTCAGAGCAGCAGGCGGTGCTGGTGCTGCACCGGACCCGGGATCTGCTGGTTCGGCAGCGCACTGCGGTGGTGAACGCGCTCCGCGGGCACTTGGCCGAGTTCGGCTTCGTGGCGCCACAAGGGATGAGCCGCGTCGCAGACCTGCTGGCGGTGCTGCTCGGCGAGGATGAGACCACCTTGCCGCCCCTGGCCCGTCAGGCGCTGCGAGGATTGGCGGCGGAGCTGGAGGCGCTCGGGAAGCGGGTGGAGGAGATCGAGGCGGCGATCCTTGTCTGGCACAAGGAGAGCGATGCCAGCCGGCGTCTCGCGGCAGTGCCCGGCATCGGCCCGATCACTGCGTCGGCGATCGTCGCCACCGTCGGCGACGTGTCGAACTTCGCCTCGGCGCGGCATTTCGCGGCTTGGATTGGCCTCGTGCCGAAGCGGAACAGCACTGGCGGAAAGCCGCGGCAGGGCGGCATCTCCAAGGCCGGCGACCGCTACCTGAGGCGCCTCCTGGTGCTCGGGGCGACCGCGGTGATCCGGCATACCCGCATCAAGGCACGGGAGGGCTGGCTCGCCGAGCTCATCGAGCGCCGCCCGACGATGGTCGCGGCGGTCGCGCAGGCAAACAAGACGGCACGGATCGTCTGGGCGCTGCTGGCGCGCGGCGACAGCTATCGCCCGCCGCGCGGAGCGCCGCAGCCCGTGGGCGCATAGGCATTGACGGTTCCCCGCCGGAGGTCGCCGCGACCGGCGGGTGCGTGAGGGCGATGGTGGCGTGATGGCGTACCGGTCGAACCCGGGGCCCGGCAGAACCCGTTTAGAGTCTCGCGTCATCGAGCGCGCGAAACTGATTGGGAGCCAGGTCGCGGATTGCATCAGGGCCAGCGGCCATAGGCCGCGCGAACAGGCCGGACACATGACCGCACCCGACCGCGGCGCCGATCGTCAAATCGTACTTGCGTCAAAGGGGCCGTCCACACAGGGCTCTAAGGTCAGCCCGCCGATCCACCTACATGACCCTGTCGCAAACGCGGTCTGAGCGGGACGGATTGCCGCCGTAGCGGGTAGTTCAAAGTGTGAGCCCGCTGCATCCGTCCTTCAATTCCCACCTCCCCCTCCATCTCCGCGAGATCTGCGACCTGCTCGCCCGCGGCCTGCTGCGGCTGAGGAGCCGCGAGCGCGACGCCGCCGCCGGGCAGAGCACTTCGCCGGAAGGCATCGCCGAAACTACTTATCGGGTCGTCGGTCTAGATAGACGGGGAGGCCGTCCGCCAGCCGCACCCAGCGCAATTGCGTTGCCGTCCGTGTGTGGTCGGCCGGCGGCACGGCATCGGGGTCGTCGAGGCTTACTGTCGTGACATCGATCTCGTCCGGGAACTCCTCAGTCTCGAATGTCAGCGACGTGCCGCAGCGCGGGCAGAAGGTGCGCGTTACCCCGGCGCTGGAGGCAAAGCGTGTCGCCGCGCTGCCCACAAAGCGGAACTGCGCGCGCCGCACCGTGAACCACGCCACCATCGGAGCGCCTGCCGCACGTCGGCACATCGAACAGTGGCAGACCGTGGGGTGGAACGGCGTGCCGCCCGCCTCGTACCGAACGTGGCCGCACAAGCATCCGCCCTTGAGCATGCTGGTCCTCCCTGCATCAGTGCTTACTGGCCGGGCGCTGCGCATCCGCCCGCGGCTTCTGGAACGCCGATCTCCGCCTCGGGGTCCAATCCTGCGGCTGCGCAGCCGCGCTGCCGAGGCTACCGAGCGCGACGCCGCGGACCGCGGAGAGCGGTTGCTACACTTCACCGCGCCGCAGCGCGGTCATGCGAACCCGACGATTCGGAGAGACGCATGACGCGCACCACGAAGCCCAGGCACACGACCCCGCCGGCGTTCACCGCCCCGGCCATCCCGCCCGCCGATGTGCTCGGCCGGCTCGCCGCCCTGAAGACTGCCGCCACGCCGGCGCTGAAGCAGCAGTGGCGAGATCTCTTCGGCACGGAGCCACCGCCGTACAATCGACGGTTCCTGGAGAGCCGGCTCGCCTACCGGATCCAGGAGCTCGCCTACGGCGGGCTGAAGCCGGAGACGCTGGCCCGCCTCGAGGCCCTAGGCGAGCAGCTCGACGGCGGCAAGGTCACGGTCCGCCGCATGCGCGGCGACGACAAGCCGATCGCCGGCACGCAGCTGATCCGCGAGTACCAGGGCGTCGAGCACGTCGTGACCGTCACGCGCGATGGGTACGAGTACGGGGGCCGCCCCTACCAGTCGCTCTCCGCCATCGCCCGCGCCATCACGGGCACGCGGTGGAACGGGCGGGTGTTCTTCGGGCTCCGCCCGAGCCGGAGCGCCGCATGAAGCGCGATGCGAAGCCGGCCGGCGCGATGCCAGCGACCGTGCGGAAGCTGCGCTGCGCTGTCTACACGCGGAAGTCGAGCGAGGAAGGCCTCGACATGGAATTCAGCTCCCTCGACGCGCAGCGCGAGGCCTGCGAGGCCTACATCGCCAGTCAGCGCGCCGAGGGCTGGGTGCTGGTGCGCGACCGCTACGACGATGGCGGCATCTCCGGCGGCACCTTGGAGCGCCCCGCCCTGAAGCGGCTGGTCGCCGACATCCAGGACGGGCTGGTCGACGTGGTGGTGGTCTACAAGATCGATCGTCTGAGCCGCTCGCTCGTCGACTTCACCAAGCTGGTCGAGGTGTTCGACGCGAACAGCGTCACCTTTGTTTCTGTGACTCAGTCCTTCAACACCACGACCAGCATGGGGCGGCTGACGCTGAACATCCTATTGAGCTTCGCGCAGTTCGAGCGCGAGGTCATTGGCGAGCGCATCCGCGACAAAGTGGCGGCGTCCCGCAAGCGGGGCATGTGGATGGGCGGCTACGTGCCGCTCGGCTATGACGTGCGCGAGCGAAAGCTGGTCGTCAACGACGCCGAGGCCGGGCTGGTGCGACGGATCTTCCAGGGCTTCGTCGCGACGGAGTCCTGCACCAAGCTGGTGCAGGTTCTGCGCGCCGAGGGCGCCACGACGAAGCGGGACCGGCCGCTGACGAAGAGCGACGTCTACCGGATCCTGAGCAACCGCGTGTACCTCGGCGACGCCGTGCACAAGGGCACGGCCTATCCCGGAGAGCACCGCGCCATCGTCACCCAGGCGCAGTGGGACGCGGTGCACGCCGTCTTGCAGGTCAGCCCGCGGGTGCGGGTCAACCGGACGCGAAACACCACCGCGCTCCTGCTACGCGGGCTGATCTTTGACAGCGACGGCCGCGCCATGTCGCCCAGCCACAGCCGCGGGCGGGGCGGGCAGATGTACCGCTACTATGTCAGCCAGGCCGTGCTGAAGGGCGGCGCGACGCAGCGGCCGGCGATCGCACGCCTCCCGGCCGGCGACATCGAGGCGGCGGTGGTCGCGCAAGTCCGCGCGCTACTGCGGCAGCCCGAGATGGTGGTCGGCACCTGGCGGGCGGCGCGCACGACGGCGCCGGACGTGACCGAGCAGGAAGTGCTGCTGGCAGTGGAGCGAATCGAGCCGCTGTGGGACGAGCTCTTCCCGGCCGAGAGAGCGCGCATCGTCCGGCTGCTGGTGGATCGGGTCGACATCCGGTCCGAGGGCGCCGCGGTGCGGCTGCGGCTCGACGGGCTCGGCAGTCTGGTGCGGGACTTGGCCGCCGAGGCGCCTGAGGCCGGGAGGGCTGCGGCGTGAGCGAGGCGGCGCAGACCCTGACCGTGGTCTTCCCGCTCGCGGTAAAGCCACGCGGCGGGCGGAAGGCGATGGTCACGCCCGGCGTGCTGGCGCTGGAGCGCCGGCAGGACATCACCCTCATCAAGGCGGTGGCGCGGGCCTTCCGGTGGCGGCGGATGCTGGAGTCCGGCCAATTCGCTACGATTAACGAGCTGGCCGCGGCCGAGAAAATCAACCCTTCCTACGTGTCGCGCGTGCTTCGGCTAACGCTGCTCGCGCCGGACGTCGTGGAGGCCATCCTGGACGGGCGGCAGCCGGAGGATTTGACGCTGCCGGCGGTGCTTAGGCCGTTTCCGGTAGTTTGGGACGAGCGCCGCCGGCTGAACACGCGTGACTGATAACGCCTAAACCTCGACGCCGTACTCCTCTACGAGTTCGCAGATCTGAGGCAGAAATGCCACCTGGCGGCCGTCAGTGCGCGTCCGATGAAACTCGGGGATCTTTGTGTGGAAGTCCTTCGGGTCGTCGAGACCCGTCTTGATGATCAACTCGATCATCGCGTCCCTCAGGATACATCGCCCGGGCTCGCTTCCAGGAAAGTCGCGTAGAATGACTCCGTCGCGGAAAGCGGCAAGGGCCTCCCTCAGCGTGCCGCCCTTTCCAGCCGCACCCGGCGCTGCGTCTCCTTCAAGCGGCTCGGCTTGCAAGGCACTCGCGGACGCGGTCGGCGCTCCCTCCGCCGGCTGCGCGGGGGCGCGATGGGCTTCCGGCCGCCCGACCGAGTGCGGCGCAGGTGCGTCCGCGTCTTCAACAAGGCGGCGCCGAGGCTGGATTCCGATGGGCGTTTGCCCCAAAACTAGGCCAATCTCGCGCGACAGCCGCTCGGTCTGGCCTACTGGATCGCGGAACCAGTCCGTCGACCACACCCGAGCCAACTTCCAGCCGACGCGCGGTGGTAGGTTGCTCCGTCGCACTCGATCCCGAGGACAAAGCGCTCGGTCTCTTCGGGATGCCGCACTGCAAGATCGATGCGATAACCCGCCACGCCGACCTGAAGTGCTACGTTGTGGCCGAGCGCGCGGAGCGCACCTGCCACCGAGGTCTCGAACGCGCTGTATCGAGGCAGGGTCACCCGGCATCGCCGTCAATCGACCGATTTAGCACGAAGCGGGTCGACGGCCGATGCGCTGCCCTCTCGATTCGCATGTGCACTCGGGATAGTGCCGACAGACGCCATCGACACCAGCAAGATCATCAGCTCCACCGAAATCACGATGAGCGTGGTATAATCCGCGCATGGTGCTTTGGTCGTATCCCGTTGGGCGCAGGCAGCCACGGCAGTGCTGGAGCAGCTGGTCATGCCGGCGCTGACGGCGCAGCGCTGGGAGGCTTTGCGCGCCGAGTACGAGTATGGGAGCACATCCACGCGCGCGCTCGCGGCAAAGCACGGCGTTTCGGAAAAGGCGATCCGCAAGCGTGCTGCTAGCCGGCGCGATGCCTGGCAGCGTGACGGTGCCGCGATCGAGCGTGCCCGTGCACGTGGTCGGGAGGCCACCCTCCTGGCACTTGCACGTGCGCGGTCTGCGGCAGAGGTCCGCACCGACCCCGCAGCTGTTGCGACACGGCGCGCTGAACTCGAACATGAGGCGGCCAAGGCGATCGCGGCTGCCAACCTTCGCCATCTCGGCATGGCGGCCATGCTGCACGACATGTTCGAGACGATCTGCGTGCTCCTGCATGGTGTGCTCGACCACGATGATGATGCGAAGGATACGCTGCTCGGCCGCGGCGGCAGCCTCGCAAGCGCCATCCTGGCGGCGGCGAAGCTCGGGCAGGCCATCCAGACGATCGAGCGAAAGGCCCTCGGTATGGACGAGGTCCGGCCCGCTTGTGCCAATGACGCGGACCGGCATCGGGAGGCCAGCCGAGCGACAGCCCCTGACATCACGACGCTCAGCCCAGACCACCGCGCCGCCCTCAGCGAGTTCGCCGCGTCCCTTGGCTGGATGGGGGCGTTGTCGCCTTCGACGAATACTACAACATCGGCATCTATAACATCGGCATCGCCAGCCCCGGCTTGAATGTTGGCCTCTCGCACCAATCTATATCGGCGTGACAGTCGCGGCGGCGCCGCTCGGCATGCCGCATGCGTTCCCACCAGATCTTCCTGAACAGCACGCGGATCGCCGACGAACGCGCCCGCGCGAACTGTGCCGCCTGGTCTCCCGATCAGGACCGGACGGGCCCACCACAAGCCGGTGCGGCATCGCATGAGTTGGCGGCCGGCATCGCCGGGGTCCGCCGAAGAGCCTCACGCCGCACGCCCGCTGCAGATGCAGGGGCGGCCTGGCGGTTACGAGACGGGACGTGGCGCCGCCGCATGTCGGGGCAGCCATCGCTGGCCGTGACCTGCCGAGGCATTGTGGTGTGCTGTGTCGTGGATCCCGCGTGGTGCGCCGAGCGCGCCAGGGTTGGGACGGACGGCATATGCGAGCCGGCACCGCCGGGCAGGGCCGATTCAGGCCGATCGGGAGACGGGCAACGTGAAAGAGGGCGCTCCGCCAGCGATGGCGGGGCGCCCTCATTGTGTCGATGGCCCCGCCCTTCTGCTCTCCCCCCGAAGGAGACATTCGCACTGGCCGACGGGCGGTGCCGCGGCCAATCGTGCTTCGCCGCGTTCACCCGGTCCCGGTGACCGCCTCTATGGTCAGTCCGGCGGGGATCTCCCAGGCCGAGTGATCCGCCTAGAAATCTGTGTTTCTCTGGCTTCTTGCGAAGCTGTGCAGATCGACCGCCGGCAGAGGGCTCGGTACGAACCACTGCGACCGTGCCGCCCGGTATCGCCTGCCGGCTTCCCTGCGGCGAATGCGCGCTTCATCCCGCCCAACGGAAACGTTCCGCATGTCCGGCTGACGGCGACACCGCCCGACGGGGTCACGCTGAGGATCTTCCTCGCCGTCATCGAGCTCGGCAGCGTAACGGGCGCTGCCGAGCAGTGCGGCAGTAATCCGGAGGCCCTGAGGGTAGCCGAGTTGTCCATTGCGAGCGGAATGTGCGCTTTTTCTTGCTGCGGGCCGGCAGCTTGCAGCTAAGCTGCCACGCATTGATCGCCAGGAGAGTGTCGATGCAATTCGGGTGGCGTCGCGCAGTGATGCGCCGGACCCTGCTCCAGACGGTCGGAGCTGCCGGTCTTGCCGGAACCGCTCGAGCGCAAGCGCCGGTCACGTTGCGCGTCATGACACTTCAGCGCGCGCCGGGGCAGCTGCAGGCCTACGAGGCGATGGTACGGAGCTTCGAGGCCGCCAATCCCGGCATCCGCGTCTCCATCCTCCCGGTCTCGCAGACCGACCTTTGGCCCAAGCTTGCCGCGGCCTATGCGGGCGGCGACGTGCCAGACCTGGTGCTGCAGATCACGTCGGAGAATGCGGTCTCCCTCTACGGTCAGGGCCTGGTGCTGCCGATGGACGACGTGATCCGGGACATCGGCGAGGAGGATTTCGAGCCCGCGGCGCGCAACCTGTTCAAGGACCGCGGCAGCTACTTCGCGGCGCCGGCGTCCAACAACTGCGTCTCGCTGCTCTGGTACCGGACCGACCTGCTGCAGGAAGCAGGGCTGACGCCGCCCCGCACCTGGGCTGAAATGATCAACGTCGCGCGGCGGCTTACTCGGGGCGGCGTCTACGGCGCCTCGTTGCCCTACGGCAAGACCGCGATGACCAACAGCATCACGTGGACATTGATCTACCAGGCGGGCGGTCGCGTGATCGCGCCAGACGGCTCGGTGGTGTTCAACTCCGACGCGACCGTCGCGATGCTCGAGTTCGTGAAGGAGATGCACCAGTTCTGCCCACCGGGCGCGAACCGCTACGACTTCTTCGATGTGCTCAACGCCTATGTAACCGGCCAGTCCGCGACCTGCATGTACACCGGGCGGGCGATCGGCAACGTGAACGCGGAGAATCCGGCCCTTGCCGACAAGATCTCGGTCGTGCCCTTCCCGCTGCAGTCGGCCGACCGCCCGTGGTGGTCCGGTGCCTTCGAATGCATTGTGATCCCGAAGGCCGCGCGGAATGTAGAGGCCGCGCGGAAGTTCGCGGCCTGGAACTTCAAGAAGGACACCTACATCGATTTCATCAATGCGACGCCGGGACATCAGATTCCCATGCTACGGTCGATCAGCAGCAGCCCGGAGTACCTGGGGCATCCGCTGCTGGTGAGGTACCGCAAGGAGCTCGACATCAGCATCGACACGCTGTCCAGAGCGCACGCGACGTGCAAGCCGACCGACGACTATCCCCTGATCACCAAGGCCGGCGAGATCCAGGGGAGCGGCGTCTTCGCCGATACCATCCAGCGCGTGGTCATCGAGGGCATGCCACCACGCCGCGCCGCCGCCATGGGGCAGGACAGGATCGCGCGGCTGATGCGCTGACGCGCCGTGCTGGATCGCGACAAAGGCCTCGGCTACCTCCTCCTCACGCCGACGGTCCTTCTGCTGGCACTACTGCTGGGCTGGCCGCTGGTTCAGGCGGTCATGCTGAGCTTCTACGAGATGCACCCGCTGACCCGCCGCATGGTCTTCGTGGGCTGGGAGAACTACCAGGACATCTTAGGCGACGAGGTGTTCTGGACGGCGCTGGGCAACAACTTCATCTGGCTGGCCGGGTCGCTGATCCTGCAGATCGGTGGCGGTGTGGCGGTAGCGTTGCTTCTGAACCGCAGCTTCGTCGGGCGGAAGCTGGCGCGGGCGCTGATCCTGTTCCCCTACCTCATGCCGGTGCTGGTGGCCGCGCTGGTCTGGCAGTGGATGCTGCACGACAGCAACGGCATCGTGACCTACCTTTGGCAGGCCGCCGGGTTGCCGCGCGTGGATTGGTTCGGCGCCATGCCCAATGCCATGCTCACCGTCATCGTCGTGGGGTCCTGGCGGACCTTCCCCTTCGTGGTGATCGCGGTGCTGGCGCGGCTGCAGTCGATCCCGGCGCAGCTCTACGAGGCCGCGGAGATTGACGGCGCCTCCCGCTTCGCGCGGTTCCGCGACATCACCCTGACGCAGTTGGCCGGGGTGCTGTCGGTCGTGACGCTGCTGCGTGCGGTGTGGGACTTCCGCGAGTTCGACCTAATCTTCCTGATGACCGGCGGCGGTCCCGTGATGGGCACCACCACGCTGCCCCTGCTGGTCTACAAGGAAGGTTTCGAGCTATTCGCGATGGGTCGCGCGCTGGCGATCGCAGTGATCATGCTGCTCTGCATGCTGGTGCTGATCGCGCTTTATCTTCGGGCGCTGCGCCACAGCCCCGGCGCGGAGCCCGAGCGGTGATCCGCATCGAGCGGCTGTTCTGGACCGGCCTGACCTGGGTCGTGGTAATCGCGACGACCTTTCCGCTCGTGTGGATGATCGGGACGGCACTGAAGCCCTCGACGGAGATCTTCGCCAGGCCGCCGACCTTCATCCCCGCCACGCCGACGCTGAAGAACTTTGCCGACGTGCTGACGCAGACGAAGTTCCTGACCTATGCCGGCAACAGTCTGATCGTCGCGGTCTGCACCACCGCGATCGTGCTGGCGATCGCGACCCTCGGCGCCTATGCCATGACGGCCTTCCGCCTGCGCGGCGACAGGCTCATCGCGCGCGGCCTGCTGCTGGCCTACATGATGCCGAGCACCGCGGTGCTCATTCCGATCTACCTGATGATCGCGGGCGTCGGCCTCGCCAACACGCTGCCGGGGCTGATCGTCGCCTATACCAGCCTGGCGCTGCCGTTCGGCCTGTGGATGATGCGCGCCTTCTTCGCCGATATCCCGCCGGAACTGGAGGCCGCCGCGACGATCGACGGCGCGTCGCGCCTGCGGGCCTTCGCCGACGTGGTGCTGCCGCAGGCGCTACCCGGCATCATCACCACTGGCGTCTTCACCTTCCTGCTGTGCTGGAACGAGTATCTCTATGCGCTGGTGATGATCAACGACGACGCACGGCGCACACTGCCCACGGGGATCATGGGCACACTTGTCACGGGGTATGCGATCGAATGGGGGATGGTGATGGCCGCGGCGACCATGATGAGCGTGCCGCTCCTGCTGATGTTCCTGTTCCTGCAGCGCTACGTCGTGCAGGGCTTCGGCGCCGGCGCTGTGAAGGGCTAACGGCGTGACCGAAATCCGGCTCCGGGGCGTGCGGAAGGAGTTCCCCGGCGGCGCCGTCGCGGTGCAGGACCTCGACCTCACCATCGCCGATGGCGAGTTCCTGACGCTGCTGGGCCCTTCCGGCTGCGGCAAGACCACGACACTTCGCATGATCGCCGGCCTCGAGATGCTGTCGGCCGGCGAAATCCACTTCGATAGCGAGCGCGTGGACCGACTGCCGCCGTCGAAGCGCAACATCGCGATGGTTTTCCAGAACTACGCGCTCTATCCGCACCTTACGGTCCGAGGGAACTTGGAATACCCGCTGAAGCGGCGCGGCGTGCCGGCGGGGGAGCGGCCGGCAATGATCGACCGCACGGCGAAGCTGCTCCACATCGACGAGTTGCTGGACCGCCGCCCTCGCCAGCTCTCCGGAGGGCAGCAGCAGCGCGTGGCACTGGGCAGGGCGATGATCCGTGACCCCGCGGTCTTCCTGTTCGACGAGCCGCTCTCGAACCTCGATGCGCAGCTGCGATCCACTATGCGGACCGAGCTGATCCGGCTCCACGCGCGGCTCGGCAACACCATGGTCTTCGTCACCCACGATCAGCTCGAGGCGATGACCATGTCGACCCGCATCGCCGTGATGTATCGCGGCTTGCTGCAGCAGGTAGGCACGCCCGCCGAGATCTACGGGCGCCCGGCCAACCGCTTCGTCGCGGGCTTCGTCGGCACGCCGGCGATGAATTTTTGGGATGCCACGCTGACGGAGGGCCTGCTGCGCAGCGCGGCGCTGACGGACCTTCCGCTCGCCGGTGTGGCGGCCTCGGGACCGGTCGCCGCGGGCATCCGGCCCGAGCATATCCTGCTGGGCGAGGGGCCAGCCACAGCCGAGGTCGCCGTCGTCGAGGCCCTCGGCCACGAGACGCTCGTCCTGCTGTCGGTCGGGGACCAGGAGTTCACGGTGCGCGCGCCGGCGGAATCCGCGCTGCGGCCAGGCGAGGTCGTGCCGTTCGCGCTGAAGGCCGACCGCATCCATCTCTTCGACCCCGCATCGGGGGCGCGGCTCTGACATTCCCGCCCGGCGGCGCCGGGCAAGCTGAGGACGGGTGGCCATGACCGACATGCTGCTGACCAACTTCGCGCTGCTGGACGTCGCCGCCGGAGAACTCCGGAGCGGCTACCAGGTGCTGATCCGCGGCAATACGATCGCCGCGGTGGAGAAAGGGATCGACGCGGCGGGAGTGGAGGTGATCAACTTCGGCGGCCGCACGCTGATGCCGGGGCTGATCGACTGCCATGTCCACATCGCCCCTGGCGCCGTGCTCAACCAGCCTA
The DNA here is from genome assembly GCF_050563545.1 of Falsiroseomonas sp. HW251. Classification (NCBI taxonomy): domain Bacteria; kingdom Pseudomonadati; phylum Pseudomonadota; class Alphaproteobacteria; order Acetobacterales; family Roseomonadaceae; genus Falsiroseomonas; species Falsiroseomonas sp. HW251. The sequence goes on from NZ_JBNXUM010000036.1 coordinate 15,374, forward strand.
AGCTCTCGCTGTCCTTCACTGCGGCGCGCGGCGTGATGTGGATGCGCCAGATGGTCCATCGCGGCTTCACCACCGCGCGCGACGCCGGCGGCGCCGATGCCGGCTACCGTAAGGCGGTCGAGGCACGGATCAGCGTCGGTCCGCGGCTCTTCGTCGCGGGGCGCGCGATAAGCCAGACCGGCGGGCATGGCGACAAGCGCTGGCCGAGCGAGCCCGCCTGTTCCTGCGGCGAGTCCATGTCGTCCCTGGCGCGCATCGCCGACGGCGTGCCGGAATGCCGCCGTGCCGTGCGCGACGAACTGCGGATGGGCGCCAACCACATTAAGGTGATGGCCGGCGGCGGCGTCAGCTCGCCGTCCGACTCGCTTTCGCACCTGCAGTATTCCGACGAGGAGCTGCTCGCCATTGTGGACGAGGCCGCGCGGCAGAACACCTACTGCATGGCGCACGTCTACACAGCGCGCGGCATCCGGCGCGCCGTCGAGCTCGGCATTCGGACCATCGAGCACGGCAACTTCCTCGACGACGAGACAGCGAAAGTCATGGCGGAGCGCAACGCCTTCCTCGTTCCGACGCTCGTCACCTATCGCGTCGATGGCGCGAACGGGGAGAAGATCGGCTTTACCCCGGAGGTGATCGAGAAGAACAACCAGGTGCTGGAAGCCGGCACGCGGTCGCTCGATATCGCGGCGCGGAACGGGGTGAACATCGCCTACGGCACCGACCTCGCCTATTCGTCGAAGGTGCACCAGCCCGAGGAGTTCCTCGTGCGGGCCGAGGTGCAGAAGCCCGCTGACATCTTGCGCAGCGCGACGCTGGTTGGCGCCGAGGTCATCGGCATGGTCGGCAAACTCGGCGTCGTCGCGCCCGGCGCCTTCGCCGACCTGCTCGTAGTGGACGGAAACCCGCTGGAGGATCTCGGCGTCCTGCAGAACGAAGGGGCGAAGATGGCCGCCATCATCAAGGATGGCGAGTTCATCAAAAACCAGCTCGTGCCATAGAAACCGCCGAGGGCCGCGCAACCGCGACACGCGTGTAGTCTTCGGGACCCTAGCCACCCTGCTACGCTCGCTTGCGTTCACCGGACCGCGGATCGCGATGGTCCAGACGGCGCTGCGGGGCTTACGCGAAGGCAGGCTGGTGGATCCCGCCGACTTCGCGGACTACCTCTAGGGAGGCGAGTTGGCGTTCGACGAGCTGCGAATCCGGCAGGAGCTGGAGGTGGTGCTGAACGTCGCCTTCTGGCGCGAAGTGGACTCCAACTGGGGCCGCAACGCGCATGCGTTCTTCACCGAGGACCGGGTCTACACCACCAGCCAATCCGTGCCTTTTACACCGAGCGCGAATCCCGCGGGCCGCGCGTGGCCCGACACCTCATCCACAACTTTCGCGTCACGGTGCACGACGCCGATCATGCGGCCTGTGAATGGACCATGTGCCTCCATGCCGATGACGGCGAGGCACTGCTGATGTCGGAGCCCCCGATCCTGATCGGCTCCGTCACCGACCAGTGCGTGCGCGGTGCCGACGGCACGTGGCGCTATGCCGCGCGGACGACGAAGCCGCTGTTCAAGGGCAGCAAGCCGACGTCAGGTTAGGCGCTTGCCGCCGTCCACCAGCAGGATGCTGCCGGTGGTCAGGCGGAGATGCGTCACCGCCGCGACCACCGCCAGCGCCACGTCATCGGGCTGCGTCACCGTCCTGAGTGGTGCGCTCGACGCCTGGCGCAGCACCGCGTCGCGGCTCCGGCCCGGAACGAAATCCGTGTCCACGCCCGCTGGCGAAACGCCGATGACGCGGATCTCCGGTCCCAGCACGCGGGCGAGCGACATCGCCATGGTGTCGAGCGCGGCCTTGGATGCACAATAGGCGATGCTGCTGCCCAGGCCGTTCAGCGCGGTGAGCGAGGAGATGTTGACGATCACCCCATCGCCCGACTTGCGCAGCAGCGGAGCGAAGGCGCGGATGGTGGAGAAAGGCCCACGGACGTTGGTGACCAGGATGCGGTCAAAGGTCTCGTCGTCCATCGCGTCCAGGTCGGCATGCGGCACGGCCCGTGTCGTCCCGGCGGAGTTCACCAGTACGTCGCATCGCCCGAGCTTCGCCTCGACTTCGGCGACCGCGGCGCGGATCCTGGCGCTGTCGGTCACCGGCATGTGGATCGGCAGGTGGGCACTGCCAGGCAACTCGGCGGCGAGTTTCTGCGCGCGATCACGGCCGGCGTTGTACCCGATGGCAATCGTCGCGCCCTGCTCGGCGAGGCGCCGCGCTGAGGCCGCCCCGATACCGCTGCTGCCCCCTGTGATCGCTGCGACCTTGCCGGCCAAGGCATATGGCCCGAGGTTGCCGTTCCTGACCTCGCTCATTACGTCGCTCCCTACCCGGCGGCGTCGCCGATCATGCGCCGGCATGGCGCGCGCGCCAATCCACGTCACGCGCCGCATTCCGGCCAAGGCGGGCCATGCTGGCACCCTGGACGGCGTCGCGGTGCCAACACTTGGAGCGACAGCTGGCCCAGCTGCCAGGCACGCCGCCACGTTCTCCCGGTGCAAACCTAGATTCTACGCTGAACGACGCGGACCCCCGGGGGCATCCCGCCGCTCTGTCATGCCAAGTCGGTCGACTAGGGCCGGACGAGCCGACCACGGCGGTGCGGCATCGCATTGTTGGCGGCCTGCACTGCCAAGGTCTCTTCAGGTGCACACACACAGTTCATCAGCCGTGGGTGCGGTGATGACGACGGAATCATAACGCCGGCCCTCTCGCTGCCGCATGTCGGAGCGTAGGAGCCGGGGTGATCTGGCGACCAATCGTTTGCTGCCTAAGATGGGAGTGCTGAGACCGCGCCAGGGATGGGTAGGAGGAAGTCTGCGATGCCGGACCATCGCATGGAGCCGATCTGAGCTCCTTAGGTCCGGACCAACACTTGGAAGAGGGCCCTCCGCCAGCGACGGCGGGGGGCCCTCATCGCGTCTGGGCCTCCCGTGGCTTCGGCCCAACGCCCGAGTTCCGCCCAAATCCGCGGTCGCAGATTCCGCCCGGCCGCTATAGCAAAAGTCCGTAGCGGACCTTCGCATCGGCCGTTCGATCATTCTGTCGTGGGACCGTCTCCTGGAGTTTGCGCGGACGGCCATGGTCGTCGTCTGCATCTCAGCGAGCATCCTGCGCCGATCCACGCTGTCTGCAGTGGGATTGTCCGCCCTCCCGTCCCACCATCTTGCAGGAGCGCCGAAACCCTGCCCATGCTGCACGGCAAGAGGAACGACCGTGCATCGCTGCATTGCCTGCCTCTCCTTCGACCTGGGCGCCTGTTCGTGCGTTGCCGCGCGCGGGGTGACCATTTCCGTCCCGGTCTCGCGCGAAGGATCGACCCTCGGCCGCTTCTTGTCTTGTCCGAGCCGCCGCGGGACTCGCGAGAGCTTCCGCAGGAGCGCGATTCATGGGCGTCCTCGAATGGCCGGCGGGGCGTAACGACCATGGAGAACGGCAGCCGGCTGAGCGGCAAGGTCGCCTTCGTCGCGGGCGGCGGCGGCGGGATCGGCAGTGCCGCCATGCGCGCCTTCGCCGCCGCGGGCGCCGCGGTGGTCGCCGCGGATCTGAACCCCGACCGTGCGGAGGCCGCGGCGGAGTCGGTGCGCGCGGCGGGCGGGCACGCGGTGGGCCTGGGCTTCGACGTGACGGACGATGCCAGCGTGGCGTCTGCGGTGGCGCAGGTGGTGGCGCGCTTCGGCCGGCTCGACGTGCTGTACAACTGCGCGGGCGGTACGGATCCCGCGGATGGGCCGGTGACGGAGGTGCCGCTGGATGCCTTCGACCGCACCATCGCGCTGGATCTGCGCGGCACCTTCCTGTGCTGCCGCCATGCCATCCCGGAGATCGTCAGGGCGGGGGGTGGCGCCGTGATCAACATGTCCTCGGGCGCGGCGCTGCGCGGCGCCAATCCCGCGCATTGCTACAGCGCGGCCAAGGGCGCGATCCTGTCGCTGACGCGCGCGCTGGCCGGCCACTACGCGAAGCAGGGCGTGCGGGTGAACTGCATCGCGTCGGGCCGCGTGATGACGGAGCGCGTCATCCGCACCTTCGGCAGCCTCGAGGACGCGAAGACCTCCGGCCGCGATCCCCAGGACCCGATCGGGCGGATGCGCGTATACCCGTTCTGGGTCGGCGACCCCGAGCATATCGCGGCGACGGCCGTCTTCCTGGCGTCCGACGCGGCGCGCATGATCACCGGCGCCACCATTGCCGCCGATGGCGGCCGCTCGGCCTACTGAACAGGAGAGAAGGATGGCTGCGACACGACGGGCCGTCCTGGCCGGGCTGGGTTCGGCGCTCGCCCTGCCGGCCTTCGCACAGGCCTGGCCAACGCGCCCGATCCGGCTGCTGGTCGGCTACCCCGCCGGCGGCGCGAACGACATCGTCATGCGCGGCATCGCCGCGCCGCTCGGCGAGGCGCTGGGCCAGCCCGTGACGGTGGAGAACCGCGCGGGCGCGGCCGGCGGCATCGCAGCGGAAGCGGCGGCGCGCGCGGCACCCGACGGCTACACGCTGTTCTCGATCTCCTCCGCGCATGTGCTGGCGCCCTTCGTGCGGAAGACGCCGCTGAGCTGGGAGCCGGTGCGAGACTTCCAGCCGGTGGCGCTGGGCGCGCGCTCGCCTTACTTCCTGATGGTGCACAAGGATTTCCCCGCGCATTCGGTCACGGAATTCGTGGCCTATGTGAAGTCGCGGCCGCCCGGTTCGATCGCCTATGCATCCTCGGGCGTGGGCGCGGGCCCGCATCTCGCGACATCGCTGTTCATGTACATGGCCGGGATCACGCTTGACCACGTGCCGTATCGCGGTGACGCCGACGCGCTGATCGACCTGACCACTGGGCGCGTGCCGACCGCGATCCTGTCCGTCGCGCCGGCGCTGCCACACCTGCAATCCGGTGCGCTCCGCGCACTGGCGGTGACCGGCACCGAGCGCCTGTCGATCCTGCCCGACCTGCCGACCATCGCGGAGTCCGGCTATCCCGGCTACTCCATGGACGCGTGGTGGGGCATTGCGGGGCCCGCGGGGATGCCGGCGGCGATCGTCGATCGCATCGCCGGCGCGATGCGCCCCATCCTGGATTCGCCGGCCTTCGCCGAACGCAACGCGGCGCTCGGCATCGTGCCGGGCAAGCTGGGCACCGAGGCCTTCGCGCAGCTAATCCGCAGCGACAGCGACCGCTTCCGCCAGATCGTGCGCGACGCCGGCATCCAGCCGCAGGACTGACACGATGACCGAGACGCAGTTCTTCACCGCCAGCGACGGCGAACGCATCGCCTTCTACATCGACGACTTCACAGATCCCTGGACCACGCCGCCGGTGATGCTGCTGTTCCACTCCGCGATGGGGAACTCGCAGCGCTTCTATTCCTGGGTGCCGGGCCTGGCGCGGCACTTCCGGCTGATCCGGATGGACCTGCGTGGGCATGGCGCATCCTCCGTCCCGCCGCCTGAAAAGCCGCTGACCATGGCGCGCCTGATGGACGACGTGGAGGAACTGATGGGGCGGCTCGGTATCGCGCGCGCCCATCTCACCGCGAACTCCGCCGGCGGCTATGTCGCGCAGAACCTGGCGCTGCGCTCGCCGGAGAGGTTCGACAGCCTCGCCGTGGTGGGATCCACGCCGGGCCTCAGCAACACCGTCTATGGCTGGCTGCCGCGCATCGAGAGCGAAGGCCTGACGACCTTCCTTCGCGACACCATCTCGGATCGCTTCGACCTCGCCAGCACCGATCCCGCCATGGTGGAGTGGTTCCTGAAGCAGACCGCGGAGAACGACCCGGGCTTCGTCATCCGCTTCATCGGCTACACTGCCACACAGGAATGGAGCGGCGAACTGCATCGCATCCGCTGCCCCACCCTGGTAATCTATCCCGGCGGGGAGACCGTCGGCAGCGCGCATAGCTACGATTCCATGCGCGACCGCATCCCGGATGTGCGGATGATCGAATATCCCCACATGCCCCACAACATCGCCGACATGATGCCGGACCGCTGCGTCGCCGACATCCTGCAGTTCCACCGAGACAAGTTCGGCCATCCCAGGGGTTGATCGCCATGCCGCAACTTCCCGACGCGCTGGAGCACGGGCCGCCCGAGACGCGCGCCGTGTTCGAGAAGGTCGCCGCCAGCCGCGGCTTTGTCTCCAACTTGCTGCGCTCGCTCGGCCATGCGCCGGAGGCGCTGAACCGCTTCATGTCGCTCGGCCATTACGCGCGCTACGGCACGGAGCTGACCGAGATCCAGCGCGAGCTCGTGGTCTGCATCATCGGGCGTAACATCGACTACGCGTGGGCGCATCACGCGCCGATGGCGATCCAGGCCGGGCTGAGCGAGGCGCAGATGGCCGAGATCAAGGCTGGCCGCACGCCCGCCGAGCTGCCGGAGGCCGAACGCGCGCTCTGCGACTTCGCCTTCGCGCAGGGCGGTTTCCAGGGCGTGCCGGACGCGACCTGGGCGGCGCTGAAGCGGCATTTCGCGCCGCGGCAATGCACCGATGCCGCGCTGCTCGCGGCCTATTTCACCGCGGCAGGCTCGCTGATCCTCGCCATGCAGCTCGAGGTCGAGCCGCCGGAGGTGCTGGCGAAGGAACTGGCCTGGCAGGCCATTCCGCGCGACGCGACGGGCCAGGTTACCGCCGCGCCGAACCAGGGAGTCTGACGATGCGCCTGCCGGATGCCGATGCCGCGCAGTCCCCGGAACTGGACGCGGTCTACGCAAAGTTCCGCGGCACGCGGGGCATCGTGTCCAACGTCATCAAGTCCTTCGGCCATGCGCCGGCGGGGCTCTCGGTGATCGTCGATCTCGGCACCTATTGCCGCTACGGCACGCAGCTGTCGGAGCTGCAGCGGGAGCTGGTGATCCTGATCACCGGCCGCGGCGTCGCCTATGCCTGGCACCACCACGCGCCGCTCGGCCTCGCGGCGGGGCTGACGCCGGCGCAGCTGGAGGCGCTGCGGGAAGGCCGCGTGCCGGACGGCCTGGCCGAGGCCGAAGCCGCGCTTTGCGACTACGTGCTGGCCTATGCCGCGCTGAAGGGGGTGCCGCAGCCTGTCTTCGCGCGGCTGCTGGCCTGCTTCACGCCGCGGCAGGTCACCGACGTCAACATCATCGCAGGCTACTATCTCTGCATTGCGTCATCGATCATCGCGATGGAGGTGCAGCCGGAAGCGGCAGCGGTGCGCGACGCCGGCGTCAGCTTCCACCAGCAACCGAAGGACTGATCGCCTCCAGCGCGTCGACCAGCGCGGCATTGCCCGGCGCGGCCAGCGACAGGCGCCGGGCCTCCGCAACCACGGCGCCGTTGACGAAAGCGACCTCGGTCCGGCGGCCGCGCGCGAGGTCCTGCGCCATGCCGCTGGTCGCGCCCGCGTCCACCTTCGCGCCATAGCGCCGCAGGCCGGCGTCCAGTGTCGCACGTGCCGCGCCCACGCCGCGCGCGGCCGCGGTCCAGGTTTCGCCGGCAATGTCGCAGACCGGGTCCAGTGCAATGCCGGCGGCGGCTGCGACCGAGACCACCTCCAATGCCACGGTGGTCATTTCGGCGCGCAGCCTCGCTTCCTCGAACAGGCTGCGAAGCGTCGTCCGGTGCAGCGCGCAGAGCGGCGAGGTCATGCAGTTGAAGACGAGCTTGGTCCAGCGCGCGCCCGGCAGGTCGTCCACCGCCTCGGCGCGGTCGACCTGGCCGAGCAGGCGCACCATGTCGTGGACGCGCGGCGTCGCGGGGCCGGCTGTCTCGCCGATGCGGAAGGTCGCGGCCCCGCCGTCGTGGCGGCGGCGGTGGCGCCGCACGCGGCCCGGCGCGACGAGATGCGCGAAGAGGCCCGTCGCGATGCAGCCCATCACGCGCCCGGCGCCCAATTGCTGCGCAATGTCCAGATCGGCCAGCGCGTTCAGGGTGACGAGATAGGGGCCACGATGGTCGCGCTCCGTTGCGGCGACGGCCTGACCCGCATCGGCAAGCTTGGTGCAGAGTATGACGAGGTCCGGCGCCGCCTCGGCCGCGCGCGCCACCACGCGCATCGGCACGACGAAGTCGCCGTCGGGCTCCTCCACCGCCATTCCCTGCGCACGGATCGCGTCGCGGTTCGGCGCCCAGTCCTCCAGCACGGCGACGGTCTCGCCAGCACGGGCGAGATGCGCGGCGACGTAGCCGCCGACCGCCCCCGCCCCGACCACCAGCACGCCCGGCATGCCGGCTAGTCGATCTGCAGGTTCAGCGGCGCGACGATGGCGCGCCAGACCTCGACCTGGCGGGCGAGCGATTCCTGCATCTCCTGGACCGACGTGCTCCGGGCGTTCTGCACCTGGCTCGCCGCATGGTCCTTGAAGGATGGGCTGTCCACGGCCGCGCGCAGCGATCGGTTCAGGATCGCCATGACCGGCGCCGGCGTGGCGGCAGGGGCGAAGAGCGCGAGCCAAGCCTCGACGGAGAGATCGGGATAGCCTTCCTCGGCGAAGGTCCGGACCTCCGGCAGGGGCGGGGCGCGGCCGGGGCTGGCAAGCGCCAGCAGCTTCACCGTGCCGTCGCGATGATAGGGCACGATGTTGTGGATGCCCTCGAAGGTCATGTCGAGGGTGCCGCCCAGCATGTCCGTCACCGTCTGCTGGAAGCCGCGATAGGGCACCGAGACCATGCGCGTGCCGGTCGCCGCCATCAGCTTCTCGCCGAGCAGATGGCCGACGCCGCCCGTGCCGGTATGGCCGAAGCTTAGCGCATCCGGCCGCACGCGCGCCTTGGCGACGAGGTCCGCGACGTTGCCGGCCACGCGCGGTGGCGCGCCGAGGCCGAAATACTGGTCCAGGACCAGCCCGACCGGGATGAAGTCCGCCATCGCATAGGGCAGGCTGCGCGTGACCAGCGGCGCGACGAGCATGGTGGAGCCGCTGGTCAGCAGCAGCGTGTGCCCGTCCGGCCGCGACCGCGCGACATACTCCGCGCCGATCGCGGTGTTGGCGCCGGGCCGGTTCTCGATCACCACGGGCTGGCCGAGCGTCTCCGCCATACGCCGGCCGATCTCGCGCGCCGCGATGTCGGTCCCGCCGCCGGGCGTGAAGGGCACGACGATGCGCACGGGCCGGTCCGGGAAGGCCTGTGCGCGGGCGGGCCTCGCCAGCAGGGCCGCCGCGGCGGCGAGCGCCGCGCGGCGGCGGACCGGGTGTGCGCGCATGCCTGCCTCCTCAGTTGATGTTGGCGCCGCCATCCACGTCGATCACCTCGCCCGTCATGTACATCGGAGTCGCGGTGGCGAGGAAGGCGACGACGACGGCGATGTCGTCGGGCGTGCCGAGCCGCCCCAGCGGCGTCTCGCGGATCACGTGGTCGTAGTGCGCGCCGAGGCTGGCGCGCGTGCGCTCCGTCTCGATCGCGCCGGGGCAGACGGCGTTCACCGTGATGGTCGGCGCGAGCTCGCGCGCCAGCGCGCGCGTCATGCCGAGGATGCCGGCCTTGGCCGTGGAATAGGCGAAGCGGCTGACGGAGAAGATCCGCGGCCCGGTATGGGCGGAGACGGAGGAGATGTTGACGATCCGCCCGCCACCGCCCTGCAGCATCAGCGGCGCGACCGCCTGGCTCCAGTTGAAGTAGCCCTTGAGGTTCACCGCCATGCCGGCGTCCCATTCGGCCTCGGTGATCTCGAGGATGCGGCGGGGCTGCGGCACAGCGGCGTTGTTCACCAGCACGTCCAGGCGCCCGAAGCGCTGCGCGATCTCCGCGACGTGCCGCTTCGCGCCGTCGTGGTCGGCGGTGTCGGCGACGATGGGCAGGGCAGGCACCCCGAGTCCCGCGACCTCCGCCACGGTGGCGGCGAGCTCCTCCTCGCGGAGGTCAATGAGCGCGACGGCAAAGCCCTGCCGCGCGAGCGCTAGTGCGCAGGCGCGGCCGATTCCGCGCGCGGCGCCGGTGACGATGGCGGATCGCCGCACCTCGCTCACGCGCCCTGTTCCCCGAGGAACGCGAGCACTTCCGCGGCGCAGCGTTCAGGCGCGGCGTCCCCGATGTTGTGCGGCATGCCCTCGAAGCTGACGAGCCGCGCCTTCGGGATGGCATGCGCCATCCTCTCGTAGATGGAGTTCTCGCCGATGGGCTCGTGCCCCGGCGCCACGATCAGCGTCGGGCAGGCGATGTGGGGCAGGTCCTCGCTCCAGTCGCGGCTCGACATGTGGGTGACGAAGCGGCCGACCCAGGCGGGATCGTTGGTGCCGACCTGGCGGCAGAACCAGTCCACCAGCGCGGGGTCCACGTCCGGGCCGAAGCGGTCGCCGGCCGTCGCGCGCACGAAAGCCTCGATCCCGACCTCGCCGATGCGCGCCGGCCAGGTCGCGGCCTGCGTGCCCTTCAGCCCCGGCGTGGAAGCGAAGAGGCAGAGCGAGGCGACGCGTTCCGGCGATTCGATCGCGAGGCGCTGTCCGACATAGCCGCCGGCGGAGAGGCCGACGACATGCGCGCGCGCCACGCCGAGGTGGTCCAGCAGGTCACGCGCATCCTGCGCCAGCCTCTCCAGGCTGAACGGCAGGTCGGCGGGCGGGATCTGCGATTCGCCATGGCCGCGCATGTCCCAGCTGATCACGGGGTAGTGCCGCGCCACGCGGGGGATCCAGCCGTACCAGCGGCGATACCGTCCCATCGCGGCATGCAGCAGCAGCACCGGCACGTCGTGCCTCGTCCAGGGATCCGTGAAGTCGTCCACGCGATAGGCGAGCCTGACGCCGTCGCCCGTGGTGAAGAAGGCCATATTCGGCGCGAGCATCGGCGCAATACCCTTTCCTGTCGTCGCGGATGGCGGCTCAGTCCGGCCGGATGTTCGCGCGGCGGATCACGGCGGTGAAGCGCGCGGTGTCCGCGGCGATCGTGGCGGCATAGCGTGCGCCGTCGAAGCCAGCCGGCACGAAGCCCAGCCCCGCAAGCCGGTCCCGCAGGTCGGGGCGCAGCACCGCTTCGGAGAAGGCGCGGTAGAGCCGCTCCACGATGGCCTGCGGCGTGCCCGCGCGCACCAGCACGCCCCAATGCGTGTAGAGGTCGACGCCGGGAAGGCCGAGCTCCGCGAAGGTCGGCACGTCGGGGAAGGCGGTAGCACGCGCGTCGCCGGTGACCGCCAGGGCGCGCAGCTTGCCGTCCTGGATATAGGGCGCGGAGGCGCTGAGCCCATTGACGCCGAGAGGGACGTGGCCGGCGAGCAGGTCGTTCATCGCGGGACCGGTGCCGCGATACGGCAGGTGCGTGATCTGCACCCCGGCCTCGAACTTCAGCATCTCGCCCACCAGATGCGTCGGCGCGCCGTTGCCGCCGGAGCCATAGGCCAGCGCCCCGGGCTGCGCCTTCGCCAGCGCGATCAGCTCCGGCAGCGTGCGCGCCGGGACCGAGGGATGCGCGAGCAGCACGACCGGCGCCTGGGCCAGCAGCACGACCGGCGTGAAATCGCGCGCGGAATCGTAGGGGATGGTGGCGAAGAGGCCGGGATTGATCGTGAAGGTCGAGTCGACGGCGAGCAGCGTGTAGCCGTCTGGCTCCGACCGCGCCACGACTTCCGTGCCGACGATGCCGCCGGCACCGGCGCGGTTCTCGATCACCAGCTGCTGGCCTAGGCTGCGGGAGATGAAGGGCTCCAGTATGCGGATCAGGTTGTCGGTGCCGCCGCCAGGGCCGAAAGGGATGACCACGCGGATCGGCCGCGTCGGCCAGGCCGGCTGCGCGCGCGCCGGCGTGATGGCCGCGGTTGCGGCGGTGGCGAGAAGAACGCGGCGCTGCATCGCCATTCTGGCTCGACCTTCCCCGTGTTTGCCCCGAAGCTTATGGCTGGCGCTGGCACGCGCCAAGATCGAATAGCGGCAAGGAAGGAACCGGAGATGGGCATCGTCATCATCGGGGCTGGCGCGATCGGCGGCAGCCTCGGCGCCTGCCTGATCCGCGCGGGCGAGCATGTGCTGCTGGTGGACCGCGATGCCGTGCATGTCGCGACGATGAACGCGGAGGGCCTGCGCCTTGAGGGCCGCGAGACCTTCGGCGTCGCCGCGCGCGCGGTGCTGCCGGAGGCACTGGAGGCGGCGCTGGGCGGCGCCGTGCCGAAGACGGTCGTGCTCGCGACCAAGTCGCAGCACACCGAGGCCGCGCTGAGCCCGGTGGTGCCGCTGCTGGGCGAGCACAGCGTCGTGCTATCGCTGCAGAACGGCCTCAACCCGCATGAGGTGGCGGCGCTCGCCGGCCCGCGGCGCACCATTGCCGCCTGCATCAATTCCATGGCGGCGGACTGGCAGGCGCCGGGCCTGATCCTGTTCGGCGGGCCGGGCACGATGCGCATCGGCGAACTCGACGGGTCCGTGACGCCGCGCGTGCAGGAACTGGCTGACCTGCTGCGCAGGCACTACGTCGCTAACACCGCCGTCACCGACAATGTCTGGGGCCACCTCTGGGGCAAGGAGGCCTATGGCGCGTGGCTGTTCGCCCAGGCGGTGTCCGGCGCGCCGGTAGCGGAGGTGCTCGACGCGCCGGAGAACGCCAGCATGCTCGCCAACCTGGCTGCAGAGGTGATCGCGGTCGCCGAGGCCGAGGGCGTGCGGGTAGAAGCGGTGGACCAGTTCGTCCCGGCCGCGGTGCGCTTTGGCGTCCCGCGCGAGGACTCGGCGCTGCGTCGCTGCCTGTCCGACATGGCGGCACTGAACCGGCGGTCGCAGAAGCCGCGCAGCGGCATTTGGCGCGACCTGGCAGTGCGCAAGCGCAGCACGGAGGTGGATGCGCAGCTTGGCATCGTGGTCAGGCTGGGCGCGAAACACGCCATCCCAACGCCGCTGGTGGCGAAGCTGACGGACATCATCCACGCGCTGGAACGGCAGGAGATCCCGATGGGCGAGGCGAATCTAGCCGCGTTGAGGGCTGTTGACGCAGCCGCCTATCGCGGCTGACGCACGCCAAAGTGCAGCGAAGTCCGTAGATAAAGCGTTTATCGGTTCGACCTGAGGCTGTCGCCGGGAAGCGACCTTCAATGCCCGACGCCGCTGGGACGCGGCGTGACCCATCGGGCGCTAGAGGCAGCAGAGCCGACAGTGCGACAATTCAGTTTGCGCGAAGGCTGCCACCCTTCCGCCGATCCGACTAGACCGACAGAGTCCGTGACGAACCTTCGCCGCTGGCCGCACGGCGCTATCCCTTGACGGCGCCCGCCGTCAGCCCTGCAATGACATACCGCTGCGCCGCGAGAATGAAGGCCAGGATCGGCGCTAGCTGGACCGTCGCCGCAGCGAACAGGACGCCCCAGTCCACCCCGTCCGTCGTGCTCAGCATCTCGCTCATCACCAGCGGCGCGGTGCGCGCGATGCGCGTGGTGAAGATCAGCGCAAAGATGAACTCGTTCCAGGCATAGACGATCACGAAGAGTGAGGCCGCGATCACCCCGTTCACCACCAGCGGCAGCACAACCATCCGCAGCACCTGCAGAAGTCCCGCCCCGTCCACCACCGCCGCTTCCTCCAGCTCCCGCGGGACCTGGTCGATGAAGGCGCGCATGATCCAGGTCGAGAGGCTGACGAAGAAGGCCGCATACATCAGCACCAGGACCAGGTGCGTGTCCGTCAGGTGCAGCCAGGAGAACAGCGGAAACAGCGGCAGCGTCACCACGATCGGCGGCAGCATCCGCACCAGCACCATGAAGAACGCCGAGAGCGCCAGCGCGCGCCCGCGGAAACGCGCGTAGACGTATCCCGCCAGGGTGGAGGCCACGACGGTCAGCAGCGTCGCGCCGATGGTCACCACCAGGCTGTTCGCCATGTCCGGCAGGAAGGCCGGCCATTCCTTCAGCAGGCGGCGGTAGTTCTCCAGGCTCGGCTCGAAGACCAGCTGCGGCGGTATCGCGAAGATGTCGCGCTGCGACTTGAAGGACGACAGCACCACCATCGCGATCGGGAAGACCGACCAGGCGATCGCGAGCGCCGCGGCCGAGAGCCGCCACGCCTTGCCCGCCGCGCGCGGGCTACGCATGGTGGAACATCTTCAGCCAGGCGGCATACAGGTATGGCGCCGCCACGGCCAGGGACAGCAGCACCATCGCGAAGGCGGTCGCGGAGGCCAGGCCGAATTCGTGGTACCGGAAGGCCGCGCGGTAGAGATAGACGGCCAGCACCTCCGTCATGCGCGCCGGCCCGCCTTCGGTCACCAGCCAGATCTCGGCGAAGATCCGCATCGCCGTGATGTAGCGGAAGACTAGCGCGACCAGCAGCGCAGGCAGGATGAAGGGCAGCGTGACGTGCCGGAAGGCCTGCCAGGCGTTGGCGCCGTCCACCGTCGCGGCCTCCTTGACGTCCTGCGGCACTGCGGCGAGCGCGGCATAGAGGATGAGGAAGGTGAAGGGCGTGTGGATCCAGATGCTCAGCAAGGCGGCCAGCACCAGCGCGTCGTTCGGGTCGGCAGACCAGTCTAGCTGCCCGATGCCCGTCTGCACCAGCGCCCAGCTCACCATGCCGATGTCGGGCTCCAGCACGAAGCGCCACATCGCGACCGCCGAGACCTCGTTGATGGCGTAGGGCGCGATCAGCAGCGCGATCACCACGCGGCGGTACGGCATCCAGCCTGAGACCAGCAGCGCCAGGCCGAGGCCGAGCAGCAGTTCGCCATAGACCACCGCGTTGACCACGAGGAAGGTGTTCCAAGCCGCGCGCCAGAAGACGCGGTCGGCCAGCAGCGCCGCGTAGTTGTCGAGCCCCACGAAGGCCGGATCGCCCGCGAAGCTCGCCTTGTGCAGGCTCATCCACCCGACATAGACCGCCGGCAGCAGGATCAGCCCGACCAGCATGATCTGCGCCGGCGCGAGCAGTCCGTAATGCACCGGCGCCGGCCGCGTGCTGCCGGGCGCGCGGAGGCGCCGCGGGCGCGCGGGCGCGGGAACGGCCGCGGCCGGCAGCGTGGCGGCGTCCTGCGGCACGTCAGCTCGGCAGCAGGGGCTCGATGCGCTGCTTCGCGCTGCGCATGGCCGCCAGCGGCTCCGCCTGGCCGAGCATCGCGCGCTGCACCTCCTCCATGAAGAGGTCCATCGCGCGGCCGGCATTCTCGAAGCCCGGCAGGGTCAGCATCGCCGTCGGCAGCACGCGCCGCTCAAGGTCGGCATAGGGCGCGAGTTCCCGCACGCGGGGGTCGTCATAGGCCGACATGCGCACGGGACCGTTGCCGTTCACCGCCGCCTTAATCGTGTTCTCGACCGAGGACATCTGCCGGATGAAGGACCAGGCCAGCTGCTTGTCGCGCGCGTTGCGCGGGATGCCGATCGCCCAGACCGAGGTCTTGGCCGGCACGAGCGCGCCCTTGCGGCCGGCGACGGAGGCCATCATCGGGATGTTCGCCACCGTCACCTCGCCGGGGAAGCGGCTGGCGCGGGGGTCGTTGTAGTTCACGATGCGGCCGAAAGGCTGGTTGGTCAGCGCCGCGCGGCCCTGCTGCATCGCGGTGATCACCTCCTCCGTCTTGAAGGTCATGACGTTGCGCGGCAGCACGCCGCGCCGGTACCAGTCGCGCACCAGGGCGATCGCGGCGACGGACTGCGGCTGGTCGGCGACGAAGCGGTAGTCCCGCGTGATGAAGTCGCCGCCATGGGCGCGGATGATGTCCATCAGCGCCGCGGGATCGTCCATCGATAGCGCATAGCCTGCGACTCGCGTGCCGTCGCCGCGGGCGAAGGTCATGCGCTCGGCAAGTGCGATGATCTCCTCGAAGCTCTCGGGCTGCCCCTCCTGGCCGCGTTCCTTCATCAGCGCGCGGTTCGTGAAGAAGCCGTGTGTCGCGTGGCGGAAGGGCACGCCGATCTGCCGCCCACGATAGGTGTGCGCGGCGATCATGGAAGGCGAGATCTCCTCGATCCGCTCGACCGGCGCGGCCTGCTGGTAGGGGGCGAGGTCCTCGAAGAGCGGTGCGATGTGCGGGCCGCCATAGCGTTCCAGCAGGAAGCCTGCATCCACCCCGCCCTGCGACAGCTGCGCCTCGCGGTAGAGCCGCTCATGCACGGCCTCGATGCCGAAGGTCAGCCACTCGATCTCGACGCCCGCCTGGCGGCGCCATTCGGCGGTGGCGTCGCCGGCCGGCCCCTGGGTCAGCACGTTGCGGTGCACCGCGTGGCTGATGACGACGAACTTGCGGGGCTGCGCCAGCACGGGGCGGGCGAGCGGCGCGGCGGCTAGCGCCGCGATCGCGGCGCGTCGGGTGATCCTCATGCTTCCTCCCCGTCAATCACGATCCGCGCGGGATGGCGCTGGTAGAAATGCTGCCGTGCGGCGGTGATGTGCGCCACCATCTCGGCCTGGGCGCGCGTCGCGTCGCGCGCGCGGATTGCCTCCAGGATCGAGGCATGCTCGGCGTTCAGCCGCGCGATGCGGGCGGCGGGGTCGAGCTCCCCGAAGTTGCGGACCTCCACCGGACCCATGCCGATCAGGTTTGGCAGCTGCTCGATGGTGGCGACGTAGAAGGCGTTGCCGGCGGCGCGCGCGACAGCGCGGTGGAAGCGGAAATTGGCGTCGCGCGCGAGCTCCGGCGCCCCCATCGCCAGCACCTCGCCGGGCTCGGCGAGCGTCGCCTCGATCTCGGCTAGCGCCTCGGGCGTGCGGCGCTGCGCGGCGAGCCGCGCGATCTCGCCTTCCAGCGTCGCGCGGAACTCGTAGAGCTGCTCGGCGTCGGCGATGGTCTGCACCAGCGGGAAGCGCAGCCCGCCGGGATCGGGGCCGCGCAGCACGACCGTGCCCGAGCCCTTGAGCGAGCTGACATAGCCCGCCTGCTTTAGCGTCGCGAGCGCCGCGCGCAAGACGGGCCGCGAGACGGAGAAGCGCCGGCAAAGCTCGAACTCGCTCGGCAGCCGCGCGTCCCGCGGGAACTCGCCGCGGTCGATCAAGCGGCGGATCTGCTCCTCGACGCGGTCGGCGAGGCTCGCCGGCCTTGCGGCCGGCGCGGCGGCGCTGCGCACCATCGCCTCAGATCGGCCGCTCGCCGAGCGTGGTCAGCCGATGCATCCGCCGCCGCCCGAGCCCCGTGAAGGCGTCGCGCCGGTGCATGGTGCAGCGGTTGTCCCAGATGATGAGGTCGCCGACACGCCATTCCTGCGTCCAGCAGTTCTCCGGCAGCGCGGCGACGGACCAGAGCTCGTCGAGCAGCGCCTCGCTCCTCTCGAGCCTGAGGCCCGGGATGTAGCCGCCGAAGCGGCGGCCGAGGAACAACGCTTTGCGCCCGGTCTCCGGATGGGTGCGCAGCAGCGGGTGGATCGGCCCGGGCATCTCCCGCACGTCGTCGGTGTCGATGTCGCGGTAACCCGGCCGCGCGCCGCCCTGCGCGTTGTGGCTCGCCTGGTGCTTGCAGGTCAGCCCGGCCTTGCGGCCGCCGGGATGTGTCAGGATCTCGCGCGTTTCGGGCCGAAGCGCGTCCACGGCGGCGTACATGTTCGCGAAGGACGTATTGCCCCCCGTAGGCGGCACCTCGCGCGCGAGCAGCATGGTCAGCGCCGAGGGCTCGTCGGTGAAGGCAAGGTCGGTGTGCCAGTTCAGCTCGCCGTCGCCGTGCTCGCCGATCGGCTTCCCGTCCTCCGTCACGTTGGAGATGATCGTCACCGCCGGCGCATCGCGCAGATAGACCGGGCGGGACCGCGTGAAGTCCGGCGAGGGCTTCAGCGTTCCGAAGCGCGCGCCGAAGCGCTCGAAGGCGACGTCATCGATGTCGGTGCCGCGAATGCGGATGACGAGGTGGTCGAGCAGCGCGCCACGTACGGTCGTGAACTCCTCGTCCGCGAAGTCGGCGGGGTCGAAGCCCTCGATATCGGCACCAAGGGCCGCGCCGGTTGGCACGACGGTCACACGGCTGCGCGTGAGCGACATGGACGACCTCCCTACGGCCTCGTGAGCCTGACAGAACTGGAGGAAAACTGCCGCCCAACTTACAAATCTGTCAACCAGAATCGAAGATCCGCTTCATCGGGTGCGGGATACACACCGCCGGAGGGATTGCAGACGATGCCGCCGCGGAGCGGCCAGCCTGCTCGCCCCCGCGAAAGTAGGTTGGACCGGCGATGCTCGAACCGCGCCCGAATTGCGACTGCGATCGCGACCCGCTGCCGAAAAGCCCCGACGCCTTCATCGGCTCGAATTGTCGGGCTGAGATGGAGCCTAGCCAGCTGCGCCCGGCGGAGAAGCTGGCGACGTTTTCCCCGCCATCTCTGCCTGGAAGCGATCGAGACTGGCGCCCTGGGGCGCGACCGCATTGCTGGAATAGACGCGCAGATCGCCAGCGAGCATCCCGTTTGGCGCCGCGTCGTCCATAGCAGAGCCTGTTCCACTTCCCAGGCGAGGTCTCTACGCTCGCATCAAACCGGCTCGAGGATCGTCGTATGCTGAGACGTCGCCTGCTCACATCCGCCCTCGCCTTGCCGCTACTGGGGCGCGTGCAAAATGCCCGCGCCGTCACATGGCCGGAGCGGCCGGTGCGGATCATCGTGCCGTTCGGGGCGGGTGGTGCCTCCGACATCGTCGCGCGGCTCATCGCTGCGCCGCTGCAAACGCAGTTCGGCCAGCCCTTTGTGATCGACAACCGGCCCGGCGCCGGCGGCACGCTGGGCGCGGCGGCCGCGGCGGCCGCGGCGGCAGCGACGGACGGGCACACGCTGGTGATCAGCGCGCACTCGCCGATCGTTATCGGCCCCGCGATGTACAACGTGCCCTACGATCCCATGCGGTCCTTCCGGCATATCGCGCTGGTCGGCGTGATCCCCTTCGTCGCGCTGGTGCGACCGGACAAGCTGCCCGTGACGGACCTGCGCGGCCTGGCGGAGGCCGCGCGGCGCAGCCCGACGCCGATCCCCTTCGCCTCCGCCGGCAACGGCGCGCTGGGCCATATCGTGGGCCTGGCCTTTATGAAGAGCTTCGGCGTCCAGCTCGAGCACGTGCCCTACCGCAACGCCTCGATGCTGCAGAGCGACTTGGCGGCCGGCAACATCCCCATGACCTTCGACGGCCTGCCGCAAATGCTGAACTACATCCGAAACGGCACGCTGAGGCCGCTCGCCGTGACGACCGCGACGCGCTCGCCGCGCCTGCCCGAGGTGCCGACCGCCGCCGAGGCCGGCGCGCCGGAGATGGCGGTGGACAACTGGCTCGGCGTCTCCGCGCCCGCGTCGCTGCCGGACGAGGCGGCGGAGCGCGTCTTCGCCGCGATCGACACCGCCCTACAGAGCGCGGAAATCGTCGCGCGGATGGATCAGCTGGGCTTCATGCGCCAGCCCCTGACCTCGGCCGGCTTCACCGCGATGCTGCAGGACCAGGTGGACAGCTGGGCGCCGATGATCCGCGCCGCCAACATCCGGCCGGATTGATGGCGATCCTCGTCACCGGCGCAGCAGGCTTCATCGGCCACGCGGTCGCCGAGGCGCTGCACGCCCGCGGCAGCCGGGTCGTTGGCACCGATGCGGTGCTGCCCGAGGATCCGGCTTTCGCCTTCGTCCAGGCTGACCTGGCTGATGCCGCCGGGCTGGCTGCGATCGTGGCGGCGCATGACGTGGACGCCATCGTCCATTGCGGCGCGATCTCTGGGCCGATGCTGGCGCGCGACCGGCCGGATCTGGTGGTCGCGGTCAACATCGGCGGCACCACCGCCCTGCTGGAACAGGCGCGGCGGCGTGGCATGGCGCGCTTCGTCTTCTGCTCCTCCGCGCAGGCCTATGGCGACACGGGACCTGCGCCGGTCGGAGAAGACTCGCCCTTCAACGCGACCGACATGTACGGCGCCAGCAAGGCGGCCTGCGACCTCGTGATGCGGGCGTATCGCGTGCAGCACGGGCTGTCCGCGCTGGCGCTGCGGATCTCCTACGCCTATGGGCCGGGGCGCAGGACCGCCTGCGCGGTGCGCACGATGCTCGCCGATGCGCTGGCGGGACGGCCGACGCGCCTGGATTGGGGCTGCGGGCACGAACGCGCCTATCTCTTCCGCGACGATGCGGTCGGCGGCGTGATCGCCGCGCTGGATGCGCCGGCGTCGGCGCAGCCCTTCTACAACCTCGCCAGCACGGAGGCCCGCACCATGGACGCCATCGCGGCGGACGTCCGGGCGCTGTTGCCGCAGGCCGACATCGCGCTCGGGCCCGGGCCCAATCCGCTAAACTACCATCGCGACACGCTCGACATAACGGCGGCGGCACGCGACCTGGGCTGGCGGCCGCGCTTCGACCTGAAGACCGGCCTCGTAGCCTATCTCGACTGGATGAAGGCGCGCCCGGCCGATCGGCGCTGAGCACCGTCAGGAGCAAGAACCGGATGACGCGCATCGTCCTGCAGGAACCCTTCCGCGCGATCTTCTACACGCCCTTCTACGCGGCGCTCGCGCGTGGCGACTTCGCCGCGCAGGGGCTGGCGGTCGGGACGCGCATCGTCGGGCCGGACGAAGCCGCGGCGAACCTCCTCTCCGGCGCGGCGGACCTGGCCTGGAGCGGCCCGATGCGCGTCATCCGCGACCATGGTGCCGACGCCGAAAGCCCGCTGGTCAGCTTCGGCGCGGTGGTGATGGGCGACCCCTTCCTGATCCTCGGCCGCGCGCCGTGCCCGGGCTTTCGGATCGCCGATCTCGCGGGGATGACGCTCGGCGTGGTGAGCGAGGTCCCCACACCCTGGTGGTGCCTACAGCAGGACCTCCGCTGCGCCGGTATCGATCCCGCCGGGGTGAAGGCGGTGACCGGGTGCGGCATGGCGGAGAACATGCGGGCGATGCTCGCCGGCGAGATCGACGCGGTGCAACTGTTCGAGCCCTTCGTCACCCTGGCCGAGGCGCAAGGTGCGAGCATCTGGCACGCCCAGGCCGCGCGCGGCGCGACGAGCTACACCACCTTCTTCACCACGCGGACAACGCTGGCGGCGAAGCGGGACGCGATGCGCGGCATGCTGCGCGGCATCGCCGCCATGCAGGCCTGGCTGCACGCCGCGACGGCGGCCGAGATCGCGGCGACCGTCGCGCCCTGCTTCCCGGACCTCGATCGCGCCGTGCTGGAGACCGCGATCGCGCGGTATCGCGGCCTCGGCATCTGGAGCCGCACGCCGCATTTCCCGGCCGGGGCCTTCGAGACGCTGGCGGAATCCATCCACGGGTGCGGGGCCATCGCGCGCCGGCCGAGTTTCTTGGAATGCACGGACACCGCGATCGAGGCCGAGGCGCTGGGCTGATGACCGAACTCTGCGACCTCACCGCGGTCGCGCTGTTGGCGCGCATCGCCGCCGGCGCGGCGACGGCGGAGGATGTGCGGGAAAGCTGCCTCGCCCGCATCGCGGCGCGTGAGGTGTCGCTGCAGGTCTTCGCGCATCTCGATCCCGATGCGGTGCGCGCGATGCGGCCTGCGCCGGGGCCGCTCGGCGGGCTGCCGCTCGGCGTGAAGGACATCATCGACGTCGCGGGCATGCCGACGCAGATGAACTCGCCGATCTGGCGGGGATGGATGCCGCGCGCCGACGCGGCCTGCGTCGCCGCGGCGCGCGCCGCCGGCGCGCTGGTGATCGGCAAGACGGTGACCACCGAATTCGCCACGCGCCATCCCGGCCCGACCGCCAATCCGCACGACGTCGCGCACACCCCGGGCGGGTCCTCCTCCGGTTCCGCTGCCGGGGTCGCGGCCGGCTTCTTCCCCTTCGCGCTCGGGACGCAGACCGGCGGCAGCATCACGCGGCCCGCTTCGTATTGCGGCGTGGTCGGGTACAAGCCAAGCTTCGGCTTGATCCATCGCGGCGGCATCAAGGTGATGAGCGACAGCTTCGACACCGTCGGCGTGATGGCGCGCGGCGTAGCGGATTGCGCCCTGCTGGTCGGCGCGATGGCGGCGACGGATCTCGGCGATCCCGACCGGCATCCCGGCCGGCCGCCGCGGCTGCTGGTCACGCCCGGCCCCGACGCCGGCCGCATCGACGCCTGCATGCTGGCGCTGCTGGATCAGGTCGCGACAGCAGCGCGACGGCGCGGCGCGATCGTCGTAGGCAACGACCTGCCGCCTGTGATCGCGGCCGCGGAGCCGGCGCACCGCATGGTGGGGCCGTTCGAAAGCGCGCAGGCGCTGGCCTGGGAACTCGCGTCGTTTTCCGACGCGCTGACCGAAGGCCTGCGCAGCCGGATGCTGCAGGGGCGGTCGCGTGACGGCGAGGCCATCGCGGCAGCGCGCAAAGCGCTCGCCACGGCGCGGGCGGCGCTGGTCGATCTGTTCGCGGATCACGATGCGATCGTCACGCCGGCCGCGCCGGCAGAGGCGCCTGCGACGCGCGATTGGACCGGCGAGCCCATATTCAACCAGCTCTGGACATCGCTGCACCTGCCCTGCGTCGCGATTCCCACTGGAAGCGGGCCGCACGGCTTGCCGCTCGGCCTGCAGGTCATCGGCGCGCCGGGCGCTGACCGTCAGGCGCTAGCCTGGGCGGAATGGCTGCGATCGGCCGTGGCGTGACGCGGCGACGCGGCGTGTCCGGTCAGTCCGCGCGGGCGCCGCTGCGCCGGACCGCCTCGGCCCAGCGCCGGCGCTCGGCAGCCAGGTAGGTTTCCATCTCCGCTTCCGACATCGGCATTGACTGCGTGCCGCGGTTGCGCAGGATCTCGCGATACGATGCGCTGTCCCCGACGGCCGCCATCTCGCGCCGCAGACGCTCCACCACCGGCCGCGGCGTCGCCGCAGGGGCGTAGACGGCGGTCCAGCTCGGCGCATGCATGTCGGGCATGCCGAGTTCCACCAGGCTCGGTACATCCGGCAGCTCCGGTGCCCGCTCGCGCGAGGTGACGCCGAGCGCGCGGACGCTGCCGGCCTGGATCAGCGGCAGGGACGTCGCGACGGCATCGAACAGAATGTTCACCTGCCCGCCGACGAGGTCGGACATGGCCTGCGCGTTGCCGCGATACGGCACGTGCAACAGCTGGATACCGGCTTCAGCGGAGAAAAGTTCCCCGAGGAGATGGGTGAGCGAACCGCTCCCGCTCGAGGCATAGGTCAGCGCACCGGGCCGCGCCTTTGCCGCGGCGATCAGGCCTGCCAGCGACGGGTCCGGCAGCGAGCGCGCGTTGATCACCAGCACGTTCGGCACGGCTCCAAGCATGCCGATCGGCAAGAAATCCGCGTCCGGATCGTAGTTCAGCCGCTGGTACAGCGCCTTGGCGACTCCCATCACGGCGGGCCCGGCGGCGAGCAGCGTGTAGCCATCGGGCGTGGCGCGCGCGACGAATTCCGCGCCGATGTTGCCGCCGGCGCCGGGCCGGTTGTCTATGACGACGGGCTGCCCGAGGCGAGGCGTCAGCGCGTCCGCCATGGCGCGGGCGAGGACGTCGCTGATGCCGCCGGCCGGGAAGGGCACTACCAGGCGGATCGGACGCGACGCAAAGGCCTCGGACTGGCCTTGCGCGGCAAGCGGCCTCGCGAGGCCGGCCAGCGCCGAGGCGAGAAGCACGTCACGACGGGTCACGGATAAGCCTCCTCCGAAAGCCGGCACGCTATGGTGATCGACGGTGAGCGTGACGTCCACCGCTTCGACCGACCCGGCGACGCGCGAAGCCCGGTACCGGCCACTCCGCTGCCTTCCCGCGCGCCCCGGATCGACCTTCGGGCACCATCAGGGAACGAGAGGCGACGATGCGGATAGGCTACCAGTCGATGACGGCATTCGACCGAGGCTGTGAGAGAACGCGGTGGATGGTAACGTGAAGAACTGCTGATCGGGGTGGATCGGGATGAAGCGCTTCGTCGAGGGTGCGGACCGCGCCCGAACTGGCGATGCGCTTCTCGGACGCCGTCGTGCACCTCGTCTGCCCTTGGCACGGCAAGAATTCGTGCTGGCCACCGGCGAGCATCACAGCGCGCCGCATCTGCGCCTTCGCCGCGTCCGCGCCGATGTGCGCTACGGCATAGTGATCCTGCATGTCTGACGAGGCGGAGGACGCCGCCTTCATCCGAGCCTGCGCGTGCCTGGCCGCCAGGCTCGAGGCCGGCGACGCGCTGCGCCCGGACCTCGCCGTGGCGGCGCTCGGCCTGGGGGCGCGCGCCTATGCCGCGGCGGTGCTCCGGGGCAGTCCGGTGCCGCCGGCCCTGCCGCCCGAAGCCACCGCGACGAATGTCGTCATCGCGACGAGCGCCATGCTGCGCGCCGCGGGGCTGAACAGATTCTATCTCGCGATGTGGTTCAATCGCATTATGCCAGAGTGCGAGAGGCGATGAAGCGGTACTCACTCGTCATTGCGACGAGTTTGCCGGAGGCCGCTTCTGCTGAGTGGAGGCGGCCCATCGACTTCCCCGGTTCTCGGGGCAAGTCCGCGTGAACTCTGCGCGCAGCATGCGACTACCCTCGCGCGCCTTACGCGGGCCGCCGAGGGGGAGGGCTTGCCGCCGCCAAACAAGATCACGGAGGGTGATCGAGCGGCTTGAGGGAGCCTTTCGAGAGTTGGTCGCGCTTGGGGTGGTGCGCAACGTGCACGACGGCAAAGGGGGAACCGTCGGCCGCCAGTGCAGCCGGACAGTGACCCCGGCGCTGCAGCGACGCGTGCGGTGAGCCGATGTTGCGAACGGCCCGTTACTCCTACGTTTTCGCCGCGGCTGCCACTAGTGCCGATAGTGCCGATAGCTCCCCACCGATGACTATTGGCGCTACTGACGCTATCGGCAATGGCACAGAGCCGGCTGATCGAGCGGCTGTCGCCCTCTCAAACGCGCGCTTCGCGTTCTGCCGACGTGCACGGATCGAGGATGTAGAAGAGCTGGTATGGCCCAATCTGGAGCCGCAACAGGAGGGCATCGTCATAAGCGCCTCTTGCACGGGTTCAGGATTCCGCCAGAAGATGGCCGGGATAGTCCGGCGCAGATTGCTCGGTGGCACCTTCGCATGTGGACGGCACGCCTCCACCAGCGGCTCCAGCACCGCCCACTCGTCGTCCGTCAGCCCCAAAGCCCCCCAGAGAGACGGCTCAACGCCAGCAATCGACCAGCGTTCAGGCGCTAACAGGCGCTAATCTGATACAGTCCAACCCATGGAGATCTGCTGGAGATCTGCGATTTGCTCCTTGCACCGAGCACAGTGCAGAGCAGCACGCGCCATGGCGGCATTGAGCGGGCTTAAATGGACGGCGCTGCGTGCCGAGTGGGAGCTCGGCGCCAGTTCGACCCGCGCGCTTGCGGCCAAGTACGGCGTCTCGGAAAAGGCGATCCGCAAGCGTGCGGCCGACACGCGCGACCCTTGGCATCGTTACCGCGCTGCAGCAGACCGTGCACGTGAACGTGGTCGCGAGGCCACCCTCCTGGTGCTCGCACGCGCCCGGTCCGCGGCCAAGGTCCGCACCGACCCAGCATCCGTCGCGACACGGCGTGCTGCACTGGAGGACGAAGCGGCCGAGATGATCGCCGCCGCCAACCTGAGCCATCTCGCCGTGTCGGACATGCTGCACGAGATGTTCGAGACCATTTGCGTGCTCCTGCATGGCGCTTTGGAAGACGGTGACGAAGACGCGAAGCCAAAGTGCTCGGCCGCAGCGGCAGCGTCGCGGGCGCCGTCCTGGCGGTGGCGAAGCTGGGGCTCGCCATCCAGACGATCGAGCGGAAGGCGCTCGGCGCAGAGGACGTTGGCCGGCTTGGTGGCAATGGCACGCCTGTCCAATCCCGGACACCCACGACGGCGCCGGACGTGAGCGTGTCGACTTCCGAGCAGCTCACGGCTCTGGCCGAACTGGCGGCGTCGCTCGGTGCGGGACACGGCCCTGGTGCTCACGGGTGAGACGGTGGCTAACGCCTACTAGCTCGACCGAGGCCTGATGTCGGGCACCAGACCAGCGGCTACATGATGTTCACGGGCCGAGGTGACGCGCGCGAAACCGGCGTCGGCGGAAGCGGTGAGCATTTGGCCTATCTCGGCGCGATAAAGAACCTGCTCCGACCGGCGCCTTGCCAGTGGTCACGCCTCAGGCGGGCCTCAGCCCAGCCCAATGTCGGCATCATGATTAAATCGCTTCGACGACCGCCTTGCCGGTGATCACGTCTGAGGCGCAGCACAGGACCTGGGGTGAGCATCCGCCTAAATCGGCTTGCTCACTAACGTGTCCCGTTGCTGTCATTGCCTGGGCGGCGATAAGGCTGCCTGGTCGGCCCCGGCCTATGCCGGCGTGTAAATCAACAACTTCATCTCCTTCTACAGCCTCAGCGCGGCATGCGCCGAAAAAGCATTGACGGAACCATGCACTAGATGGGCGTGCTGAGAGCGCGCCAGGGATGGGTAGGAGGAAACTTGCGATGCCGCAGCACCGCGTGGAGCCGATCTGAGCTCCTTAGGTCCGGACCAACACTTGGAAGAGGGCCCCCCGCCAGCGATGGCGGGGTGCCCTCATCGCGTCTGGGCTTCCCGTGTTCTTCAAGCGCGCCGACTTCGCCTGCGGAACCCCGTCGCCATCGTGCCGGTCGGCCGCTTCCGTCGCAGCCAGATAGCGCGCGATACTCGCCTCGATCTGCCCGATCCGCTTGCCCAGCTTGTAGGGCATGAAGTCCCTGCCGCGGTTGTGTAAGCGTTACCTAGAGACCCTTCTTGCGGCGGCGCGCAGAGGGTTGAGAGGAAGGCCATCGCAGAGGTGGAGCGATGGCGAGAGGAGTGGCTGGCACGGGTGCCAGCACCGGTGCTGGCACTGTGGCGTCGGAGCGGGTTGAGATCGTCACCCGTGTCGAGCGGCGACGGAGCTACAGCGCGGAGGAGAAGGTCCGACTGGTGGCGGAGAAGCTGAGGCCGGGTAAGACGGTGAGGACGGTGTCGCGGCGGCATGGCATCTGCACGAGCCTGCTGCACCGGTGGCGGCGTGCTGCGCGGGCCGAGGTGCCGAGCCGGCGGACGGCGAGGCCGCAGCTTCTGCCGGTGCGGCTGGTGGTGCCCGACGCGGCGCCGGCGCAGCCGAAGAGGGCGTCGACCGCGCGCACCGAATTGTCCGCGGCGACATCGCCGTCAACGCAGTCGGGGAGCAGCGTCGTCTGTTGGCGGTCCGCACCCCCGACGAAGCGCTTCATCCAGATCCACCCCGCTCAGGCGCGCCGCCGACTACCGTCGAGGACGATTTTCAAACAGCCCAGACCCAAGCCGGTCGTTCCCCGCACCTACGATGTCGGCGGGCCGCATCTCATGGGGCAAATCACCTGTGCAGACGTCGCCTCGTAGCAGTCGGTCCAAAGTGTCACTGCATGAACCAGCCGTGACTGACTACAAGGGTCTGGCCGGTCAGCGCCTTGGAGCCGAAGGAAGCGAAGAACAGGACGGCCTCGGCCACGTCCTCCACCGTGGTGAATTCGCCATCCACGGTTTCCTTTAGCATGACATTCCGGACAACCTCGGCCTCCGAGATGCCGAGTTCGCGCGCCTGCTCCGGAATCTGCTTTTCAACTAGCGGCGTCCGCACAAAGCCGGGGCAGACGACGTTGGCACGCACCCCATGCGCCGCGCCCTCCTTCGCCACGACTTTTGCGAGGCCAATGAGCCCATGCTTCGCGGTGACATACGGCGCCTTGAGCACCGACGCCTCCTTCGAATGCACCGAACCGATATAGACGATGCTGCCGGTGCCTCGCCGATACATGTGCCGCAGCACAGCGCGCGTGGTCAGG
The DNA here is from genome assembly GCF_050563545.1 of Falsiroseomonas sp. HW251. NCBI lineage: Bacteria > Pseudomonadati > Pseudomonadota > Alphaproteobacteria > Acetobacterales > Roseomonadaceae > Falsiroseomonas > Falsiroseomonas sp. HW251. Next base: position 42,988 of record NZ_JBNXUM010000036.1, read on the forward strand.
AAGGCACCGTCGAGGTGCACTGCGAGCAGCTGCTTCCACTTGGCGAAATCGAACTCGTGCACGGGAGCGACGATCTGAATGCCCGCGTTGCTGACCAGGATGTCGATACGGCCGAACGCTTCGGCGGCCTTCGCGATACCGGCTTCCACCTGCGCCTCATTGGCGACATCCATGCCGATGCCGAGTGCGCCGCCGGCATGGTCCAGTTCTGCAGCCGCCGCCTCGGCGGCGCTGCCGTTGAGATCGGCAATCACCACCTTCGCGCCATTCGCCGCAAACTTGCGCGCGATCTCCTTGCCGATGCCGCTGGCCGCGCCGGTCACGATCGCGACCTGACCATCGATACGCATGGCTTATCTCCTTCAGACAGCAGCTTGCTTCTGCCGACGCGGCGGAGCTGCCTCGCTGCCGAGGTAATCATGTACGACTCGGCCCAGGCCAAGCGTCAGGTCCGCCACCAGGTGCACGGCCGAGACCACCTTGAGCACCGGCAACTCCGCCACCGGCGCGAGCGCATGCGGCTGCAACGCGAGCGCGGCGGGGCCTGTCCAGGCACCCTTTAGGTGGACGTCCTCAAGGTGGTACTCGACCAGCTCGCAGATCCGCGCGCTGCCATCCACATGGGGGATGATCTTCAGAAGGAAATTGGGCGCGACGAGCGAAGCAAGCACGGCGCTACCGTCAGCCTCGCGGTGCTTGTAGCCCATGGTGGCCGTGGCCACCCGCACCGGCCCGTAATCCAGCGTTCCAACGAGCGTGTCTATTTCCTTCCGAAGACTCGGGTTGGCGAGCTTCTTCGGAAAGCCCCAGAGCTCCCTGCCGCCGGCGATCGGCGGATGGTCATTGAGGAACATGCAGTGGGTATAGGTGCCCTTGCTGCCTCGGAAGCTGACCGGAATCACCTGTCCGGTTTCGGTGTAGTCACCGAATCCCGTGGAATCCGGCATGCGGATGAACTCATATTTCACCAGCGGCTCATCGACGTCGAGCGGCGCCGGCACGACGGCACGCAGCCGCGCCGGATCAGTGCGGTAGGTAACGGTCAGAAATTCGCGGTCGACGAAGCGGTAGGGGCCCGGTGGGAAGGCGGGGCTCAGCAGCGGCATGGCAAAGGCGTTGGCGCGAACCTCATCCTCGGTCATGGCAAGCTCCTGTTCTCTTCTGTCACTCGCCGTCATTCGCGCCCGTCGTAGGCGAGGTCGAATGTAGAGACGTCGCCCGCACGTGGTCTCTCCAGCACTTCCGGGTGTCGCAGGGTGCGGACCGCGTCGATGTAGCCGGCCTGCCAGTGCTCCTGCATGGCAAGGCGGGAGAACTCGTAGTCCTTGCTGTGGCGCTCGTAATGCTTGGAGCGGTAGATCAGGTGCACCAGGGAAAAGGCCTTGTGGTCGGCAACGCGTGCGAGCTGTTGCGCTTCCGGTCTCGAGCGCAAGTCGGGGGGAAGCATCTGGAGCAGGTCGGCCAGCGCGGCGCGTAGGCGCTGCACGCTCTTGAACTCGTCCGTCCTGGCGCGCGTCCGGCTGGAATACTGAATCTCCTTCTGACGCATCGCGACCTCTTCGAGATCGCGCGGAAATTCGCCGCGGGCGCTCCATAGGTCTACCTGGAATGCGAGCGTGTCCCGGCGCGGGTCGTCCTTCACGACCCAGCCGAGCGGCGTGTTCGACACCAGGCCGCCATCCCAGTAGTGCTCGCCCTCGATCTCGATGGCGGGAAAGCCCGGCGGCAGTGCGCCGCTCGCCATCACATGCTCCGGCCCGATGGTGTGCGTCGTACTGTCGAAGTAGACGAGGTTGCCACTGCGCACGTTGACCGCACCGAGGCTGAGCCGGGTGGCACTCGAATTAATGCGGTCGAAGTCGATGAAGCGCTCCAGCGTCGCCCGCAGCAGGTTGGTCACGTAGAAGCTTGTGGCATCCAGGATGCCGGCCGGATGCAGCCAGGGCGGCGGCAGGCGGAGCTCGAAGAAGCCAGGAGCGCCCCAGACGAGCGCCGCGGTGGCGTTCAGCCGCTTGATGAAGGTGCGGCCCTGGTCGCCGCGGGCCAGGTCGGAGATCCATGCGCTCCACCACAGCGCCGGTGGCGCCGCCGTGATGCTCTGCCAGAAGCTGCGCAGCATCTCGACACCCTTTTCGGGTGGATTGCCGGCGATGATGGCCGCATTGATCGCGCCGATCGAGATGCCTGCGACCCAATCGGGTTGCAACTCTGCCTCGACTAGCGCTTGGTAAACGCCAGCCTGATAGGCGCCAAGTGCGCCACCGCCTTGCAGCACAAGCGCAATGCATTCGAACGGCGGCCGCGGCCGGCTTCGATGCGTTTTCGTTAGTAGCGGATCCCACACCGGGCGAGACCTGCCACCGCTGCTGGCGGCATCCAGCGTGGCGTCGTCAGGCATGGCACGCTCCTCGTGCGACTGGCGGCCTCTGGCCGCATCTTTTCGCCGATGTGCAGGACACTCAGGAGCCTCCGCACGGCATGTTCCTGCGTCGCCACGAGCTCGGGGTGTCCCCGACTGCACGTCGGAAGAGTTTCGAAAGATGAGCCTGGTCCGCCATGCCGCAGGCCAGCGCAATCTGGCTAAGCGGGTCTCTCGATGTCAGCATCAGGCTTTTCGCGCGCTGCACACGCAGGCGCGTGAGATGCAGGTGGGGGGTGGTTCCGAAGCTTTCGCGGAAGGCCCTGCAGAAGTGACTCACGCTGAGCTCGGCCTGTTCGGCCAGTTCTTTCACCCGCACGCGCCTAGCCAGACGCTCTCGCATGTACCTGAGCACCGCACGCTCCTGCCATGGCGAGAGACCACCGCGGGCATAGACTTGCTCACTCGCCGCCGCAGATGAAAGCAGCTTCGCCAGCCGCAGCGCAGCTGCCCTCGCGGCTTGCGGATCGCACTCCAAGGTGTCGCGGATCTCATCAAGTGTACGAGCCACGTCTGCCAAGCTGGTCGGTCGCTCGGCCGCGCCGGCGCGTCGCTGGGAAGGGCGCGCGACGTCCGAGGCGCAGATGGCGCTGCGCAGGATCTTCGGGGGGCACGGTAACCGGGCGAGCTGTAGATCCGATCCCATGCGCGCATGCCTCTTCGAACGACGAGGCCAGACGGGCCCGCGTCCAGCTACGTACGAAGCATTGAAGCAGATCCATGCGCCAGGCGGCCGCTATTGCTTGTGAGCGCTGTTAGCACTTGTGAGCACGTCGGCGGCTTAGCTATGACCCAACAATATTCCGGTCCGTCTTCTAGGCGTCGATCCTGATGCCGAGACGTTCGACGCGGGCCTGCCAGACGGCGGCATCCTCCCGCAGGTAGACGAGGAAGCTCGGGCGGTCCTGGACGTCCGGCACCAGGCCGGTCGCGATCAGGAAAGCCGTCGCCTCCTGCGTCGCCACGATGGCGTGCACCTCGGCCGCCACGCGCTCTGCGACCCCGATTGGCGTGCCCGGTGGTGCAAGCAGCGCGACCCAAAGGTCGCCCGTCAGCGGGAATCCCTGCTCGTTGAGTGTGGGGCACTCGGGCGCGGCGGGAAAGCGTGCTCCCGCTACGACGCCGAGAGGGGTGAGTCGCGCATCCTGCGCGATCGCCAAGCCAACAGGCGCCATCATGCAATCCACTTGGCCCGCTGCCACCGCCGCCAGAGCTGAAGCGGAGCCCTGGAATGGCACATGCTGTAGCCTGAGGTCATGCCCGGCTCCGAATGTTTCCATCATGATCTGCGACGTGCTGGCGATGCCCCAGGAGGAATAGGTCAGGGGCAAGACCGAGCGGCGCGCCACGTCGATGAAGCCCCCTACGTCGCGTATGCCGAGGCCGCGCCGAGCGACCAGCGCGAAGACGAGCCGCGCGAAGGGAGCGACCGGAACGAAGTCCTGCGCATTGTATGGTAGGCGCCGATAGACCGCCGGATTGACTGCATGCGTGTCGGCCGTCGTGACCATCAGGGTATGCCCATCGGGCGCCGAGGCAGCCACGTGCTGCGTGCCTATGATGCCATTCGCGCCTGGGCGGTTCTCGACGACCACTGGCTGGCCGAGCCTTGGCGCGAGCTTGCGCGCGAGCCAGCGCCCCGCAATGTCCGAGGCTCCCGCCGGCGGGTATGCGATGACGACTCGCACGGCATGCGTGGGCGACCAAACCGATGCTGACGTTGCCTCCGCCGCCACGCGGCGAGCGCCCAGTGGCGCCGCGAGGAGGCCGCTTACGATGAGCCTTCGGGCGATCGGACGGATCATGGTCCCCAGTCCCTGAGCGGTCGGCGTGCGATCCTTTCCGGCGCGGGCACTGAGCGCCTTCCACGCTGCCGCTGTCCAGCGCTTCCGCTGCGGAGCGCCGACTTCCCATCGTCACCCTCACTTCTGGTGGATTCTCTCCGGCAGGCCGCCAATCCAGGAGAGGCGAATTGGCTCTACCTGTTCCAACGACGCATTCTACGGACAAGTCTTGGATGCGAGCCCGGAGGATAACGCGGCGCCCGGGTTCGAGGCGCTCATGGTGAAGGTCCTCGTCCTCTACTACTCCAGCTATGGCGGTATCGAAGCCATGGCGCACGCCGTGGCTGCGGGTGCGGTCGAGGCGGGCGCGGAAGTCGCTGTCATGCGCGTTCCCGAGGCCGCGCCACAAGCCGTCGCACTCGGCGCCGGCTTCAAGATCGACCAGCAGGCGCCCGTCGCCACGATCGCCGACCTGGAGCGCTACGACGCGCTTGTCGTCGGTGTCGGCACAAGGTTCGGGCGAATGGCGTCTCAGATGACCAACTTCCTCGACCAGGCAGGCGGAACCTGGGCCGGCGGGGCCCTGCAGGGCAAGGTCGGCGGCGCCTTCACGTCAACTGCCACCCAGCATGGAGGGCAGGAGACGACGCTGCTGTCGATTATCGTAAACCTGCTGCACTTCGGGATGGTGATCGTCGGCCTGGATTATGGCTACACCGGCCAGATGACATTGGACGAAATCAGCGGTGGATCTCCGTATGGCGCGACAACGATCGCGCAGGCGAGCAATGGGGGACGACCGACCGAGAACGAACTCGCCGGCGCGCGCCACCAAGGTCGCAGGATCGCTCAGGTTGCGGCCAAGCTGTTCGCCTAGGCTGATTCGGACCGGCGGCATGCCGGAATCGATGCGAAGTTTGGCCAATCCGTGCCGCGTCGGTGCAAGAACGCTGTGGCGCGACGGCCTACACTTCAGACCGCGATGCGCCCTCGATGACGAAGTCAGCGGGCCGTGGCGACATCGATATGGGCCGGCAAGAGGCTGGGCCAGCAAATCGGAGGGCGTTCCCATGCGTACACGGACCAGGATTCGCTATTGCGCTCTGATCGCCTCCGTCGTCGTCGGAGGGAGTCTGGCCAGCACCGGCGTCAAGGCTCAGAACAGGGATTGCCTCGACACGCTGGCCGGGATGCAGGAAGCTTTCCGCTTCGTTGATGTCGCTACCCGCGGGCATGTCGAGAGCCAGCTGCGTGACGTTGGCCCCTTCACGGTCTTCGTACCGACGAATGAGGCCATTGCCGCCGTGGCGCCCTATCTGCGCCCGGTGCTCTTTCCCGTCAACGACAATAGCAACGCCGACGTAGCCCTGGTGCGTGCTGCCCTCAACGCGCATATCTTGCAAGGGCGCTACACCTCTGCGGCGGTCGAACCAGGCATGACCGTCACGGCGCGAACACTTGCCGGCACGCCGATCCAATTCACCAACACGAACGGCGTCATCACCATCATGGTGCCGAACAGCGATCCCGTGCGGGTCGTTCGCGCCAATATTCCATGCTCCAACGGCGTCATCCATATCATCGACCGGTCACTCGTGCGCTGAAGGCTTCGTTTGCGGAGGGCTCGGCGCAGCCCAGTGACATGCGTGCTGCCGACCGGCCAGTGTTAGCCGAGCCTGTCGAGCAGTTCCGCCGCGGCTCTCGGGTCCGCGGTATCGAGTCCCTCCGTGAACAAGGCGAAGACGGGGTGCAGGAGTGTCTTCGCCTCCTTGGCACTGCCGCGGGCGGCCCAGAGTGCCGCGAGGTCGATCGCCGTCCGAAGCTCCCACGCGTGCGCGCCTTGCCGACGGCTCCACTCAATAGACTTGATGAACTGCTTCTCGGCCCCTCCGGGCCTGGGCTCGGGCAGAGAGAGGAGGACCTGGCCCTTGATGCGCAGAAGTTCCGGTATGAGCGAAAGCGGCCCGTCCGAACTGGCGAGGTGGATCGTCGCGTCGATCAGCGAAATTGCCTCGTCGGAGCGACCGAGAGCGGCGAGGCCCTGCACGAGCGCCCCGTTGAAGGATGTCGTGAGCTGGCCGTAGCGGGACGCCGCCGTTTCCCTCTGACAGCTTTGTAGGCAATCAACGCCGGTCGCGGCATCGCCACGCAGCAGGGCCAGGGCGCCAGTGAAACCTCGGCCGACCGAAAGGTAGGGCGTAAGAGAATGCGATTCCGCATGCGACACGAACCAGTTGGTGTGCTCTTCCGCCGCACGAAGATCGCCCGCCCAAAGGAACACCGTGACAGCCCAGGAAAGCGCGATTGACAGCGTCACAGGGTGATCCATGCGCTCGGCGTCCTGGACCGTCTGGTGGGCGAGATGCAGCGCCCGGGCCGGGTAGCCCTGCAGCCAGAGCGTCCGGGCGAGCGCGATGCCGGCGTAGATGCTGTGATCGAATCCAAGATAGATCGCGGGTGTCCGCTGCGGTCCAGGCGCCTGGCGCAGCACCGCCTCCAACTCCGCTCGCGCGCGTGCCAGGTCGCCGGTGTGGTGAAGCGAACTGCCTAATGGCGCATGAGCCGCCGCGACGGCGGCTGGAATACCGGCCGAGTCGGCGACGACGACGGCGCGACGCGCGTAATCCATGGCGCGCCGGAACTCTCCGATGCGATGGTGGAAGGTGTGCAACAGGGCGAGCGTCTGTACCTGCTGAAGCAGGTCAGCACGCTTTTCCGCGATTGACAGGCTTCGGTTGAGGGCCGCACAGGCTGTCTCGGTGTTCCCTTGGGTGAACATCACGGCTAGGCCCAGCGCGGCCGTCAGCTTCATCTCGGCAACGCTCCCGCGGGCATTGTCGTCCAGGGCGCTAATAGCCCGCTTTGACCACCGTCGGCACTCCGTGAGCAGCGACAAGGCCAGCAGGGCCGGCACGACTGCTGTGACGAGCTCGATGCCGATATCGGCCCTCCCATCGGGGCCGAAGCACCATTCAAGGGCCGCGAGCACGTTGGCGAGGTCCGCGACATGCGGGGCGCGGTCGGCAGCGGTTGGGAAGGTCGGCCAGCGAGCGCCAGTCTCCTCCAGCCAGCGGCGATAATACTCGGCATGTCGTGCAGCGAGCTTTCGCCTCTCGGCGTCCTGTACCCGCGTTTCGCGGATGTAGGCGCGCGTCGTGTCGAGCAGCCTGTACCGCATCGCCGCCCCTATCGGATTGGCGGTAACCATCGATTTGGCGACCAGGCTTTCGATTCCGACAATGGCTTCGGCCCTGCTTAGGGGCGGGCTCGCGGCAACGTCGAGCGCCGCATCAAGCGAGAAGCTGCCGGCGAACGCCGCGAGGCGGCACAGGACCAGGCGTTCGGGCTCGGAAAGCAGGCTGAAACTCCAGTCAAGCGTGGCCTGCAGTGTCCGCTGTCGTGGCGGCGCGTTGCGCTGCCCGAGCCAAAGCATGGTCAGGCGTTGGTCGAGGATGGCGAGCGTCTGCTCCAGGCCATGGGCTTGCACCCGGCCAGCGGCCAGTTCGATCGCGAGGGGCAGGCCATCCAGTCTCCGGCAGATGCGGGCCAGGGTGGCCGCATCCCGGTCGCCCAGGTCGAGGCGGGCACCGCTCGCAGCAGCGCGGTCGAGGAACAGCTCGATGGCCGGAAAGCCCTGGGCCGCCGCCAGGGCCAGGCTACGATCGTCCTTTGGCAGAGCCAGAGGCGGCAGTGCGTGGACATGCTCGCCCTCGACCCTGAGCGCCTCGCGGCTAGTTGCAAGGATGTAGACCTGGGGCGCCATCGCGAATATGTGCGCTGTCAGGCGCGCGACGGTGTCGACGACGTGCTCGCAATTGTCGAGCACCAGGAGAAGACGCTTGTCGCGCAGATACATGCCGAGGCTCTGAAGCGAGTCCTCGGTCCGCCCCGAGATGCCGAGCAGCGCCAGAAGGGTTGTGGCCACCATGTCGGCATCGGTCAGCGCGCCTAGGTCAAGAAACAGGATCGACCGCGCAAATTTTTCCGACAGGGAGTGCGCGACTGCGATGGCGACCGTGGTCTTGCCCACCCCGCCGGGTCCAGTGACGGTCACAAAGCGCGTGCCAGCCAGTTCGCTTCCGACCAGACGGATCTCGTCCTCACGTCCGACCATGCGCTCCAGGCGCGGTGGAAGAAGGTTTGCACCGGGAAAGCTGTCCGGAGCCCGCTCGCGCTTGCGGTGCGCGGCGACGGACCGGGTAATCGGCGCAACGAAGCAGTAGCCCCGGCCGGCCAGTGTTTCGATGTATCGCGCACCACCGACGCCGTCACCGAGGGCCTTGCGGAGAATGGCGATGTGGAATCGCAGGCTTCCCTCGTCCACGGTGACGTCGGGCCAAACCAGTGAGGTCAGTTCCCGCTTGCCCATCGCTACGCCTGGATGAGATGCCAGCGCGATCAGCATGTCGAGGGCGCGGGCACCGAGCGCAACCGGCACCCCCGCGCGCAAGAGCAGGCGTTCCCGCATGGCCAGGGTGAAAGGCCCGAAGGAAAGCACGCCGTCGGGCTGTGCCACTGTGGCCCCTGCCATGTCCCCGATTTCCGGCCGCGCCAACGAGCGAATTTCTAGCTGAGGCGCCCGGCAGCGAGTCGGTGGCCCACGTGCTCGTGATGACCTTCCACAGACGCGCCTTCATCCGATCGTGGTGAACGCAGCCAAGCTCCCGCAATCCGGGAAAAGCGGGCGATCTGGCCCCCGCCCTATACGCAAGGCAGCGAACTTGCCGCCACGACCGGCGCGCAATCGGGAGAGCCAGCATGACCGATCCCCCGTCTCCAGCACGCCGTGACTTTCTTGCCGCGACTGCTGCCGGGGGCGCGACGATCCTTGCCTCGACGCAGCGTGCCTCGGCCGAGGGCGAGGACACGATCCGTCCGTTCAGCATCAGCGTGCCGGAAGAGACCATCCTCGACCTGAGGCGGCGCATCGCCGCGACACGCTGGCCGGACCGCGAAACCGTCGACGATTTCTCCCAAGGCGTACAGCTCGCAAAATTCCAGCCGCTGATGAGGTATTGGGGAACGGAGTACGACTGGCGGAAAGCGGAGGCGGCCTTGAATGCGCTGCCGCAGTTCGTTACCGAAATCGATGGTCTCGACATCCAGTTCCTGCACATTCAGTCGCAACATTCCAACGCCATGCCAATGATCATGACCCATGGCTGGCCGGGCTCAGTCCTCGAGCTGCTGAAAGTGATCGGGCCGCTCACCGATCCCACCGCGCATGGCGGCCGTCCGGAGGACGCTTTCCACCTCGTCCTGCCGAACTATCCGGGCTACGGCTACTCAGGCAAGCCGCGCAATACCAGCTGGGCTCCTCCTCAGGTGGCTCGTGCATGGCACACGCTGATGCTGCGCCTCGGGTACAGGCAATACGTGTCGCAGGGCGGCGACTGGGGCGCCATCGTCTCGGAGGTCATGGCCGTCCAGGCGCCGCCTGGCCTGCTTGGAATTCACGTCAACATGCCCGGCACCGTACCACAAAGCGTGCTGCGGCTGGTCCGCAACGGCGATCCCGTGCCCGCAAGCTTTTCGCGGGTCGAGAAGGAAGCCGTCGCCTCGCTCGACTACTTCTACCACAAGGGCTTCGGCTACGCCGAAATGATGAACACACGGCCGCAGACGCTGGGCTACAGCCTTTCCGATTCACCGGTCGGCATGGCCGCCTTCTTCTATGACAAGTTCACCGAATGGACCCACAGCGGCCGAGAGCCCGAGCGGTCGCTGAGGCGCGACGAGATGCTCGACGACATCACTCTGTACTGGGTGACGAACACCGGCACGTCTTCCTCGAGGTCGTATTGGGACGCCGCGCAGGGCGGCGGAGGGCCGTTCAACGCTGTGGAGATCTCGACCGTCCCGGTCGCGGTCACGGTATTCCCAGGCGAGATCTACCGCGCCCCGAGGAGCTGGGCCGACCAGTGCTTCCGGAACCTGATCTACTGGAACGAGGTCGATAAGGGCGGGCACTTCGCGGCATGGGAAGAGCCGGCACTGCTCAGCGCCGAGCTCCGGGCTGCCTTCCGTCCGCTCCGGCGATCGCTGTGAAACAGAATTGGCGCGCTGCCGCCCTTGCCGGAGAGCTTGCCATGCGCCTTCTCGTCCCGATGCTGATCCTCGCGGCCCTCGCAGCCTGCGCCGGCCAACTGCCGACAGGCACGAATTATTGCCCGCCGCCATTCGCCCTTGATGCCGGCGGCTACTGCACAAACCAGCGGGATAACGGGTAGGGCCGGCGTGCCTGCCTGCGCGCCCCTCGCCTCAGCTACGTCGGCGAACCGTAAGGAGCGGAGATCCACGATGCGAGCCGCCCGCATTTTCGATGTCATCAATGAGCGTCGCCGCCTATTCGGCAAAGCGGCTGGCGCGATTGCTGCCGCCCGCCTGGCCGGCAGCTCAATGGCGCATGCTCAGTCCACTACGCCGCAGAGCGCTCAGGGCAGCTCGGAGAGACCAGTTCTCCCGTTTGGGCCGGTGAAGCAGATCAACGCCGGTGTTCTGGACACCGGATACGTCGATTCCGGCCCGGCCGATGGCCGTGTCGTGCTTCTCCTACACGGCTGGCCTTACGACATCCACAGCTTCGCCGAAGTCACGCCGTCACTCGCGGCGGCTGGGTACCGGGTGATCGTGCCCTATCTCCGCGGCTACGGCTCGACCCGATTTCTCTCACGCGAGACGCTCCGCAACGGCCAGCAATCCGTCCTCGCGCTCGACATCGTTGCGCTAATGGACGCGCTCGGGGTCCGGTCCGCTGTCCTCGTCGGCTACGATTGGGGAGCACGCACCGCCAACATCGTCGCTGCACTCTGGCCGGAACGCTGCAACGCCCTGGTGTCGGTTAGCGGCTATCTGATTGGCAGCCGCGAGATCAACCGGATGCCACTGCCGCCCAGTGCCGAATACCAGTGGTGGTATCAGTACTACTTCGCCACGGAGCGGGGCGCGCTGGGCTATGACAAGTATCGTCGCGATTTCTCGAAGCTGATCTGGCAGCTCGCGTCGCCGAGGTGGGACTTCGGCGACGCGGCATTCGACCGTAGCGCGGCGGCCTTCGACAATCCCGATCACGTCGCGATCGTCATCCACAATTATCGCTGGCGGCTCGGCCTCGCGGACGGCGAGGCGCGGTACGACGAACTCGAGCAGCGGCTCGCCGAGCGTCCCGTGATCTCGGCGCCGACAATTACGATCGAGGGTGACGCGAATGGCGCCCCGCACGCCGATGCCGCAAGCTATCGCGACCGGTTCTCGGGCAAGTACGCACACTTGGTCTTCCGCGGTGGCGTCGGCCACAACCCGCCGCAGGAAGCCCCGCGGGCATTCGCGGCCGCCGTGATGCAAGCCGACAACTTGTGACGACACCTCGTGCCTCTGGAGCGAGTCATGGCGTTCAACCTCTCTGTCAACGGTGCAACTCACAGCGTCGACGTCGATGGCGATACGCCCCTCCTGTGGGTCCTGCGCGACGTGCTCGGCCTGACCGGCACGAAGTTCGGTTGCGGCGCCGGGCTTTGTGGCGCCTGCACGGTCCATATCGCCGGCGTAGCGACGAGGTCCTGCCTCACCCCGATCGAGAGTGTCGGCGACAGCTCTGTTACGACGATCGAGGCGATCGGCGCGACACCGGCCGGTAGCGCGCTGCAGCGCGCTTGGCTCGACCTCGAGGTCGTGCAGTGCGGCTATTGCCAGCCCGGTCAGATCATGTCGGCTGCGGCGCTGCTGCGGGAGACGCCGAAGCCCAGCGACGCCGACATCGACGCAGCCATGGCCGGCAATGTCTGCCGCTGCGGCACCTACCAGCGGATCCGCGCCGCGATCCATCGTGCCGGGGCCTGAGGGAGGTTGTACGATGCCCGCCGCAGTGCCTTCCTCGCCTCTCGATCGTCGCGGGGTCCTTGTCATCGGCGCCGCGCTCGGTGGTGGGATGCTCCTCGGCGTCGCGCTGCCCCGGGTGCCGCGTTATGCGCGTGCGGCCGATCCACCGGCCGCATTTGCCCCGAACGCCTTTGTCCGCATCGATCGCCAGGGTGCGGTGACGCTGATTATGCCGATGGCGGAGATGGGGCAAGGCACCTACACGTCGCTGCCAATGCTGCTGGCCGAGGAGCTCGAGGTCGACCTCGACCAGGTCCGGCTCGAGCATGCGCCGGCCGACGACGCGCTCTACGGCAATGCGATCCTGCAGAGCCAGACCACCGGGCTGTCCTCCTCAGTGCGGGCATTCTGGACGCCACTGCGCCAGGCCGGCGCGGTCGCCCGCAGCCTGTTGATCACGGCGGCCTCGCGCGAATGGGGTGTCGATCCCGCCACGTGCAGGGCACGTCACGGCGCGGTCTCGGACGCGGGCGGCACGCGCAGCCTGCGTTACGGCGACCTGGTCGCAGTGGCCGCTACCCTGCCCGAGCCCGCGGCCGACAGCGTGCGGCTGAAGGATCCGAAGGACTTCACGCTGATCGGCACTCCGGCAAGGCGGCTGGATGCGCCTGACAAGGTGAACGGCCGCGCGGCGTATGGCATCGACACGCGGCTGCCAGGCATGGGCGTCGCCGCGATCGCGATCTCGCCGGCCTTCGGGGGCAAGGTTCGATTGCTCGACGAGGCTGCGGCGCGCAGCGTGAAAGGTGTTCGCCAGGTCGTTCGGCTCGGGGAGGTGGTCGCCGTCGTCGCGGAGCACTTGGGCGCGGCGAAGAAGGCGCTCGCGGCCGCGGCGGTCGAGTGGGATGACGGCCCCAATGCAGGGCTCGCGACCACCGACATAGTGCGCCAACTCGAAGAAGCGTCGAGGCGTCCCGGCGCAGTGGCGCGCGATCAGGGCGACGCGGCGGGCGCACTCGCCGGTGCGGCGCAGCGGCTCGATGCGGTCTATCAGATGCCGTTCCTTGCGCATGCGGCGATGGAACCGATGAACTGCACGGCCCATGTTCGCCGTGATGGATGCGACATCTGGGTCGGCACCCAGGCGCCCACCCTGACCCAGGCCGTGGTCGCCGACGTCACCGGCCTGCCGAAGGAGGCGATCAGGGTTCACAATCACCTGCTGGGTGGCGGCTTCGGCCGGCGGCTCGACGTGGACGGGACGGCGCTGGCCGTCAGGATCGCCCAGCACGTGGACGGGCCGGTGAAGGTCGTGTGGAGCCGGGAGGAGGATATCCAGCACGACATGTATCGGCCTTACTACTACGACCGGCTGTCGGCGGGGCTCGACGGAAGCGGCAGGCCGGTCGCGTGGACGCATCGTATCGCCGGATCCTCGGTCTCCGCGCGCTACGCACCGGCTTTCGTCCAGAACGGTGTCGATCTCGATGCCGTGGAATGCGCGGCGGACCTGCCCTACGACCTGCCCAACATCCGCGTCGATTATGTCCGGGTCGAGCCGCCCGGCATCCCGACCGCCTACTGGCGAGGCGTCGGGCCGACCCACAACGTCTTTGTCGTCGAGAGCTTCATGGATGAGCTTGCCGCGGCGGCCAGGCAAGATCCGTTGGCCTATCGCAGGGCCCTGCTCGGCCACAACCCGCGGGCGCTCGGCGTGCTGGATTTGGCTGCGGAAAAGGCCGGGTGGGGCCGGCCGCTGGAGACCCGGCGTGGCCTGGGTGTCGCGGTGCAGTTCGCCTTTGGCAGCTATCTCGCGCAGGTGGCGGAGGTCGAGGTCGCGGTGGACGGTGAAGTGCGGGTGCACCGCATCGTCTGTGCCGTCGACTGCGGCCTCGCTGTCAATCCCGACACGATCGCCGCCCAGGTCGAGGGCGGAACACTCTTCGGCCTGACCGCCGCTCTGCACGGCGCGATCACCCTGAAGAACGGTCGCGTGGAGCAGAGCAATTTCGACACCTACCGCCCCATGCGGATCGATGAGGTCCCGACCATCGAGACGCATCTGATCAAGAGCGGCGAGGCACCTGGCGGCATTGGCGAGGCGCCGACCTGCACCGTCGCGCCGGCAGTGACGAATGCGATCTTCGCCGCGACCGGCCGCCGCGTTCGAACGCTGCCCATCGACACCGGAAGGCTGAGATCTTCGGGGTGACCGCTTGCCTTCTTCCTCACAGACGCTGAACCGCGAGAGGTGAGACATGAGCACCATCATCACACGAGACGGAACCGAGATCTTCTTTAAGGACTGGGGGTCCAGGAATGCTCAGCCGCTTTTCTTCCACCATGGCTGGCCGCTGAGTGCTGACGATTGGGACACCCAGCTGCTCTATTTCCTCGACAAGGGGTTCCGCGTCGTCGCCCACGACCGCCGTGGTCACGGTCGTTCCAGCCAGGTCAGCGACGGACACGACATGGACCGTTACGCCGCCGATGTCGCTGCAGTGGCTGAGCATCTCGAGCTCAGGAATGCTGTCCATATCGGCCATTCCACCGGCGGCGGCGAGGCGACGCACTACGTCGCCCGTCATGGTCAGCGCCAGGGGCGCGTCGCCAAGCTCGTCCTGATTGGCGCCGTGCCGCCGATCATGGTGAAGACCCCGGCCAATCCCGGCGGCCTGCCGATCGAGGTTTTCGACGGCTTCCGACAGCAGCTCGCAGCCAATCGCGCCCAGTTCTATCTCGATTTGGCGAGCGGTCCCTTCTACGGCTTCAACCGGCCTGGCGCGCAGGTCTCGCCAGCGGTGATCCAGAACTGGGTTCGCCAGGGCATGATGGGCGGCGCGAAGGCGCACTACGACGGCATCAAGGCCTTCTCGGAGACCGACTTCACCGACGACCTGAAGATCATTGATGTACCGACGCTCGTGATGCACGGTGACGATGACCAGATCGTGCCGATTGCCGACTCCGCGCTGCTGTCGTCGAAGCTGCTGAAGAACGCCACGCTGAAAGTCTACGAGAAGCTTCCGCACGGCATGTGCACTACGCATGGCCATGTGGTGAATCCCGATCTTCTCGCCTTCGTCCGGGGGTGAGTCGGGCGGCGAGAACCGGGCTCCGGAGGACATTTGCCGTGCAACGTCGAGACATACTGGCGTCAGCGCTTGCATCCGGGGCCACCACACTGAGTGCGCTGCCGCAGGCGGGGCATGCAGCGGAATCGCCAGCACCTCCATTCCTTGTGGAGCAATGGCTGAACGCCGGATCTCCGGAGGCCGGCGTGCTGCGCGGCAAGGTCGGCCTGGTGAACTTCTGGACCTATTCCTGCATCTACGCGTTACGGTCGATGACCTACATCAAGCGCTGGCACGAGGAATACGGGCCTGCCGGCCTGCAGGTCGTCGGCATCCACACGCCAGAATTCGCCTTCGAGCATCTTCGCCCGAACGTGGAGCTCGCGCTCCGCGAATACGGCATCCGCTTTCCCGTCGGCCAGGACAACGACTACCGGACCTGGCGAGCCTGGAGCAACCGGGCCTGGCCGAGCTTCTACATCCTCGATCGGGAAGCGCGGATCGTGAAGCTCCGCGAAGGCGAGGGCCACGCGATGGAGATGGAGCGGACCATCCGCGGGCTTCTCGGCCTCTCGCAAGAGGTCGCGCCGCGTACCCCGCCAGACGACATGGATCTCTCGCGAGTCGCTTCGCCCGAGATGTATTTCGGTGCAATCCACCCGACACCGCAGGAACCCGGGCAGTCGCCTCGCCGGGGGCTTGGGATCTACGCCTTCAGCTCCGGCGGGCCGCGTCTCAATCGCTACGAGCTCGACGGAAGCTGGCTCCGCGACGGCGAACCGCTGGTCCTGCGCTCGGACCAGGGCAGGCTGCGGCTGCACTACTCTGCCGCCAAGGTCCACCTTGTCGCGGCCGCGCCGGATGACGCGACCGTGCGAGTGAGGTCCGGGCGGGAGGAGTGGCGAACCATCCGCATCGGCTGGCCTGCCCTATACACGGTCGTTGACGCCACACGTTACGCCGAGCAGGTCATGGAGCTTGAGGCAATGTCGCCCGGGTTGTCGCTCTACAGCGCGACCTTTGGCTAGCTGCGCCCTTTCGGTCGGCCCTGAGGAGCAGTCCAGGATGGTCGAGAGCTACGACGTCGTTGTGATCGGCAGCGGCCAGGCCGGCCCGTCGCTGGCCGTACGCATGGCACAGAACGGATTGCGGACGGCCCTGGTCGAGCGCGAGCACCTCGGCGGCACCTGCGTGAACGACGGCTGCACCCCGACGAAGACGCTCGTGGCGAGCGCCCGCGTCGCCCACATGGCTCGACGTGCCGCGGACTACGGCGTGCGTATAGGCGGCGAGGTCGGCGTGAACATGGCCGCCGTGAAGGCGCGCAAGGACCGGGTGGTGCAGGCGTCGCTCGACGGCCTCCGCGCCTGGCTGTCCCGCACGCAGAACCTCGACCTCATCGCGGGCACGGCGCGGTTCACAGGTCCGCGCACGATCGCGGTCGGCGCGCGTACACTGTCGGCCTCGCGCATCTTCATCAATACCGGGGGCCGACCCCTGGTCCCGGACTGGCCTGGCCTCTCCGACGTCCCCTACCTCACCAACGTCTCCATGATGGACGTCGACCGCGTGCCGGAGCACATGATCGTGGTGGGCGGCAGCTATATCGGCCTCGAGTTCGCGCAGATGTTTCGTCGATTCGGGTCCGAGGTGACGATCCTCGAACATGCGGACCGGCTGATCGCGCGCGAAGATCCTGACGTCTCCGCCGCGATCGCCGAAATTCTGAAGGCCGAGGGCATAGCGGTGCGCTGCGGGATCCGTGATCCTAGCGTCGCTCCTCACGCCTCCGGGGTGCGCGTGGACGCCACCGCCTCGAACCAGCCCCTCTCGATCATCGGCAGCGACCTGCTGCTGGCGGTCGGACGGCGGCCAAACGTAGAGGATCTCGACCTAGAGGCCGCCGGCGTCAGGCTCGACGCGCAGGGCTTCATCGCGGTTGACGACGAGCTTCGGGCGAGTGCGGAAGGCATCTGGGCGCTTGGCGACGTGAACGGGAAAGGCGCCTTCACTCATACCTCCTACAACGACCATGAGATCGTTGCGGCCAATTTGCTGGACGGCGGATCACGCCGTGTCTCGGATCGTATCGCGACCTATGCGCTGTTCACCGACCCGCCGCTCGGCCGCGCCGGCATGACGGAGACGCAGGTGCGCGCGACCGGCAAGCCGGCGCTCAAGGGGCATATCCCGATGACCCGCGTTGCCCGCGCGCGCGAACGAGGTGAGACGCAGGGCTTCATGAAGGTGCTGGTGGACGGCGAGACCAAGCTCATCCTTGGCGCCGCCCTGCTTTGCATCGAAGCAGACGAGATCGTCCATTCGCTGCTCGACATCATGAGCGCGCGGGCGCCGTACACGGTGATTGAGCGGACCATGCATATCCATCCGACCGTGAGTGAGCTGATTCCGACGATGCTCGCCGAGCTTCGGCCGATGACCTAGCTGCGCCTACGCTCGCGCAAGGTGGCCGCGATATGCGGAGGCGCCTGGAGATGACCAAAGTACCCCGGTGTGCTGCTGCTGCTGCGGTGCACGCCGCGCTCGGCCGCCGCCGCTGAAGCCCGATGTGGACCCTCACCCCGGTCACACCGTTTTCCTCAACGGCGGCCGCAGCACGGCTGCCAGGAGCAATCACCTTCGTCTCTAGCCGCGGGCACCTTGGCGGGTGCGCCCTGCTGGACCACGGCATTACGATACCGGCGCGGCGGAGCAAGCATCGAAATCGTCAGCCTGTGCCCGTCGCGCTAATGCTAACCTGCCCATGCCTTGGCACCGGCCGCTGGCGCATTCGATGCGCCGGCGCGCAGCGCCACCTCGAGGGTGGATAGGGGTACAAGCGCCATGGACACCGCAGGCGAACGAACCTTGCAGGCGCCACAGGCAGTTGCGCCGTCGCGGTCGGCCCCGGCGGCCATTCTCGTTGCCGTGTTCTTTGCGGCCATGGTCGGGCTCTCGGTCTGGTATCTCACGCGGCCGGAGCCGCTGCTGATCCAGGGCGAGGTGCAGTCGCGCAGCTTCGACATGGCACCGCGGGTGGACGGCCGCATCGCCCGGATCCTGGTCGCGCGGTCCGAGGACATACGGCAAGGCGCGCCGTTGCTGCGCATCGAGAACCCCGAGCTGCTCGCTCGCCTAAGGCAGAACGAGGCGGAGCTCGCGGTCGCCCGCGCGGAGCTGGCCCGCGTCGAGGCGGGCTTCCGGGCGGAGACGATCGCGACCCGCCGCGCGCAGGTGGACCGCGCCGCGGCCGACCTCACGCTGGCGCAGCAGACCTATGATCGCGTGCGCCAGCTCGCCGCCGACCGCTTCGCGCCGCAGGCGCAGCTTGACCAGGCGACTGCCGCCCGGTCGGTGGCGCAGCGCGGGCTGGAGCAGGCACGCTTCGCCTATAACGAGGCGGTAGCGGGCTTCATCCCGGAGGACCACGCCATCGCCCAGGCGAAGGTCGCCTCGGCCGAGGCCGCGCTCCAGACCACGCAGTCTCTCGTGGACCAGCTCGTCGTGGCCGCGCCGGCGGACAGCCAGGTGTTCCGCATTTCCGCCGAGGCAGGCGAGGTCGCCGTGCCCGGCATCCCGCTGCTCAGCCTCGTGGACATGTCCGACATGTGGGTGCAGTTCGACCTGCGCGAGGACCTGCTGCGGGGCCTGTCTCCTGGGGCAAGGCTGCTGGTGCGCGTGCCGGCCCTGCAGGATCGCGAGGTCGAGGTCGAGATCCGCGTCATCGCGCCGCATGGCGAGTACACGGGCTGGCGTGCGACGCGCGCGACCGGCGACTTCGACCTGAGGACCTTCGAGGTCCGCGCCTACCCCGCCGCGCCTGTCCCCGGTCTCCGCCCAGGCATGAGCGTCTACGCAGACTGGTCCGGGCTGCGGCGATGAGCACCATGCGCCCTGGCCTGCTCGCCGTCGCCGCGCGCGAGGTCCGCTGGATCCTTCGCGACCCCGTGGCCCGGTTCCTGCTGTTCGGCGTGCCGGTCATCGCCTTCCTCGTCCTCGGCTACGCCTTTAGCAACGCCGTCGTGCGTGGTCTGTCGGTTGCGGTGGTGGACCAAGATCATTCGACGGTGTCGGCGGAGTTCGTGCAGACGCTCGCGGCGGTACCGGGTATCGCGGTGGATGTGCGCGGCAGCGACCTCGGCGCCGCGGCGCACGCCATCCGGTCCGGCGACGCCATAGCCGCGGTCTACCTGCCGCCCGATTTCGGCAAGGACCTACGCGCGGGGCGCCGGCCGCAGGTCGTGGCCTTCTACAACACGCAGTACTTCACCCCCGGGAACACCGCCGCCAAGGGCATCCGCGATGCGCTGGCCGCGGCGTCGGCAGCCGCGGCGCCGGCAACGGCGGCGCTGGCCGGCGCGCACCTGGCCGACGCGCCACCAGGCCTGGTCGCGGAGGAGTACGTGCTTTCGAACCCCGCAATGAACTACGCGGCGTTCCTGCTGCGCGCCCTTCTGCCGACCGTGCTGCACGTGGTTGTCGCGATCGTCGCGGGCTACGCCGTGGGCTCGGAGTTCCGGCGGCGCGGGCTGAGGGAGTGGTGGGACGCGTCAGGCCACAGCGTCGCCGCCGCACTCGCAGGCAAGATGCTGCCCTACTTCGTCGTGGCGACGGCGCTGTTCGCCGGTATGGTCGGCATCCTCGATGGCTGGCTCGGCGTCGGCTTCCGCGGCAGCGGCGTCCTGACCGCCGCGGCTGCCATGCTGCTAGTCGTGGCGTACCTGATGATCGGCTGCCTGATGCAGCTCCTCACCCGCAACATGGCGACCGGGCTGAGCCTCACCGGCATCCTCGTTTCGCCGGCGTTCGGCTACGCCGGCATCGGCTTTCCCGTGATCGCCATGGAGCCCTTCGCACGCGCCTGGGGGGCGCTGTTGCCGCTGCGCTGGTATGTGCAGATCCTGTTCGACCAGGCCGCGCGCGGCAGCCCGGTGCAGGACAGTGCAGTGCCCTTCGCGATCCTGCTCGGCCTCGCCCTGCTCTCGACGCTGCTGGTGTGGCTGCGCTTCCGCGCGCTGGCGCGCCGCGGCTTCGCCCTTCCCGTCGGGTCCGAGGCGGCGGAGCAGCCTCCGGCCACGGGCATCGCGGGCTGCTTCGCGGCGGAGTGGCGCCGCGTGCTGCGTGACCGCGGCGTGCTGAGCCTGATGGTACTCGGCCCTGCCTTCTACTCGATCTTCTACCCGCAGCCCTATCTCGGCATGGTGGTGCGCGACATCCCGATCGCGGTGGTGGACCAGGACCATTCGGAGGTGAGCCGGGGCCTCATGCAGGCGCTTGAGGCGCACGGCAACGTCTCCATCGCGCTGCGCGCAAGCAGCTTCCGGGAGGCGGAGGAGGCGATCCGGGCGCGGCGTGCCTACGGCATCGTCGGTATTCCCCCGGACACCGAGCGGAACCTGCTGAAGGGCGTGCAGGCGCGCCTGCCGGTCTATGCCGATTCGACCTATTTCCTGGTCTTCAACCGCACGCTGCAGGGCATGCTGGAAGCCCTGCAGGCCTACGCGCAGGACCGTCTCGGACATGGCGCAAGGCGCGAGGGGCCGCGGGGCCTGGCCCTGACTTCCGCGCTGAGCCCGGCGGCCGTCGTGCTCGTGCCGCTGTTCAACCCGACCGCGTCCTACGCCAGCTACGTGGTGCCGGCGGCGTTCGTGCTCATCCTGCACCAGACGCTGCTGATGGGGGCGGCCACGCTCGGCGGCGCGGCCTTCGAACGGGCGGGGGGGCAGGGCCGCGGAGCCCGCGCCAGTGCCCCAGCGATCCTGGGCCAGGCGCTGGCGCACTGGACCATCTACGTGCCGGCGGTCCTGCTCTACTTCGTGGTCATGCCGCGCGTGTACGGCTTCTCGACACTCGGCAGCCCGTGGCAGGTCGCTGCGGTCGCCTTCCCCTTCATACTGGCGACCAGCTTCCTCGGCCAGGCGCTCGGCCTCGCCTTCCGCCACCGGGAAACCGCGGTCCTCCTCGTCCTCGCCAGCAGCCTGCCGCAGTTCTTCCTTGTCGGCGTGTCCTGGCCTTCGGAAGCCTTGCCGGCTTTCCTGCGCGACGCGCGGCACCTGCTGCCGAGCGTCAGCGCAATCGACGCGATCGTGCGCATCGGCCAGATGGGCGCGACGCCGGCGGAAGTGCGCGGGCTGTGGGGCACGCTGTGGGCGCTGGCGCTGCTCTACTTCGTTCTGGCCGTGCTGGCGGCCGGGGTGCGACCCCTGCGGTGGTGGCGGATCGATGCGCACTCTGTCTAGACGCCGGACCATTGCCCTTGCCGCGGCCGCCCTCCTTGCCGCTTGTGCAACGCTTTGGATCGCGCTGCATGGCCCGGAGAAGGACGACGGCGATCTCGTCGGGATGGTACGGCAGACGGAGGTGAAGATCGCGCCGGAGATCAGCGGGCGCCTCGACCGCTACCTCGTGCATGGAGGGGACGGGGTGAGCGCCGGCCAGCCGCTCGCGGTGTTGCGCAGCCCTGAACTCGCCGCATCGGTTGTGGAGGCGAGGGCGCAACTGGAGCGGGCGCGTGCCGACCGTAACCGCGTCTACGCCGGGGTCCGGCAGGAGGAGGTGGATGCGCTCGAGCGCAGCATCCACAAGTCCGAGGCGACCCTCCTCCTGGCCCAGCAGGAACACGACCGGAGGTCCAGGCTCGTGGCAAGCTCCGATGCAACGCGGCAGGCGCTGGACGCGGCGCGCGCCGAAGTGGCCCGCGCAGAAGCCGACCGCGCCATGGCGCAATCCCAGTACGCCGAGGCGCAGGCGGGCCCGACTGCCGAAGAGCGCGCCCTGGCCGATGCCCAGGTCGGGGTAGCCGAGGCGGCGCTGGCCGTGGTGGAGGCGCGCGCCGCGAAGCTCGTGCTGCGGGCGCCAGCGGAGGGCACTGTCGCCCTCCTCGTGCCGGAGGTCGGTGAAAGCGTCGTGCCCGGCGAGCCGGTCCTGACACTGCTGCCCGTCGATGGCGTCTGGTTCAGCTTTAACATCCGCGAGGACCGGCTGGGCAGGCTATCGATCGGCGCGCCGGTCGAGCTGCGCATCCCCGGACGTGCCGATCCCGTGTCCGCCACCCTGTCGGAGCTGCGGAACTGGGGCGAATTCGCGGTCTGGCGAGCGGCGCGCGCCGCGGGGGACCACGATCTGAACACGCTTCTTCTGCGCTTCGATCCGGCCCGGCGCATCCATTCCGCCGAGGCCGGCCAGACGGTGCTGATCAGGCCCGTGGCGACGGAGGAGAGCCGCTAAGAAGTTGGCCGGACCAGTTAGCTGAATGAGGACGGTTGCGACCCAGGCGCCATGCCAAGCTATATCGACATTGCGGATCTGATTGCTGATCGCTTCGTCCAGACGGGCGTGCTCGCCGTCATCGGGGCTTTGGTGACGCGCGTCCTGCTTCGCCACCACCCCAGGCTCCGCATGGTCGGCCAGATCGCCTTCTTTGCGGCGCTCACCGCATTGCTGCTCCACTATGGCATCGTCCCTTACGAACCAGGGCCCTCCGACGTGTCCGGCCTTGAGCTCGGTTTCGTCGCACTCGCGAAGACCATCTGGTGGATCAATGCCGCTTGGTTCCTGACCAGCATCGTCCGCGTCTTCCTGACCCTCGAGCAGCAGCCCCGCGAAGGGCGACTGCTCCAGGACGTTGTAGTCGGATTCATTTATGTCGGCGTGCTGCTGTCCGTCATCGCTTATGTCTTCAATGCTCCGATTGGCACGCTCGTCGCCACCTCGGGTGTCCTCGCGATCATCCTTGGCCTCGCCCTGCAAAGCACGCTGAGCGACGCATTCTCGGGCGTCGCGCTCAACCTGAGCCGGCCCTACGGAATTGGCGACTGGCTCGTGGTGGGCAACGGGATCGAAGGCCGCGTCGTGGAAACCAACTGGCGAGCCACGCATCTGCTCAGTGGAACAAACGATCTCGTCGTCATTCCCAACAGCGACCTGGCCAAGGCGCGGCTCACCAACCGCAGCGGTCCTAGCCCAAGCCATGGCGTGAATCTCACGACGCACTTCAAGCCGACGTCTGAGCCTTCCAGAATGATCGAGGTGATGCGCTCGGTGCTCTTGAGCAGCACCTCCATCGAGACCACGCCGGAGCCGACTGTGCAGGTGACGGGCCTGGATGCGAGCGCGGTAAGGCTCGAACTCTCATTCAGGGTTGCGGACGTCACCGCCGTCGGAAGGGCGAAAAGCGAGATTTTCGACCTCGTCTACCGCCACGCCAAGTCGGCGAGGCTGGAATTGGCATCTTCGGCCGAGACCGGCGGCCTGCCCGCGAGAGACGCCACGCCGCATGAGCGGATCACACCATTGTTGCTGCTCGATGCAATCGGCCTGTTCAACTCCCTGACCGACGAGGAAAAGAGCGCTCTCGCTGCGACGATGACCTCCCGCAGCTTCCGGAAGGGGGACATCCTTGTTGAGCAGGGTGTGGTGCTGAACTCCCTGATGATTATGCTGAACGGCGTCGTCACGGTGTCGCGGCGCGAGGGCACACGAGACATCGAGTTGCGCCGCCTCGCGCCAGGCAATTTCTTCGGCGAGGGAGGCCTGCTCACGGGCGCAGGGGAGCCCGGAACCGTGCGGGCCCTGACGTTTGTCATCGTATACCAGATCACCCAAGAAGGTCTCGCGCCGCTGCTGCGCGACCGTCCCAGCATGGCGGAAGAATTGGCATCGCTGCTCGCTCGGCGCAGTGCCAGACAGGCGCGTCTGTTGGAACCGAGCCACGATGTCGAATTGAAGTCCGCGCCTCGACTGGCCGAACGGATCCGTCAGCTCTTCGATGTCTGATTTGCCCGCCTGGGCGGCTAATCCTCTGCGCAGGGCGGACGAGGCGAGGCGGAGGATAGTACTCCGGGGCTATCGGTCATCGAGCACCGATAGTCCGTCGCGCTCGGTACTCCGGATTGAGGCCCACTGGCTGGCGAGCCGCGCGGTCCATACCGCAGTTCGCGTCTCGCCCGATGCGGTGGCGCTGCATTTCGAGGCACTCGAACCGGACGCCGCGGACGGAGAGATCCGGCTGCGACAGGATTGGGCGCGACAGGTCGAGGCACCGGCGCGGCTTGCCGGGGTTCCGGTGCCTTGCCTCGTTGTCGAGCTGTCACCCTACGCAGCCTGCTTGCGCCGATCCTGCGCAGCGTCGCGGCGCTGCGTAGGAAACAGGAAGGGCGGCCAGTCGTCGTCGTGCTGTCGGAGTTCGTCGGCGGCCGCTGGTGGGAGGTGCTGATACAAAGCGCTGATGGCCGCGGAGCTCGCGCGCCCCGACGTCGCCGCGCGGCGCAAGGAGTGGATCGAGCAGCGCCAGCCCCGCATGCGACGCGAGCCCGGCCGCCTCGTCTTCCTCGATGAGACCGCCGTCAACACCAAGATGACACGCCTGCGTGGCCGCGCTCGCCGCGGCCAGCGTCTGCGCGCGCGTGCTCCCTATGCCAGGTGGGGCACGCAGACCTTCATCGCCGGGCTGCGGGCCGACCGCCTGGTCGCGCCCTGGGTGATCGAGGGTCCCATCAACCGCACCAGCTTCAACACCTACATCGAGACCCAACTCGCCCCGACGCTCTCGCGCGGCGATGTCGTGATCGCCGACAACCTCTCCGTCCACGACAGCGCCGTCGCCAAGGCCACGCTGCGCCAGCGCGGCGCCTGGTTCCTCTTCCTGCCGCAGTACTCGCCAGATCTGAACCCGATCGAGATGGCGTTCGCCAAACTGAAGTCGCACCTCCGCAAGGCCGCCGCCCGCACCTTCGACGACCTCATCGCCGCCATTGGTGACATCTGCGACCTCTACAGCCCAAGCGAGTGCTGGAGCTATTTCAGCACCGCAGGATACGCACCGGATTAACGGCACGATGCTTTAGCCGTCCTCATCCCGCGGTGGCAGCTGGAGGCGCCGGATACGAAAGCCGTCCTGGCAGAAGAGGAGCCCGTCCCTGCACATTAGCCGGCGCCCTCTTCGCGGCGTCACAGTGCCTCGGGAGCTTAGCTCGCCACGATGCCTAGCGACCGCGCCACGACTTCGCAGGTCATGAGGTCGAGCTGTCCGCCTCCGGCGTTTCTTGAACAGCGTGATGTCCTGCGCCGTGCGCCTGCCGCGCACCGCCCCGCTGGCGAGGTCGTAATGGTCGCCGATGATACGGTCGTATGTCAGCGCGCCGCTCGCAAGCGGCTGGGCGATGTCGCCCACGTCATTGGCCGAGGCGCGGAGGTCGGTGAAGACGAGCGCGCGGCGAGGTCCAGATGCATACCCGGCGGCAGGCCGGCGCCGTGCACCAGTGGCGGGTGGGATCGTGTGCAGATGCTGACCATCTCGGCCTCGGCAAGCGCGGCAAGCGCGGCAACGCGGTCAGGCGCGGGCTCGGCTGGATGCCCTCCCGCACGAGAATAGCTGCGGTCGCGGCAGCACGATCCACGGACCGGTTCCACACCAGAATGCGTCGAATGGAAGGCCGCACCGCACGATGTGCACGGGGAGTCAGCGCGACATTTCGCCCCCTGTCCCGCAAGGCTGTGGCGAGGTCTTGCGACCCGGACGTTGCCCTCTCCACCGGCGCCGTGCCCGGCTATCAGATCTGGGACCAGCCCGCAGAGCCTGAAGGCGCGATGCGGTGTTGGACCCAGAACAAGGAGCGAGCATAGCTATGAGTAATGAAGCGTCTCTGGTTGTACTGTTTCGATATAACACCAAATATCTTGTGCCCAGCTTTTTTGTTAATCGGCGCTGGGCGGCAGCGCGACTTCGCGCTCGCCAATGCCGAAACTCACAACAGGATGAAGATCATGACCGAAGACACCGGAGCCCTCGGCGCGCCCGCGCGCGCTGACCAATTGGATATAATCTTTGCTTGTGAGGACCTCCGCGCTGTCCTGCTCCAGCTCGAGCAGGTACTTCGGCTCCACGAAGCCGAGGCGCAACGCGCACTGTCGGCGGGAGCCGGCATGACGACGCGGGAGGTTGCGGCAAGCTGGACGAGCGCCAGTGAGCTACTGGCCCATACTGTCGTTGCACTGCGCGCAGCAGAGGTCCGAATGACGGCGCAGTTTGAAGCGGTGCTTCAGCAGCTGCGAGCGGTCGCAAGCAGAAGCATTGAATTCTAGACGAAACGAGCAAGGCCCTCCACCCGATGAGGTGGGGGGCCTTTTTGTTTGCTTAGTCGCAGCGTCGGCATCGGCCGGCGTGGAGCGCCGACTGCCCTGGCGCAGCGCTGCCTAGAGTGCGTCCGCATCCACAGGCCGTGGACGTCTGGCTGCCGCGCGGACCGATTCCGCCCCGCCGGAAGCCGAAGACCTCGCCGTTCTCGACGACGAAGTGGTCGTGCAGCGTAATGCGAAGAGCACGCCGGTCCTTCACTCACCTATGGCTAGCGCCCGGACGGACCCTGATGCGGCGGTGATGGTCCTGGTGCTGCCGACCGTCCTGGTCTCGGCGCCCAGTCCCGTCTACTCGCCGGTCCAACTCGCCTTCGTCTTGGCCGCCCGCCTCGGCCTCTACACCGCCTTCCACTTCATCCAGACCAACTGGCACCGGGCCTACTTCCTGCCGATCGCCGAGGAGGACGACGCGGGTCATACGCGGCCAAGCGGGCGCATGGCGTTAAATGCGCTCGGCCCTGTCTGTCGGTGGCGCTGCTGTCCGTCGTGCTGCTGGCGAAGAGCCTGGCACCGGCGCTGGGGGTGGCGGCGCCCGGCGCGCCCTTCGCGGTCGTCGGCGTGGTCATCGCCCGCTCGAACTCGGCATCTTCGCCGGCGCCAGCGTGCTGATGGCACTCGGCTTCGTCGTGGCGATCATCACCTACGGGACAGGGCGGACGAACCTGCTGTCCGGCATCGTGCATCTCGTGCTGCTGGCGGCCTACGTCTTCACCGTCTTCGCGCCCTGACGGGCACCGCCAGCGCGGCGTGATGCCGGATCGCGCCGGCCGCGACCTCGCACTGGTCCTCAGTCAAGCTGTTGGGCCAATCGTTGGGGCTGCCGCCGGTTCGAGCCAAATAATGGAAGAAATATCAGCTAGTTCCAGGCCGGGAGTGGCGGATGGGGTGGGATTCGAACCGGCGGTACGTAGACAAGAAGCAACGCCGCAGCTCGGAATGCTGCGCATGTTCGTCGGTGTCGCGGTCGAATGCGCCTTGGATGCCGTCGTCGTTGCGCGCTAGTCGGCGGACTGGCCGGCCGCTGTTCGTGGCCGTCAAGAACGACAGTGTCAAGATGGTGACGTCGGCGCGGGTGCAGGTCAGCGTCACGCACGGCTAAGCGAGTTTCTGCTTGGAGGTGCAGCGCCCTCTCCGCAAATCGCAGTCACGCCTCTAGCGCGTCTCCAGTTCCATCCGCGGATCCAGCGCGTCGCGCAGGTCGTCCCCGAGCAGGTTGCAGGCCAGGATCGTCAGCGCGATCGCCAGCCCTGGCAACAGCGATGCGCCCAGCGACAGGTGTAGATAGCCCCGCCCATCATTAATCATCCCGCCCCAGGTGGGTGTCGGCGGCTGCACGCCGAGGCCCAGGAAGCTCATCGTCGCCTCCAGGAGAATCATGCGGGCCAGTTCGAAGCTTGCATAAACGATGATCGGCGAGGCCACGTTCGGCAGGATGTGGCGCAGCATCAGCATCGTATCGCTCGACCCGGCCGCGCGCCCAGCCTCGACGTAGCCGAGTTCACGCACCGTCAGCACCGAACCGCGCACGATGCGCGCGAAGCGCGGCCAGCCCGACAGCGCCAGGATGGCGACCAGGTTCAGAACCGACGGCCCGACCACCGCGGCGACAACGATCACCAGCAGCACGACCGGGAAGGCAAGCTGCACGTCGGCCAAGCGCATGATCACGCTGTCGACCCGGCCGCCGTAGTGGCCCGCCGCAAGCCCCGCCGCGATCCCGACCAGGGCGGCGCCGAGCACCGCCAGCACGGCGACGAAGAGCGTGACCCGCGCGCCATGCACGATGCGCGACAGCAGGTCGCGTCCCAGATGGTCGGTGCCAAGCAGATGCATGGGATCGCCGCCCTCGACCCAGGCAGGCGGCAGCAGGCGCATCAACAGGTCCTGGTCATATGGATCGAGTGATGCGACGACATCCGGCATCACCGCGCAGACCAGCCCGATCGCCAGCACGAGCAGGCTGAATCGCGCCGTCCAGCGCCGCAACAGCCGCTCGAGCAGCGTGCGACCGGGACTAGCCGAGGCGGACTCTGGGGTCGAGGACGGCATAGAGGAGGTCAACGATGAGGTTCACCAGGACGAAGGCAGCGGCGAAGGTGACAACCACCGCCTGCACCACGGGAAAGTCGCGCGCATAGATCGCCTGGATCGCCAGGCGCCCCACGCCGGGCCAGGAGAAGACAGTCTCCGTCACGACAACGCCGCCCAGCAGGAAGCCGGTCTGCAGCCCGACGACGGTGATGACCGGCAGCAGCGCGTTGCGCAGCGCATGCACCCAGACGATGCTGTGCACCGGCAGTCCCTTGGCGCGCGCGGTGCGGATGTAGTCCTGGTTCAGCACGTCGAGCATGCAGGACCGCGTGACCCGCGCGATGATGGCGAAGAAATAGACCGCGAGTGTGCTGGCCGGCAGGATCAGGTTCTCGATCCCCTCGCGTCCGCCGGAGGGTAGCCAGCGCAGCCAGATCGAGAAGATCGCGATACCGACGACGCCGAGATAGAAGGACGGCACCGCCTGGCCGAGCAGTGTCAGCACTCGCAGGATCGCATCCGCCGCCGTCCCGCGTGCCCGCGCCGCGGCGACGCCGGCAGGAATGCCGACGACCAGCGCGATCACCAGCGTCGCAAAGGCGAGTTCGAGCGTTGCGCCGGCGCGTTCCCAGACGAGTTCGCCGGCTGGCTGGCCGAAGCGGATTGACTCGCCGAAATCGCCCTGCAGCAGATGGCCCATCCAGATGAAGAACTGCTCCCAGATCGGCCGGTCGAGCCCGTGGCGCACCCGGAACTCCAACCGCACTTCCTCCGGCGTGGTCGGCGGCAGGATCATGTCGGTGGGATCGCCAGAGAGGCGGACGAGGAAAAAGGTCGCGACCGCCACGCCGAGCAGCACGGGCACCGCGCCGACCAGT